>CAIVCF010000031.1 GCA_903904335.1 uncultured Chitinophagaceae bacterium | reverse complement strand
TTCTTTAGCCACACTTACTTTCACATCTGCTCCACTGCTTACATCAGCATAACATGTGGTTGTTTTAAGGTCGTATCCGTTAAACTGACTGCCGCTGCTTCCATCCACATTCAATGCTTCTGCACTGCCAGACAGATCTATTAAAGCACCGCTGCTTTGCTTTACTTCTAATTTATTGAATTGAACATCTGATCCTTTTATACTGGCACCGCTGCTCGCTTCCAAACCGTCGATGTTCACATAAGAAACATAGACTTTAATATGCCAGTCCTTAAAATTGTTCCAGAATTTCCAATCACTTTCACGATAGATTTTTAATACGCCATTCTTAACCACTGTTTCAACTTTACCGATCAAATCTTTTTCACTCGCACTCACGGCCAATTCTTCTTTTGTTCCTTTGGTAAGGATCACCTGAATACCTGCAGAAGTTTCAATGGCATGAAACGAACCTACATTTCTTTTTTCAGCATTATTATCATACACAATGTTTTGTGATAGTACAGTTGAAAATGCGGACAGCATGACAACAAACGACAGCAATATTTTTTTCATGATGATAGTTTTGAGTGTAACGGAAGTAAAAATAAAAAGTTACAACACTGCTGAAATATTATTTGCTATCAAAGGCAGAAAACAATGACTGGTGGCAAATGGTGATGTTGTAAAAGGTTTTGAAGTAGGCAGAAGCATTTCATGGCATCTGCTGTTGTGTCACTCACTTGTACACTCTGCTTTCATGGCAGCTATTTGAAAATATGATTTAAAAAAAGTAGATTTGTTTAAAATAAAACTGATATGGTATTAGTATTAAAAAAAGGGGCGAGCAAAAAAGAAATTGATGCCATAGAAAAAAAGCTTTATAAAAAAAAGCCGTCAAAAGGCTTTAATGCAAAAAAGTACAATGGCATTCTGAAACTGAAAGAAGATCCATTAGCTATCCAAAAAAGATTAAGAGATGAGTGGGAAAGAGATTTTAGTTGATACAAATATTTTTTTATATCTGCTTAAAGGCAATAACACTTTAGAGAATATTTTACAGGGTAAAAATATTTATGTATCCTTTATAACAGAACTTGAGTTGATAGGTTTTAAGAATATAACTGCAAAGGAAGAAAAACAAATTGCAGCATTACTGGGCGAATGTTTGCAGGTTTCAATGAACGATACAATAAAAGAGAAATATGTTGAGCTGAGAAAAAACTACAATTTAAAATTAGCCGATGCTGTTATTGCCGCTACAGCTATTGCATCCAATATCCCTTTAATCACTTCCGATAAACAGTTTAGCACTGTGAAAGAGCTGAGGTTGATTACTTATGAAATATAATACGCACCTCCATTGATACTGCTGTAATGCTTTTGCCGGACACAGTCCGGTTACATTAAGTAGGCACAAGTGATCCGTTGGAACACTTGCGCCAGTTGAAATCCTGATGTTATACGGAAATTAATTTTTACATATTAAGAAAGGTTTGTACATTTAAGTATTGTAATAAAATTTTACTTTATGAAAAAAATTATATTACTTACTGCAATAATTGCTTTCTCCACTGCAACAAATTCACAAGGAAGAAAATTTATTAGAGAAAAAATTCAAGAATGGGGCTCATGCAAAAATGTAGCCATGACATTAAGAGGTGGAGATATAGCATTAAATGGGCGAAATGGTTGGGCTGGCGTAGGTTTACCAACAGCAATGACTGATAGGCTTTCTTTATTTAATCAAAGGGATGAACTTATTGATGATGTTGTATTAACTGAAAATGGAAGTTGGTTAATTCTTTGGGGAAATAATGGTGTTTCATCTTATGGTATCCCTATTTCCTTAGACAATAAAATTAAAGAGTGGAACAACGAAAATGAAGTTATATTTTCTATTACATTTAATGATAATGATGATTGGATTATGATTAGTAAAAGTAAATTTACCGCATCAAGTAATAAAATTTTGGATTGGTTAAAAGAAGGCTCAGAGAAGTATGGTATGCTGTGGGCTGCTCATTTAACGAATACAGGACTTGTTGCGATTTATGAAAAAGGTTATAGATTTTTTGGAGATGTCCCATCTGACCTTAGACAAAAGTTAAATGAAACTAAACTTGACGTTTTTCGGCTACAATTTTTAAATGATGGCTCCTATTTTATTGCAGATATGAAAGGAAATTATGATTACAAAATGTAATAATTAGTAAATATTTTTTGAGTTAATTGATTTTTTGAATAATAAAATTATCTCAACACCACAGCACCCAACGCTGGCAACTGTATTTTTAGTTTATACCATTTATCATCTTCATTTACCAACTCTGCTTTTATTTCGGGATTAAATACATCTCCTGTTCCCCAAAACGCTTTATCGTTACTATTAAATATTTCTTTCCACTCTTTTTTACCATACACATGAATTTCCCAATCATTGCGAACAACAGGTGTAACATTCAATATCACCAGCACATCTTCTTTTTCTTTTTTGCCTTTTCGTTTATAGACCATTACAGATTCTGCGCGATGATTGAGGTCAATCCATTCAAATCCACCCTGCTCAAATTGTTTTTCATACAATGCAGGTTCGCCTCTGTATAATTCATTTAATTTTTGAACGCAATGTTTCATGCCTGCATGACTGAGATGTGATAACAAATCCCATTGCAATTCACTTTTATAATTCCATTCGCTTGTTTGTCCAAACTCATCTCCCATGAATAATAATTTTGCACCGGGATGTGTGAACATATAAGTATATAAAATCCGCAGGTTTGCAAATTTTTGCCATTCATCACCGGGCATTTTATAGATCATCGGAGATTTGCCATGCACCACTTCATCATGCGATAAAGGCAGCATGAAATTCTCATCATAGAAATACATCATGCTGAATGTGAATTTATCCTGATGTGCGCCGCGAAATATAGGATCGAGTTTAAAATAATCCAATGTATCGTGCATCCATCCCATCATCCATTTCATGCCAAAGCCAAGCCCATCTTCGAATGTAGGGCGACTGATCCCAGGCCAATCACTCGCTTCTTCTGCGATGGTTTGAATATCGGGAAAGTCGCGATACAATGTTTCATTCAAGTCTTTGATAAATGCAATAGCTTCGATATTTCCGTTGCCACCGAATTCATTCGGTTCCCATTGACCTTCATTACGACTGTAATCCAATCGCAACATAGAACTAACAGCATCCACACGAATGCCATCAATATGAAATTGTTCGAACCAGAATCTTGCACTGCTGATCAAAAAACTTTTTACTTCACCGCGTTTATAATTGAAGATGTAAGAATTCCAATCGGGATGATAACCTTTACGCATATCTGCATATTCGTAAGTATGTGTTCCATCAAACATAAATAAACCATGTGCATCATAAGGAAAATGCGAAGGCACCCAATCAAGTATCACACCAATGCCTGCATTATGAAATGCATCCACCATTGCAGCAAATTCCTGCGGATTACCGAAACGTGATGTGGGTGCAAAAAAACCGGTACCCTGATAACCCCAACTTCCATCAAAAGGATGTTCCATTACGGGCATGAATTCAACATGCGTGAATGCCATTTCTTTTACATAAGGAACTAATCTTTCTGTTATTTGCTGATAAGTGTTGTACGTTTCTTCATCATATTTATCAGGTCGCATCCAACTTGCCAAATGCACTTCATAAACAGAATATGGTGATGTTAATGCATTGTGTTTTTTTCTTGTCTTCATCCATGCTGCATCATTCCATTCATATTGTGTTTGCCATGTGATGGATGCAGTGAACGGACGTTTTTCCCAGAAGTGTGCATAAGGATCACCCTTATCCAATTTCATTCCCTGATAACCGTGAATATGATATTTGTAAGCTTCACCTGCATGAACATCCGGAATAAATCCTTCCCAAATCCCTGAATTATCCAATCGCACTTTTAATGGATGCGACTCTTGATTCCAATTATTAAAATAACCTGTAACCGTTACCAACGTTGCATTTGGAGCCCATACTGCAAAATAAGTCCCCCATTTTTCCAGCACCTGAATTTGTTTATTCCCTAACACACGATATAAACTGTAATGTGTTCCGTTTTGAAAATTGCGAACATCATCATCCGTCAATAATGAATAATTCCAGACAGATTGTGCGGTATCAACAAAATGAATTTCTTCATATTTTTTTGCTGACGGAATATTTTTATTTGATGATTTAGCCATCGTAGTTAAGATTGGAATTTATCTTAAATATACAATATAAATATTGGTTGGTTTGCAAATTTCCAGATCACTGAATGCACCTATTGAATTAGTTTGGGAAGTATAGTATGAAAATGAAGGCAGGCAAAAAATTTAAAAAGCTTCAATAATATTATTGAAGCTTTTTAAATAAATAAATTCAGAAGGATTTAAATTTTTCGCAATAAATTTATTCTTTATACTTTGCAGGCGTACCTGATTTTGGAATTGATTTAGCGATGAACTTTCGCAAACTTTCATTTGCCTTTGCGAGATCATCTTTGCGTAAGTACATCATGTGCCCGCTTCTGTAACCTTCCCAACTCATTCTGTCTTTTAATTTTCCTGCAGGATCAATTTGCCACATGCTGTATTTCGCATTAAAATAATCACAAGCACCATCATAATATCCTGATTGCACCAATAAATGCAAGTAAGGATTTTCAGACATTGCTTTTCCGAGATTCAATCCTGTTCTGTCATTCGTTCTGTCCCATGGATTCACGGGTCCGAATAAAAAATAACTGAGATCAGTTTTAAAATTCAATTCATCTCTCAAATAAATATTCATTGCCGGCATGAAAGAATGTTCCCATGATGAAAGTTCTGCGTTGTAATCAGGACGATCACCTGCATCCTGTCTGTCAATTCCTAAATATCTTGAATCCAATCTTCCCACTGTATAACCTTTATCACGCAATAATTCTTTCCAGAAAAAATTTGTTGGTATTTCAAAATTATGTTCCAAAACAGCTTTTTGAGAAAGCCCTGTATATGCTGCATATTTAGCAGCAACTTCTTTTCTTTTTTCATCACTTAAAGCACCGCCTTTGGTGATGGCAGGGATCAATTCATCAATCGTGAATTTTTCTACCTCAGGTAAATAATCTGTCAGATCTTTTTTCTGGAGCTCTTTATTTAATGCTTTATGATACCAAGCAGTTGCAGCATAATAAGGAACAAATAATGCAGCGCCAACAGGTCCGCTCCTTTCAATTCCGAGATCAGTGGGTGATACTAAAACAACACCATTTAAATACATCCATTGTGCATCCTGCAATTCCAATGCAAGCCCTGAAACCCTTGTGGTGCCATAGCTTTCGCCGATGAGGAATTTGGGGGAAGCCCAACGTTTGTATTTACTTACGAAAGAATTGATCCATGCTGCGAGATATTTTATATCGGCATTTGTGCCGAAAAATTTTTGTGCAACACCTTCTTTAATTAACGGACGTGAGAAACCCGTATTAACAGGATCGATATAAACTATATCAGCCACATCTAAAATAGAATGCGGATTATCTTTTAATCCGTAAGGTTGAACGGGATAACCTTCATCATCCACATTTAAAATACGCGGACCTGTGTAGCCGATCTCCATCCAAACTGAAGGAGTTCCCGGGCCACCATTAAAAGAAATGACCAATGGCCTTGTTGTTTTATCTTTTACATCATTTCTTTCATAATATGTATAGAAAACATTTGCGATGGGCAGATTATCTGCATCCAATACAGGCGAAGTTCCTGCAATGGCAGTATAAGCAACTTTTTCACCCTTAATGGTTATTTCATTTTTAACTGTAACAGTTGAATCTGTTTTAAGATTCACTCTTGTAGGTGCTCCGGTACTGGTTGTTAAAGTAGGAGCTGTTGAAGTTTGGCCATCTTGTCTATTCCCCCCGCCACCTCCGGGCCTTTGTTGGGCTATAGCAAGACTCACAGAGAAAGATAACATGCAAAAACAAAAAAATATTTTCTTCATAAACGTTTGGTTTTGGTTTATAAATGTAGGGAGGTTTTATGAAAATAAAATTCTAAATCGGGGAACACCTCAATTATGTTGTGCTATGTTATTTTCGTTCGCCTATTTTTTTAATTCCAACACCCACATTCGTTTTGCAGGAATTGAAAATGAATTATTAAAAGTTGTGCCGCTAATAACATCCACAGCTTTTGAAAAACCGCTGGTACGTTCATCATAATTTTTAAAATCGATCTGTTTTTCTTTATCACTTGTATTCATCACACACATTACAGTTTGATTGTTATCGTAACGGAAATAAACATACAAACCATCATTGGGAAGATATTGCATCAACTTTCCTTTTGTGATCGCGGAAGAATTCTTTCTGTAATTGGCCAAAATTTTTGTGTACGCCAACATATTTTTCTCTTCATCAGATAACCCTTCTTGTGTAAAAGCGCTTTTTTTATCGCCATTCCATCCACCCGGAAAATCCAAACGCACCCAACCATCCGCAGGGTTCTTCTCTCCTTTCATCAATACTTCTGTACCATAATAAATTTGCGGGATACCTCTTGTGGTCAACAACCATGCAATACCCATCTTCAGTTTGTTTACATCTTCTTTCATCTCAGAATAGAAACGGGTCAAATCATGATTGTCTAAGAAGATCACATTGTTGTTTGCATTTTTATACAAGAAGTCATTACTTAATGTGGTATACAATTTATTGACGCCCTCTGTCCATCCAAAATTTTCTTTCAAAGAAGGCATGATACCGTAAAACAACATTTGAAAATCCGTTGCACCCGGCAAATTGCTTTTGAATGGTATATTAAAATTATTCGCTGTAAAATAAGCCTGGCTAGCTGTTCCGTGAACCCAAGTTTCTCCGAACATCGTCATCTTCGGATATTCTTCTATCAATGCAGCATTGCAACGGTTCATAAAATCAAGATCATTATAAATATAAGTATCGATCCTCCAACCGTCCACTCCAAATTCTTCCACACTCCAAATTGCATGTTGGATCAAGAAATTTGCGAAGTAAGGATTTGATTGATTTACATCAGGCATTTTTTGTGTGAACCAACCATCTTGCATGATCTTTTTTTCTTTTGCAGAACCGTAAGGATCGAAGATCACCTGATCTTTATAATTGGTCCCGGTATAAGTTGGCCATTGATGAAACCAATCTTTTGTAGGTGGATCTTTTACAAAAACATTTTCACTGCCAACATGATTATATACTGCATCCTGAATTAATTTCATTCCACGTGCATGTAAAGCGTCGCTTAATTTTTTATACGCTGATTCACCACCAAGCCGTGGATCAATCTTATAATGATTGGTGAATGAATAGCCATGTTCTGTTCTGTGAGGTTCATCGTTTTCAATGACAGGTGTCATCCACAATGTAGTGATACCAAGGTTTTGCAAGTAATCGAGGTGATTGATGATACCTTGCATATCGCCGCCATGACGATCATAAATTTCGCCGCGATTCAATGATTGATCTCTCATTCCTGCAACGTGGTCATTGGTGGTATCTCCGTTGCTGAAACGGTCGGGCATGATCAAATACACAAGATCAGATGAATTAACACCTTGTGCATATTGCGTACCATTTCCTTTTCTTCTTTCTTTTAATTGCCAAATAATTGGTTCATTTTTCTTTCCTTCCCAACTAAAAGCAATTGGTACTTTACCTGGATTAGTGGAAGGAGATATTAGTATGTCTACAGCGATATATTTAGGATTCTCTAACCGATGAACATCTGTAATTGTTATACCAGGATAATTTATTGTTACTTTTTCCTGATTAAATCCCTGCCTGTCGCACCTGATTAACAACTGAATTTTATTATGTTTCATTCCAACCCACCAATTCGTTGGATACACTGTTGCATACTGGGAAAACAAACTTTGACAAAAAAATACTGCTGACAGGATCAACAGTATTGAGGTTTTCTTATACATGATTATATTTTTATACTGAAAAATTATTCTTTCGATTTGATAACGATCTTGGCAAATATTCCTGCCAATATCATTGAACAGCCTGCTAATGCAATCACATTAATGGCGTTATCATTCAATAATCTTAATGCAATCCCGCCCAGCAAACCAGCCGCAATTTGAGGAATGGTAATCGTTGCATTGAATATGCCCATATACACACCTGTTTGCCTTGCAGGTAATGAAGAAGATAAGATGGCATAAGGCAAAGCAAGAATTGCAGCCCATGCAATACCCACTCCTATCATTGGTATGAACAATAAATTTTTATCATTGATAAACATCATCGATAATAATCCCAAACCACCTGCGATCAATGAAAGCATATATGTATTTTTTCTGCCGAACTTATCTGCCAATGGTGTTAATACCAATGAATACAATGCAGCAAAAACGCTATATGCAGCAAATATGACCCCTGTCCAGTTTCCTGCTTCATTAAAATCTTTTGATTTTGGATCGATCGTATGCCAAATGTTTTGTGCAATACCTTGTGTGGTATACACCCACATTAAAAACAAAGAAAACCAAGAGAAAAATTGAGTGACTGATAATTGCCACATTGTGGCAGGAATATTTTTCAATAAATCCAAAAAAGACATTTTCACTTTTTCTTCTGTATCAATATTATTGTATTTGGCATATTCTTCTGGAGGATATTCTTTTGTTCTGAAAGATGTCCATAAAACACTTAACAATAATGCGCCTCCTCCAAAATAAAAAGCCCATATAACAGTTGGCGCCACTTTTTGTCCCGGCCCCGGTTCATTGGCAACACCTATCCATGTTAACACAAACGGCAGTATTGAACCAACAACTGCACCTGTATTAATTAAAAAACTTTGTATCGCATATCCTTTATTACGCTGGCTTTCAGGAACCATATCACTCACCAATGCCCTGAAAGGTTGCATGGTTACATTAAACGATGTATCCATCAGCAACAACATGGTTGCGCCGAAAATCAATGGTGGCAATAATTGTGCAAAGTGTTCTGAATTCGGCATGAAGAACATGGCAAATGCAGACACAAAAGAACCGCCGAGAATAAATGGGATCCTTCTTCCGATTCTTGTCCATGTCTTATCACTTGATAACCCGACAATAGGTTGAACAAAAAATCCTGCTAACGGTGCAGCTAACCAGAATAAACTTAAATGATGCGGATCCGCGCCGATGGCAGATAATATTCTGCTCGTGTTTGCATTTTGTAAAGAGTATCCAATTTGTACCCCGAGAAATCCAAAACTGATATTCCAGATTTTCCAGAAACTCAAAGCAGGTTTGGTATTATTTGAAGTTGCAGTTGAAGCGTTGGTAAATGCCATAGCAATCGTTTAATCAATATGTAAAAAATACACGAAATAAAAATACAATAAAAAAACATCCTAACGGATGTTTTCAGAAAAGTTTAAATCACAAAACCATCAGGCAATATGGCTCCCTTCTTAACCACCACAATTCCATCTTTCACAGTATATAAAGGATGATCTGTATTCTCCAGATGCTTGCCACCATTGATTCTTACGTCATTACCTATACGGCAGTTTTTATCGATCAATGCATCTTTGATATAACATCTTTCACCGATGCCGATCTTAGGAATCCCGTTTCTAACATTCTCTTCCATCACTTCTAATGTTTCATAATAATCATTACCCATGATGTAAGTGCTGACAACAGTTGTACCATAACCGATTCTTGCACGGATACCAACCACACAGTTTTCCAAACGACTTGCATTGATGATAGAACCTTCAGCAATGATTGTTTTTTCCAAAGTAGTTCCACTGATCTTTGCAGGGGGCAACATTCTTGCGCGACTGAATACAGTTTTATTATTATCAAATAAATTGAATGGCGGGATTTCCTGTGTCAATGCAAGATTCGCTTCATAAAAAGAATAGATATTTCCGATATCAGTCCAGTAACCGTCATATTGGAAACTGATGACTTTATATTTTTCTATTGAATGCGGCATGATCTCTTTTCCGAAATCGGTCGCATCGGGATATTCTTCTTTCAGCAAATGATACAATACTTTTTTGCTGAAAATATAAATGCCCATTGATGCCAGGAAGTTTCTTCCCTGATGCTGCATATCCGGCCCTGTATCACTTACCCATTCCCCCAAGATCTCTGCTTTTGGTTTTTCAATAAAAGATGTGATGATATTATCCTTATCAGCTTTCAGTATGCCGAATTCAGAAGCTTCTTTTGCAACAACAGGAATGGTTGCAATAGAAATATCCGCATTTTGTTTTTTGTGTTCAGCGATCATATCGGCAAAATCCATTTGATATAATTGATCGCCGCTCAATATCAAAATATATTCAAATTCCAAATTGTTGATATGGCGTAATGATTGACGAACCGCATCTGCAGTTCCCTGAAACCATCCCGGATTATCCGGAGTTTGTTCGGCAGCGAGAATATCAACAAAGCCTGTGCTGAATGCGCTGAAGTGATAGGTGTTTTTAATATGCTTATTGAGTGATGCCGAATTGAACTGCGTTAATACAAACATTCTGTTGATGTTTGAGTTGATACAATTACTGATAGGAATATCAACCAATCTGTATTTACCTGCAATAGGAACTGCAGGTTTGCTTCTACTGGCTGTTAACGGATATAATCTTGTACCTGCACCTCCCCCAAGAATAACTGAAATCACTGAGCTGGCTATCGTTGTCATAGATTTTTTATTTACAGTTTATAAATTTACTAACAATAGAGTAATAAAAAATATTTTTATTACCTGAAAGAACGATATATGTTCATGTATTGTTCTACTGTACTTTCCCAACTATGATCTATCTGCATCATGTGCTTTCGCATCCAGTTGAAATGTGTTTTATCCTGATATACACTTACTGCCCTGCTTACTGAATAATGAATATCACTTACAGTAGCATTATTGAATCTAATTCCAAAACCTTCCCATTCCCCCATATCAACAACCGTGTCTTGCAATCCACCTGTACTTCTTACCATTGGCACCGTGCCGTAACGCATGGCATACATTTGATTTAATCCGCATGGTTCAACCCTGCTCGGCATCAATAAAAAATCTGCACCCGCATACATATTATGAGATAATGTTTCATCATAACCCATCACTGCATGATAAAAGCGGGGATAATTTCCATTCATGCTGCTGAGTTGCCATTCTACATGCGGATCGCCGCTGCCGAGTAT
>CAIVCF010000030.1 GCA_903904335.1 uncultured Chitinophagaceae bacterium | reverse complement strand
CACAAAGCTATCTACATGCAGTAAATCTGAATATGACTTTCATCATGGAATGAATGATGTGATGAAAGAAAATAAATGTTATAACAAATATTTGGAAAAGAGGATAGCGATCAGGCTCTAAGCCATTCTAGGTATAGATTTCAGTGCACACTTGCGCAGAGTGAATTTAATGCAGTTTATTTTTCGTTTGTGATCAGAGCCAATTATTTTCTTTGTACCATTTCATTGTTTCTGTCATTCCTTCCTTTAAAGAATACTGTGGCGAAAAAGAAAGGTCATCCCATAATTGTTTACTGTCGCATAGCCAGTTCGAGCTGCTTATTTCATTCACTTTTTCAATATTTAAAAAAGGGAGTTTGCCTGAAGAGAGTTGATATATTTTTTCAACCATTGCAATAACAATGCGGAGAGGCGTTGCAGGTATTTTTATTTTGAATGTTTTTTTGTGAAGGATTGATTTTACCGCTGCACCTAATTCTTCTTTATCATAATCATTTCCATCCGATACGATATAAGAACGATTCGAACAATTCTTATGAAGCAAACTGATCACAGCTTTTGTCAGATCCTTTACATAGATCATTGAAACCATTTGTTTGTTGGTACCAATATATGGTTCGATTTTATTGTTGATCAATTTTACAAACGCTAAAAAATCTTTATCACGAGGACCATATACTGCTGTAGGATTAATGACGATGTATGGGAAAATATTTGCAGACTTTACAAATTCTTCAGCACATAATTTGCTTTTTCCATAAGTTGAAATTGGTTTTTGTTTTTGCCATAATTCAATTGGAGCAAAACTTTCAGCGTTACCGGGCCCATAAGCAGCTAATGAGCTGATCAACACAAATTTTTGCAATTGCATTTCTGATCCTTGTAAAGCTTCCACAAGATTTTGCGTATAGCCACAATTCACTTTAAAAAAACCTTCTTTATTATTTGCTTGAGTGATGCCTGCATTGTGAATTACAAAATCCAAATTAGCATTCAAGTGTTTGAATGCAGTAAGCTGTTGCTGAAGTATATTTTTGGAGGAGAAATCTAATTCCAAAAAATGAATTCTTTCGTCTTGTAAAAACTGTTTGTTGCTCGATCTACGGATACCCGCATATACTTCAAATCCCTGTTTCAGTGCTTCTTCCACTAAATGACTCCCGATAAAACCAGAGGCACCGGTGATGAGAATTTTATTTTTCATGATTCTGTTAACTCGAAAGAATAACTACAAATGTTTGATGTAACATCTGCGTCTTTTGTGTTGAACTGCATCGAAATGTTTCCAGATAGATTGCACTTTAGTATTATCTTCTAATTCAACATTTGTTTCAGCATATTCAACACCTCTTTTAATATATGCATTGCCTATTTCGCGAATCAATAATGCATTTACACCTTTCCCCTGAAATTCTTTGCGAACAGCTATCATTAAAAAGTCGGCAATTTTGGGTTTACTCATAGCTGTAAGGATATGTATAAAACCAAATGGAAGTAAAGAACCACCTGACTTTTGTAATGCTTCAGATAGTGATGGCATTGTTATTCCAAATGCTGCAAGTTTTCCTTCATTATCAACAATGATCGAAACAAAATCAACTTTCATAAAACCAAAATAAGCCTTGGTATAATATTCAATTTGTTTGTCGGTTAATTCTGTAACGCCATATAATTCTGAGTAAGCATCATTAATTAAATCGAATATTGGTTTTGCATAAGGAAGAATTTCTTTTGGCTTTTTAGCTTTAATAACTTTTAAGCCATATCTTCTTTCTACGAGAGATGCTATTTTTAGAAGATCTTCTGGTAATTGTTTAGGGATTTTAATTTTATATTCAACCCAATCAGTATCTTTTTTGTATCCATTTTTTTCGTAATAAACTGGATAATAAGGATAGTTGTATAATGCAGCCAAAGTGCCAAGTTGATCAAATCCTTCAACCAACGCACCTTCATGATCAAGGTCCGTAAAACCAAGCGGACCATGAACTGCAACCATTCCTTTTTCCTTTGCCCAAGCTTCAACCTGTTGCAATAAAGCTGTTGCAATAGCTTCATCTTCTTCAAAATCTATCCAGCCAAAACGGGCATATTTATTTTTCCATTTTTGGATGTATGAATTATTGATTATTCCGGCAACACGACCTACCACTTTTCCGTCTTTGTATGCAAGCCAATATTTTGCTTCACAAGAATCAAACGCAGGATTTTTTTCTTTACTTAATGTTGCTTTCTCATCAAACTTCAATGGTGGAACAAAATATTGATGCCCTTTATATAAACGATAAGGCAAATCAAGAAATGCATTGAATTGTTTCTTGGTAGTGACTTCTTTTATTTCTATGGCCATGCGGTTTATTTTACATTAGATGATGCTCAACTTTTTTGAAACTGCATATAATTTTTCTATAGCTTTTTCAATTTGTTCTCTTGTATGAGTTGCCATTAAACTAAATCTGATCAAGCTGTCTTCTTTTGAAACTGCAGGTGAAGCAACCGGATTCACAAAAATACCGTCATCCAACAAAAGCTTTGCGAGTTGGAAAGTTTTCAAATCATCCCGTACATAAATAGGAATGATTGGTGTATTTGCAATTCCGGTATCAAAACCAAGTCGTTTGAGTTCTGATAAAGCGAAATTGGTATTTGTCCATAATTGTTCAATTCTCTCAGGTTCATTTTTCATGATCTCCAATGCAGCGATCACACTGGCAGTAGCGGCAGGAGAGATGCTCGCACTAAACATTAATGACCTTGCATGGTGCTTTAGGAAATTAATTGTCTTTTGATCTGCAGCAATAAATCCACCGATGGAGGCAAGCGATTTGCTGAATGTTCCCATGATCAGATCGGTCTTTTCAGTCAAACCAAAATGAGAAGATGCACCGCGGCCGCCGTCCCCGATCACGCCCAATGAATGAGCATCATCAACCATGATCGAGGCATTGTATTTCTCTGCAAGATGAACGATGCCCGGAAGGTTGGCAATATCACCATCCATGCTGAATATGCCTTCTGTAACGATCAACTTTATTTTATCGGGTTTGCAGGACTGCAAAACCTTTTCAAGCGATTCGAGATCGTTGTGTTTATACTTTAATGTTTTTGCAAAACACAAACGTGCACCTTCAATGATAGAAGCATGATCCAATTCATCTAAAATAAGATAATCATGCCTGCCCAATAAAGCAGGGATCACTCCAATGTTTACCTGAAAACCGGTGCTGAAAACCAAAGCTGCATCTTTCCCAACAAATTCTGCCAATTTATCTTCTAATTCAAGATGAATATCCAATGTGCCGTTTAAAAAACGTGAACCTGCACATCCGCAACCATATTTATTGATGGCATCAATAGAAGCTTTTTTGATGTAAGGATGGTTGGTCAAGCCGAGGTAGCTATTAGAACCAAACATCAATACTTTTCGGCCATTGATCATCACTTCAGTATCCTGATCTGATTCAATTACGCGAAAATATGGATAGAGTCCTGCTTCTTTAATTTCTTCGGCTCTGGTAAATTGTGAAACCTTTTCCTGTAACAGATCCGGTTTACTGATTGTAATTACTTGATCTGGAAGAATCATAGCTTTTCTTGAAATTTAATAATTTCTTAATTGTGTCTGTAAATAAAATAAATTGATCAGTTAAATACATATTATTATCAGGATAAACATTTTTTTACCCCCAAAAAATGATTACCTGTATGCAAGTAACAAAATTTCAAAAAAAATAATCAACTATTAGTTATTTTATAACAAAGAAACGATAAATCGGTCAAAATTGCAGTAATAAGGGCCAGAAAGAAAAAAACCTGTTTAAAGGCCTGTTTTATATTGAAATACTAATTTTCAGGAGCTGATTGATCAATCGATTCCTTTGATTATAACTTAAAAAAGAGCCAGGAATTTACTTTCCTGACTCTTTTAAATTAATAGAATAAAATTATGCGTTACGGTTAATACAATTCAAATCGTCAAATGCAACTTCCAAACGTTTAATGAAATTTTCTTCTCCTTTGCGTAACCAAACACGCGGATCGTAATATTTTTTATTTGGTTTATCAGCTCCTTCAGGATTACCTAATTGTCCTTGTAAGTATGCTTCATTCTTTTTGTAGAAATTTTTACGCCTTCCCAGAATGCCCATTGCATGTCGGTATCGATATTCATTTTAATGGCACCGTAGCTGATCGCTTCGCGGATTTGATGCTGCGGAGAACCGCTACCACCGTGGAATACAAAGTAAACAGGTTTTGGTCCGGTCTTTAATTCTTTCTCAATGAAAACCTGACTGTTGTGCAGAATTTCAGGTTTCAATTCAACATTGCCCGGTTTGTAAACACCATGTACATTACCAAATGCAGCTGCAATGGTAAACAGATTACTTACTTTACTTAATTCAGTATAAGAATAAGCAACATGCTGCGGTTGTGTATATAATTTATCGTTATCAACGGCACTGTTATCAACGCCGTCTTCTTCACCACCGGTAACACCCAAGCCGTCAGATTCGTCTGTAACTCTTTGAAATATATCCTCTAAGGATTGTGCTTATGCACAAAAATAGGATTATTGGTTCAAATGAATGCGCTCACGGGGAGAGGGCTTCGGTTTAT
>CAIVCF010000029.1 GCA_903904335.1 uncultured Chitinophagaceae bacterium | reverse complement strand
GTATGAAAAGAGATAAAAATTATATCCAGCGAAATAATATGGAAATAACGGGAACAAGCAATGGATTGCCGCTTGTTCGTCAAAAACCCGGACCGAATAATTCTTTGGGATTGGTAAAATTTTTATTTCCCAACAACTATGATATTTATCTGCATGATACACCCAATCATGAATTGTTCAATGTGTCGAGCCGCAGTTTCAGTCATGGTTGCATCCGAATTGCCGAGCCAAAAAAATTCGCTCAATATTTATTGCGAAGCGATACCGCCACAATCTGGAAAAGCAATGTGATAGACAGCTCTATGCATTTGCCAAAAGAACGTTGGGTAACATTGAAAAAAACAATCCCTGTTTTCATTGTTTATTTCACGGCATGGGTAGACAAGAACGGGCTGCTCAATTTTAGAAAAGATATTTATGGACACGATGAAAAAATGAGCGAGAAATTATTTGTAACAAAATAATTTTCCAAAAATACCATTGTTTTAATGATTAAAGTAACCGCAATCAGAACAAAAGCTTTACTGATAATTCTTACATTCGCTTAGATAAAATAATTCCTTTGATGCAATTAATTGAAGTAAAAGATAAAGCAACTGCCAAAGACTTTATTGCAGTAAATGTGTTGATGAACAGATCCAATCCTGCTTATATCCGCCCTTTGGACAATGAAGTGAATGATGTATTTGACCCTGCTAAAAATAAATTATTCAAATATGGTGAAGTCAGTCGATGGATATTAAAAAATGATGAAGGCGAATTGATCGGTCGCATTGCAGCTTTCACCAATAAAAAATATATCAATAAAGGCACAGAATTTTCAACAGGCGGTGTTGGTTTTTTTGATTGCATTAGTGATCAACAGGCTGCCAATGCTTTATTTGACATTGCTAAACAATGGCTCGCTGAAAAAGGAATGGAAGCAATGGATGGTCCCATTAATTTTGGAGATCGAGATAAAGGATGGGGTTTAATGGTGGAAGGGTTTGACAAAGAACCGATGTACGGAATGGCATTCAATCCTTCTTACTATCAATCATTGTTTGAAAATTACTGTTTCAAAAATTATTACAATCAATATTATTATTCTATCAATGTAGATGATCCCTTTCATCCAAAGATCGCAGAGCGTCATGCAAAGTTTGCAGCAAAGAAAGATTATGTTGCAAAGCATGTTGATATGGATCAATTGGAAAAATATGCTGCCGATTTTGCAACAGTCTATAATGCAGCCTGGGCGCAGCATGGCGAGGCAAAAGAAACAACGCCCGAACAAATACTAAAGTTGTTCAATACCATGAAACCTATCATGGACAAGCGTTTGGTATGGTTTGCTTATTATAAGGAAGAGCCTATTGGGATGTTTATTAATATTCCTGATGTGAATCAATATTTCAAGCACTTCAACGGTAAAATGGGGTTATTTCAAAAACTTCATTTGTTGTGGATGAAATATACCGGGCAAAATAAGCAAGCCACCGGTTTGGCATTTGGTGTTGTTCCTAAATTCCAGGCATTGGGCATTGACAGTTTCATCATTCATTCAGCAGCATTGTTCATTCAAAATAAAGGGTGGTATAAAACCTATGAAATGGGTTGGGCAGGAGATTGGAATCCAAAGATGATCAATATCTATAAAACTTTAGGCGCTGCACAAAGCAGGGTCATGGTTACTTATCGTTACATCTTTGATGAAAATAAAAATCCTTTTGAAAGACATCCGATGTTAGAATACAAATAAAAGTTACAAGTTTCATGTTACAAGCATGCAAGTTAAAACCGTTAACCGGAATCAGTAACCACTAACCAATCACGCTTTCATCAAATTCAAGCTATTGCCATCCCATTCGGGAAATAATTTTTTATTGTCATGAATGTTTAGATGTCTATTTGCAACTGCACTGAATACTGATCTGAAATCTGTTGAAACAGGCAAGTCTCTGCCATCTTCGAGATCTTCTTTCGCCAGACTTTTTATATTGTGATACACTTTTCCGCCCTGTACATCATTGCCTAAAACAAACAAACAACTTGCTCTGCCATGATCGGTTCCGCCTGTTCCGTTTTGATGTGCGGTTCTTCCGAATTCAGTCATCGTCATTAAGGTCACTTCATCTTCATAACCGCTCATGTCTTTCCAGAAGGCTGCAATACTGTCTGCAAAGTCTTTTAAGTTTCTTGCCAATAAACCATTTGTTGTTCCCTGATTAAAATGTGTATCCCATCCACCGCTTTCTGCAAAAGCAACTTCCAAACCAACATCCATTTTAATTAAGATGGCAATTTGTTTTAATGAATTTCCCAGTGGAGAATTTGGATATACAACTCCGGCAGCAGGCTGATAATTTTTAATATTATTTACATTCAACATCTTCATCGCATCAAAACTTTCTTTTCCTGTTTTGTTTAAGATATCTGATGAAGTTGCATCATACAATTCTTCAAATGATTTCGCTGCAATGTTTGCTGCCATTGGGTTTCCTTTCATTTGAATCGCAAAATCCTGCAGATTATTAATGGCCAATGCTTCATTATCTCCGTACAAACTTCTGGGCATCGCACTTGTTAAACTTACGGCACGAAACGGCGTTGCTTCATGACCCATCAAACCAACCGCTCTGTTCAACCAACCGCTTGCAGTTCCTTTATTAAAAGGTGTTCCACTCTCCATATAATCCTGTGCATCAAAATGACTGCGTGTATTATTCGGACTTCCTACACCATGAACGATTGCCATTCTTTTTTCAGAAAATAATGGAGTCAATGATGCCATTGCAGGGTGTAGTCCGAAATGACCATCGAGGTCGAACATCTTACCTTCTGTTTCCGCAGGGCTCATGTATAATGTTGGTCGCAATGCTTTCAATGCAGGATCGGCGTAAGGACTAACGGCCATCAAACCATCCATCGCACCGCGTTGAAAAATGCAGACCATCACTTTATTTTTTTTATACGGTGCTATTATTTTTTTATTGCTTGCTGCATTTGCAATAAAGGTAGGCACACCGCCAAAACCCGCAGCGAATAAGGCCAATGCACTGTTACGCATAAAAATTCTTCTTTCCATAAAATAAGATTGAGTATTTATTTTTTTGTCAACTTTATATCTTCATTCAACATCGTTGCGTCGCACTCTTGTGCGCTTTGCCCTTTATTCAGCTATTTTCTTTGAAACTCTGGCGAACCAATGATGACTCCTGCTACTTGTGCTATCATTGTATTGTTCCCAGCAGCATAAGCCAACGTTACAGGCTTGGCATTATTTTTATTTAATGCAGCCCTCTCAGCTTGTTTCATAGCACGATTATTTTTTCTTTCGCTCATTGCCGTCATATTATCAGATTCATCAGCAGTAGGAATTATTTCTGCGGTTGTATTTTTTGCTGCTGCGTCTTTTAATTTCTTTTCCAGATCGTTATCAGTTATCAAAGGAATTAATCTTTTAATATTCGCTGCATTGTCTCTTTCAGGTAATAATAAATTACTGTAAGTATTTAATGCAGCTTCTATGCTTTCCGGTTCATGATTATTATTAAGTGATGAAAGATTTAATTTTATACCCGGAATTTTTTCTGTTGCAAATGCCAATCCGAAATTCATCCTGTTCAACAAAGAACCGGTATTGATCCAGTAAGAAGCTTTATCAGGAAATCCTGTAGGAGCTTGATAATAATAAAATTTTTGCCCCATTCTCGTACACCACAAAAACAATTGAAATGGTTGTTGTACATCGGCTTTTGTAGCACGAACTGCACTGATGGCCAATTCAAAAGGCGATCTTATTTTTTCACGCAATGCATCTGCGTTCCAGAATTCAGGGCTGTTTACCATCACCGTCAGCACTGTTTTAATATTGCCTTTTGATTTTAAAAATGCATCAGCCATTTTATTGATCAATGCCTCCGAAGGTGTGTCACTTACAAAACGTACGGCTAATTTTTTCGAAATGAATTTAGCAGTGGATGGATGATTGGCTAAAAATTCGATCATCTTTACACCTTCTTCATAACCGCCGTTGGCAGGTAATTTTTGATTAAGGATTATTTTTTCACCTTCATCATGTTTATCGGGGCGATATAAAAAATCACCATCAATCACAAAACCTTTCTCTTTCATTTTATCGATTCCACCTGCTTTATCAATCAAATTTTTCCCTACACCATCTTTCAATAATGGCATAATGCCCCAGCCTGTTAATGCCCTTGCCAATTGGGTTACATCGTTTTGCGTATAACCGCCGTCAACACCTAATGTGTGCAGTTCCATGATCTCACGTGCATAATTTTCATTCAGTCCCTGTGTTTTTCTGGCATTTAATAATTGCTTTAATGCAGCTGCATTTTTATTGGATGTATCATTGACCATTTCTTCCACTTTATCATTCACGCGTTTGGCAAGAAGGTTATTCAATTGTTTTTGACCGAAAGGATTATTATTGCTTACGCTTGTTGCATTGTCTAAATATTCCAGCATTGCTGTATGTTTTGCCGTAGCCAAAAGCATCTGATCGAAACTGCCCAAAGCATTGATGCGGATGGCGTCCCGTTCGTAAGGCAAAACAAATTGTAAGCATTGATTTTTTGTAAGTGAAACATTAAAATGATTGAACCAAAAATCAGTCATCACTTCCTGTAGTTGATTATTGCTATATGCCGCACGGATTATTTTTTGATTGATGAGTTGTCTTTCCAATTCGGCCGGCGGCTTATAACCATATTGCTGCATTACCTGCTTCAATTGTTCTTTGTATTCCTGTTTACCGGCTGCAGACGTATCATTATTTTTAAGGATAATATTATTTTTCTTGGCTAATGCGATTATCTGACCGGGATTAGGATAAGTATTTACAATTTCTTCACTCGATAAATTCAAAGCGTCATAACTGATCAAGCGCTTCAGCATGTCGGTATCATCGAGGCTTTCATTTAATTGCTGCGCAAACCATTTTTCCAAACCCATATTCACTACTTCATCAATCTGACCGGGAGTAGGACCAAACGTAAATCGGTTTAACAGATGTGCAGCAGCTTGCTTTTCGGTCAAACCTGCTTTTTTATAAGGAAACCGTAATCTATTTCTATCAATGGCTGCTTTCTGCACAAAGCCTGATAATGCGAAAAGGGCAATACCTACTGTAAAGCATTTACTCATTCTCCTGAAATTCATTTTCAAACGTTTGAAATAAGATGGTTTCTGTTCAAAATAGTTTAAATCACAATTAAATTTAACTAAATGGCCTGTCAATATAAAAGGTTACCCGCAGTTGTTAATATGATTGGAATAAGTCGTGCCAAACTTATCATTCTCCAAAACTTTTCGATTGCTTACATTTGAATTTCTTCGAACTCATTATGGATAAATTTATCGTATCGGCAAGAAAATACAGACCGCAGAATTTTAATACTGTGGTAGGGCAGTCGCATATCACAACCACATTGAAGAATGCGATCAAGAATAATCAACTGGCACATGCATTTCTGTTTTGCGGCCCTCGTGGTGTAGGTAAGACAACATGTGCAAGGATTTTAGCAAAGACCATCAATTGCACTAATCCAACTGCAGATGGTGAGGCATGCAATACCTGTAACAGTTGTGTTTCTTTTGATGCTGGAACATCACTCAATATTCATGAATTAGATGCTGCGAGCAATAATTCGGTGGATGATATTCGTTCATTGGTGGAGCAAGTTCGCTTTGCACCGCAGGCAGGAAAATACAAAGTATATATTGTGGATGAGGTACACATGTTAAGTGCCAGTGCATTTAATGCATTTTTAAAAACTTTGGAAGAGCCGCCATCTTATGCCATCTTTATTTTAGCCACAACGGAGAAACATAAAATCCTTCCAACGATTTTATCGCGTTGTCAGATATTCGATTTTAAACGAATCACTACGAATGATACTGTTGAACATTTGCAGGAAATAGTTGATAAAGAAGAATTAAAAGCAGACAAAGCTTCGCTGCAGGTAATTGCTCAAAAGAGTGAAGGTTGTATGCGTGATGCATTGAGTATCCTGGATAAGATCGTAAGTTTTACGAATGGGGAAGTGACGTATCAAAATACTATTGATAATCTAAATATTCTTGATGAAGACTATTATTTTAAACTCATAGATTCTTTATTGCAGCAGGACTTGGCCGCAGCGATGTTATTGTATGATGAGATTAATCGTAAAGGTTTTGAAGGTGATATGGTGTTGAATGGTTTTGCCGAATTCATCAGAAATATTTTGGTATGCAAAGATGAAAAGGCAGCATCTTTATTGGATGTAGTGGAAGGCATGCAGGAAAAATATGTTGCAGCATCAAAAAAAGCGAACACTGCGTACCTCGTTAGTGCATTGAACATTCTGAATGAAGCAGAGATCAATTTTAAAATGGCACGCAATAAAAGATTGCATGTTGAGTTAACATTGATCAAATTAAATTTTTTGCAACAAGCCATTGATCTTTCAGTAAGCGACGGAGCTGTTGTTAAAAAAAAACGAATTGATTCCGGAATAGCGTTCCAATTAAAACCGCTGGAACAGCTACAAGTGAAGGTTGCTGCGGTTCCTGAGGCTAAACTGATGATTCAACAAGAAGTTATTGAAAGTCTGGAGTCAAGAGTCGTTTATCGCGAGTTAGTTGCCGAAAATCCACAGCCACCTACAGCAAAGCATCAACCGTCCACTGTTAATCGTCCACCGTCCGGCAGTAAAAAAAATCTATTGGATGCGTTACGCGATAAATACGGCGATAAATACAGCATTGAAGAAGTAAAAGAAGCCGAGGAATTATCAATAGAAAAATTACGGTCATGTTGGGATATTTATACAACTCAATTAGAACAACAACAAAAACATTCTTCAGCAGCAACTTTTAAAATTGCAAAATTGCAGATCGAATCTGAGAACCGATTTACAGCAACTGTGTCAGCATTAACTGCACAACGTTTTATTGAACAGGAAAAAATGGGATTGACAGATTATATCCATCATCAATTCAATAACAGAAGTATCACTTTTTCTGTTTTGGTGGAAGAAGGAATCAAAGAAGAAGTTCCGCAGCACATGACGATGAACAGTAAACAAAAATTTGAAAGGATTGCAGAACAATATCCATTAATAAAAGAATTAAAAGATAGATTGAAATTAGAGTTGGACTACTAAAATCAATATCTATGCCCAGAGAAATTTTTAAATACAGTAATGATGAGATTACGGTGATCTGGAAACCGAATGTTTGTATTCATTCAAAGGTATGCTGGACGCATCTTCGCGAAGTATTCGATCCTTTAGTAAAGCCCTGGATAAAGATGGATGGCGCCACTACGGAAAGAATCATAGAACAGATTAATACATGCCCGAGCGGGGCATTGAGTTTTGAGAAAAACGAAAAATGATTTTATATTTTCTTAGAGTTACTGTAATCATTTTTCAATAACCATTGCAAGATCTTATCGCGTTGATCACCCTGAATGATGATTTCACCATCTTTTACACTGCCGCCGGTGCCGCAATAATTTTTTAATTTTTTGCCAAGTTCTTCCAAATCATTTTCTATTCCTATAAAATCTGTTATTAGTGTAACAGCTTTGCCTGCACGGTGTTTGGTGTCTAATCGTATCCTTAATTTTTGTTTGGAAGGAATCAATGTTTCCTGAAGAAAATTTTCTTCTTCTTCAAAACGAAAATTCGGATCGGTGCTGAATACAAATCCTTTAGTATCGGGTTTATTTTTTTTTGACATAATTGAATTCATTAACGATAAACAACTAAACCATCACCGCTTTCAAACTCAGGTCAACACTTTGAGCTTGATGAATCAATCCACCCACACTTACATAATCCACACCGGTTGCAGCATAAGACTCAATCGTATCTAAATTAATGCCGCCACTGGCTTCGGTTTCGAAAGCGCCATTAATTATTTTCAATGCTTCCATAATTTTTTCAGGAGAAAAATTATCTAACATTATCCTGAAAACTTTCCCTTTTGCGGTCGAACAAACTTTTTTTACATCATCCATTGATCTTGTTTCCACTTCTATTTTTAAATCAAGTTGATTTGACTGTACATATTGATACGCCTTATCAATTGCTTTTTCAATCCCTCCTGCATAATCAATGTGATTGTCTTTCAGCATGATCATATCATACAAACCAAAACGATGATTGATGCCACCGCCAATTCTTACAGCTTCTTTTTCTAACAAACGAAAATTGGGCGTTGTTTTCCGTGTGTCTAATAATCGAGTATGATATCCGTCTAACTTTTTAATGTATTGATGTGTGAGTGTTGCAATGCCGCTCATTCTCTGCATGCAATTCAATACTAATCTTTCACATTTTAAAATGGCATGAATGTTTGCAAATACTTCAAAAGCATTTTCGCCTGAAAGCATCGGATCCCCATCATTCATGAATTGAATAAAATGAGCGGAAGGCTCAACGAAACGAAATATTTTTTCAGCAACTGCAATGCCGGCTAAAATCCCATCCTGTTTTATTTTTAAAACGGCTTTCCCTTTTTGATGCAAGGGGATACAACTTAAAGTGGAGTGATCACCATTGCCTACATCTTCTGCCAGCGCTTCTTCAACTAAATGCTGTAATTGTTCATCAAAAGATTTCATGCAGGCAAGATAATAAGTTTATAAAAACAAAAAGATTCCTAACAGGAATCCTTGATGGCAAATGAAAAATAATTAATTGATACGTATAGAAATGATCTGATGTTTCCCTTCTTTATTCTTCAATAAAATAGTGATATTATAACCTTTACTCTTGGTCTGTAATTTTCCTGCAATGTACATGGTGGTGCCGGATTCACGTTGAGAAGTGAGATCAAAACCTTTTACTCCATTCTCTTCGAAAAATGATTTTAGGGTGATACCCGCCTGATTTTTTCCGATATTCTTGATCTCGTCTTTCCCGGGCAGGGTAAGGTCGATATAACTGTCAAAATAAGCTGATACAGATTCGGCATTGCCCGCTTTTAACGCATTAATGATCTCTTCCGTATCCTTTTGATATGTGAATGATAGCAGTAGCAATCCCAAGCCCGCCAATAAAAATGATTTTTTCATAATAAAAATTTAAACAGTTATACTGACACTAAAAACATGCCAACAGCATAATTGTCTGTTGTTAAAGTTAATGCCTTATGATGAATTGGCAAATGATGTAGTTTTGCAGCATGAGCAAGAAAGTAATATTAATCATTATGGATGGCTGGGGATTAGGCAAGAAAAAATCTGCCGATGCCATTCAGAATGCAAACACGCCTTTTGTAACATCATTGTACAAGAAATATCCCAACACAACTTTAGTTACCTGCGGTGAAGCAGTTGGTTTGCCCGATGGACAAATGGGCAATAGTGAAGTAGGTCATTTGAATTTAGGAGCTGGCCGCATTGTGTATCAGGAATTGCAGCGAATCAATGTTGCTATCCGTAACGGCGAATTCGCGAAGAACGAACATCTGCTTGCATCCATCCGTTTTGCAAAACAAAATAGTAAGCCATTGCATCTATTGGGATTGGTGAGTGATGGAGGTGTGCATTCGCATATCAATCATGTAAAAGCCATTGCTGATGTTTGTAAACAAGAGGGATTGACTGAAGTATATGTTCATGCATTCACTGACGGACGTGATTGCGATCCGAAAAGCGGATTGGGTTTTATAAAAGATTTGCAAACTCATTTGGATAGTTCTGTTGGAAAGATTGCCACAGTTACCGGAAGATATTATGCAATGGACAGAGATAAACGTTGGGAAAGAGTGAAGTTGGCCTATGACGCATTGGTAAACGGTATTGGCGAACAATCAAATGATATACTGAAATCCATTGAAACATCATATGCTGCTGATGTTACAGATGAATTCATTAAACCAATCATTAATGGACAAGTAAATGCAAAAATAAAAGATGGTGATGTTGCCATCTGTTTTAATTTCCGTACAGATCGTTGCAGAGAAATTACACATGTATTAACGCAGGAAGATCATCCCGAACAAAATATGCATAAACTGAATCTGCATTATACCACAATGACGGATTATGATAAGACTTTTCAAAATGTACATGTGATTTTCGAGAATGATAATTTGAATAATACCTTGGGAGAAGTCTTGGAAGCAAATGGAAAAAAACAAATAAGGATTGCGGAAACAGAAAAATATCCGCACGTTACTTTCTTTTTCAGCGGCGGTCGTGAAAAAATATTTGAAGGCGAAACAAGGATCATGGCGCAATCACCAAAAGTTGCAACATACGACCTGCAGCCTGAAATGAGTGCCTATGAATTAGCTGATAAATTAGTACCGGAGATTGAAAAGAATTACGCAGATTTTATTTGTTTGAACTTTGCAAATGCAGATATGGTGGGACATACAGGCGTTTTTACGGCAGTTGAAAAAGCAGTAGAAACAGTTGATAAATGCGTGGAAAAGGTTGTTACTGCTGCATTAGCGCAGGATTATACTATTTTCTTAACTGCAGATCACGGTAATGCAGATTATATGATCAATGAAGATGGAACACCTAACACACAACATTCATTAAATCTTGTTCCGCTTTTTGTGATCGATAAAGAATGGCACGGTACAGTAAAGCCCGGGAAATTAGGAGATTTGGCCCCTTCTATTTTGCACGTGATGGGATTAACGATACCTAAAGAAATGACTGGTGATATATTAGTCAACCCATAAATAAACAATATGAAGATCATCAAAAAAATTCTCTGGGTTTTGTTAGCTGTATTCATCATCATTCAATTTATTCGTCCGAAGAAAAACGAATCAACTGAAGTGTTGGCATCAGACATCAGTAAAACATACATGGTGCCCTCAGATGTAAATACTATTTTGGTAAAAGCCTGTAATGATTGTCACAGTAATAACACAAAGTATCCATGGTACAATAATTTTCAACCCGTTGCCTGGTGGTTGAATAATCATGTGAATGATGGTAAACGCCATTTGAATTTCAATGATTTTACTTCAATGCGTGTTGCTCGTCAATACAAAAGATTAAATGATTGTATTGAAGAAGTAAAGGAAGGCGGAATGCCTTTAGATTCTTATACATGGATCCATAAAGATGCGATACTGACTGAAACAGAGAAACAGACTTTATACAATTGGTGCAATACAGTAAGAGATTCTATCAAAGCAAAATATCCTGCTGATAGTTTGGTGATGCCGAAGAAGAAACCTGAAGCTTCTAAGTAAAGCCCTTTGAATTAATTTAAGTATTATCAGGAAGTCAACCCAAAAAGGTTGGCTTCTTTTTTTCTGCAAACCCAAGCTATCTTTGCAACATGCAAATCAAGTCAGCCAATTACGTTATCTCATCACCTACGTTTGATAAATGCCCTAAACCGATAATCCCGGAATATGCTTTCATTGGAAGAAGTAATGTGGGTAAATCATCATTGATCAATATGCTGGTGAAACAGAAGAATCTAGCTAAAACTTCATCCACTCCCGGAAAAACACAATTGCTCAATCATTTTGAAATAGAAAGTTCAGCCAAAGAAAAAGCACCGAAAGAAAGATGGTTTCTGGTAGATCTGCCCGGTTATGGTTATGCCAAACGTTCACAAAGTGACAGAAGAAGATGGGAACAGATGATCGATGGCTATTTGCGTAAACGCGAAAACTTGGTAAAAGTATTTGTATTGATCGATGCAAGGCACTCGCCTCAGAATATTGATATTGAATTTGTAAATCAATTAGACAAATGGGAAGTTCCTTTTGTATTGGTGTTTACAAAAGCAGATAAAGAAAAACCGGCTGTTGTTGCAAGAAATGTAAAAGCTTTCTTAGATAAATTGAAAGAAACCTGGCAATTCTTGCCGCAATCATTTGTAACCAGCGCAGAAAAAAATACAGGAAGAGAAGAGATATTGGATTTTATTCAACAGAATAATGAACTGGTAAAAGATAAATTTTTTAAAAGCTAACCATAGATGAGAACGTACAGGTGAGCAATTCTTTCACTGAGAGAATTGCTCACTTGGATGCCATCTAAATCATTAGCTTGAATAAAAATACGAAGGAGACAATTTTACTAACAGAGTGGTTACTCCATTTAACATCTAACATTCAGCATCTAACATTAATTCACCGCTTTATCAGCGCAGCAACTGCTGGCAAAAGCTTCCGGCTTGGCTTTGAAGGCAAAGCCCATTCCCAGAATATAACCCATGGCTTCTTTTAATGCATCGTTACTTTTAAAGCTTGGATTGGTATTAATGTCGGCATGTACTTCCATTTCAACTTGGTACTTGATAAATAGATCGCACAAAGCATAGGCGATATCAATGCTTTTGGAAACTTCTACCAGCATCCTTTCTTTGATGTGATAACGTGTTTTTGTTTTTTCGTTGTGGATGTACATGAATCCGCCATTGTGTTCACGCAAAAAAACAATGACCGTTGCAAATTCGGTGTCTTCACCTTTCACCTGACTGTCAGTGCCGATGCAGACTTTGAGACGTGTGTTATTTGCCGTTTCTTTTTTTATTGCCTCTTCTACAGCATCTTTAATGGGCAGGTTAATGGTTTCGCCGTTAAACTTTCTCCAACGCATAGTATTAAGGTTTTCTGAAATTAAGCAGTAAAACCTATTCAAAATACAGGTTTGGAATAATATATTATTAACAGCCGTTAATAACAGCCTTTAGCTATTGGCTGCGAGCCTTGAGTGATTGCTCAAAACTCATAACCCGCTACACACAGCGTTCTTTAATATTGTCCGGTACTCAGCATTACCAATGTACATGCTTCCAAAGCCTCAATACCATTGACTTTGGCGAGATTTAATAATTCTTCATTCTCGGCACCGGGATTAAAAATGATGCGGTTGGGGTGAAGCGATAAAATATAATCGTAGTAATCTTTCTGGTGCTGTTCATTCAGATAAAGGGTGATGGTATCAACGTCTTCAATGGTCGGACGATCTGTAAGAATACCTGTATTGCCAATCATTCCTGCTTTCCGGCCAATGGCAACAACAGGATGTTGCTGTTTGGTCAATCTTTCAACTGCCAAATAGCTGTAACGGGCAGGATTATCGGATGCGCCAAGCACTACTGTTTTCTTCATATCGATATTTGCTGTAAAAGTAGTTTTGTTTTTTATAACAAATCAACTGTTCATCATCATTCATTATTTTAAAAAGTTTTTTACTAATCATTGTTTATACAAAAGATAATCTATAACTTTCCTCATCAACAATTCACTTACTTCAAACATATCAATTATGGCAAAAGCAAGCAAAAAGAAAGCTGCAAAAAAAATAGTAAAAAAAGCCGCTCCTAAAAAGAAAGCACCTGCAAAAAAATCAACTAAAAAAGTTGTAAAGAAAGCTGCACCTAAGAAAAAAACTGCAGTGAAGAAAGCAGTAAAAAAAGCCGTTTCTAAAAAACCTGCTGCAAAGAAAAAAGCCCCTGCAAAAAAAGCTGCGCCCAAAAAGGCAGTGAAGAAAGCAGTAAAAAAAGCCGCTCCTAAAAAAGTTGCTAAGAAAGCAACTCCTAAAAAAGTGGTAGTAAAAAAAGTCGTTGCTAAAAAACCCGCTCCTAAAAAGGTTGCGCCAAAACCTGCACCGGTAGCGGCTCCTGCGCCGACGCCTGTTGTTGAAGTTGTAGCTCCTGTTGTTGAAACACCTGCTCCTCCAACAGTTGAAGGATAAATTTTTATTTGTAACAGATGATAGAAGAATTTTTTCTTCATCCATAAAAAATAACATACACTCCTGCATTATTTATTTTAAATAGTTGCAGGAGTTTTTTATTTTACAGTTCATCTCATCAATTTATAAAATCAACACCATGCGTTTATTATTTGTATTCATTTTTTGTGCAACAACGGTTTTATCATCAGCACAAACAACTTCACGTATTGCCGAAAAAACAAAAAATTTTAAACGGTATGATGGTTATTTTACTTTTTGGTGGGATGCAGTCAACGGAAAGATCTGGTTGCAGGTAGATAAACTGGATCAGGAATTTTTGTACGTGAATTCTTTGCCTGCCGGATTGGGTTCTAACGATATTGGTTTGGATCGTGGTCAGATCGGCAATTCACGAATTGTTTTCTTTAACAAGGTCGGCAAGAAATTATTACTCATCCAGCCCAATTACAGTTATCGGGCAGTTAGTAATGATGCTAATGAAAGAAAAGCTGTGAAAGAATCATTCGCGCAATCAACCATTGCCGGGTTTACTATTGAAGAAGATGAAGGTGATAAAGTATTGGTAGATGCTACTTCTTTCTTTTTACGCGATGCACATGGCGTTGCCGACAGGATTCGCCAAATGAAACAAGGCACTTACATTTTTTCTGAAAGCCGCTCTGCTATTTATCTTGCCAATACAAAGAACTTTCCTATGAACAGTGAGTTTGAAGCAAGCATCACATTTACCGGCGGCAGTGATGCAGGAAGATTTGTAACAAGTGTAACGCCGTCTGCCGAAGCAATCACGGTAAGAATGCATCATTCCTTTGTTCAGTTACCGGATAATAATTATAAACCGCGCCGTTATGATATACGCAGCGGTTATTTCGGTATTTCTTATTTTGATTATAGCAGCCCTTTCTCCGATCAGATACAGCAAATGTTCATTGCACGCCATCGTTTGGAAAAGAAAGATCCGAATGCTGCTATCAGTGAACCCATAAAACCGATTGTTTATTATTTGGATAACGGAACTCCGGAACCCATCCGTTCCGCTTTATTGGATGGTGCACGTTGGTGGAATCAGGCGTTTGAAGCAGCGGGTTATAAAGACGCATTCATTGTAAAAGTGTTACCTGATGATGCCGATCCGATGGATATTCGTTATAACATGATCAATTGGGTGCATCGTTCTTCACGTGG
>CAIVCF010000028.1 GCA_903904335.1 uncultured Chitinophagaceae bacterium | reverse complement strand
CAACAAAAAAATCAAAGAAAAAAGTGGCAGCTACTCAATGGTTTTTGGGTGAAAATAAAAAACACGTTGTGATTGCTGTCAAAGACGAAGAAGCAGTTTTTTTGCGGGATGAGTGGCTTCAATTTTTATCTAATATTTTAGGAGCCTGCAAACTGAATCTTGGTGATGTTGCCATTATCAATTATGCAAAAAATAATTATTCTTATGCGGAGCTAACTGAAAGACTTGCTCCTGAATTTTTATTGCTGTTAGATGTTACTGCCAAAGAAATCCAATTGCCGTTTACAGTTCCGCATTATCAAATTCAACAATACAATCATTGCAAATTTTTGTTAACCCCTTCCTTAGGAAATATGCTGGGCGATACACAGGAAGCGAAATTGGAGAAAAGCAAATTATGGTTGAGTTTAAAAAAGATGTTCACTATTTAATTGTGTATGCCGCAAATTTATTTTGAAACGGAAAGATTGATCTTGAGAGATTGGAAAGAATCTGATGTTGGAGCTTTTATCGAAATGAACAGCAACAAAGAAGTGATGCAATATTTTCCATCCACTTTGAGTGAAGCAGAAACCATGGATATGATAGAAAGAATAAAAAAACATTTTGTTGAATTCGGTTACGGATTATTTGCCATGGAAAGAAAAGACGATCAACAATTCATCGGATTCACAGGTTTTTCTCATCCTAAATTTGAGAGTTATTTCACACCTTGTATTGAAATCGGTTGGCGAATAAATCAACCAAACTGGAATCTGGGTTTTGCAACGGAAGCCGCAAAAGCCTGTCTGATATTCGGTTTTAAGAATGCAGGATTGACTGAAATTTATTCTTTCACTTCTGTTTTAAATAAACCATCAGAAAAAGTGATGCAGAAAATAGGCATGACCAAAACAGGAATATTTAAGCATCCGTCGATCGAAAAAAATCATCCTTTACACGAACATGTTCTGTATAAAATATTGAAATGAAAACAACTTTAATATTCGCCACCAATAATCAACATAAGATTGATGAAATCAGAACGGTAATTGGAAATGAATTTAATATCATCACACTCGAAGAAGCTGGCATTGATATTGATATTCCGGAACCGCATGACAGTTTAGAAAAAAATGCTTCAGAAAAATCATCAGTTATTCATCAATTGAAGCAACAAAATTGTTTTAGTGAAGATACCGGCCTTGAAGTGGATGCATTGAACGGTGAGCCGGGTGTAATGAGTGCACGCTATGCAGGCGAAGGAAAAGATTTTCAAAAAAACATTGATAAATTGTTGGGAAATCTTTCCGGCAAAACAAATCGCAATGCGCATTTCAAAACAGTGATCTCATTGATTCTTGATCATAAAGAATATTTATTTGAAGGAATTTGCGAAGGAAAAATAATCGAAGATCAAAAAGGCAATAAAGGTTTTGGCTACGACCCGGTTTTTATTCCGGATGGCAGTAATAAAACATTTGCAGAGATGACCATGAAAGAAAAAAATGTTTTCAGTCATAGAAGAAAAGCAACCGATCAACTAATTGAGTTTCTAAAAACACATACATAAAAAAATATGGAACGCATTAAAATAAATCTACCCGAAAATTTTTCATTCTCTACTTCCATTAATATCAGGATCACAGATATTAACTACGGCGGCCATGTGGGCAACGATTCATTTTTATCGTTGATACATGAAGCAAGACAACAGTTCTTAAACCATCATGGTTACAGTGAGCTTGATTTTGCAGGTGCTGCATTGATCATGACTGATGTTGCAGTTGAATACAAGCAGGAACTGAGCTATGGTGATATTGTGATCATTTCTGTTACAGCAACAGGCTTTGATAGATTAGGTTTTGATATTTTTTACAAATTAGAAATCGCAGTTGACGGAAAAAAAATGTTAGTAGGAAAAGCAAAAACAGGAATGCTTTGTTTTGATTATACCAATAAAAAGAAAGTGCCTATCCCGGTAGAAGCGATAAAGAAATTAAATTAATCACTATTCCAGATCTTCCAGTTTTCTTCTGCCTGCAATACCAGCATCTCATACCCGTTTTGAGTGATTGCCCCCTGTTGCTTGCCGAGTTCTAAAAATTTTGTTTCTACAGGATTATACACCAGATCGAATAAATAATGTTTTGAACTGAGGAATGGATAAGGGATAGCCGGGGCTCCATCAACATCGGGATAGGTACCGATAGGTGATGCATTGATGATGACGGAATATTCGTTTAAAATATTTTCATCCAGATCATCATATAAAAATTCAGTTCCAACTTTCTTACGGGAAACAAATTCGTTTTCAATATTTAATTTCTGCAGCACAAATTCAACAGCAGCTGCTGCACCACCTGTCCCCAATATCAATGCTTTTGTATGATGCGGTTTTAATTGTTTGACAAATGATTTTTCAAACCCGATAACATCTGTATTAAATCCTGATAGTTTATTATCACTGATCTTAATACAATTACAGGCACCCATTTGTTTAACTGCATCGGTGGAGTCGTATAAAAAATCAATCACTGCTTTTTTATAAGGAATGGTAACTGCAAGGCCTTTAAGGTTCTTTTGTGTTAACACTTCGTGCAAAAAAGAAATATTTTCTATAGCAAAATTTTGAAAGGCTGCATCTGTTATCCCTTCACTTATAAATTTCTCATCAAAATATTTTTTGGAGAAAGAATGTGAAAGCGGATAACCGATCAGTCCGTATAAACGCATCTGCAGGATTATTTATTCAGGTATAAATGAAATGTATCGCCGCGTAAACCGATTCGCATGGATTCTAACGGAATCACTTCATTGGGAGCAATATTGCCGAGATTCACATTGCAATCGATCAATTCTAAAAAATATAATTGCTGCGCTTTTTGCGGTGCTTCCCATATAATTTTTTCATGCGGAATTTGAGTGAGTATTTCCTGGACCAATCCTTCTCTTACTTCACCGCTGCCTCTGTAAATACCAACATTACCTGCTTCACGGGCTTCTGCGATCACATAAGAAGAACCCGCTTCCAATTCAGCACGCATTAATTCTATCCATTTATAAGGAGGAATGATATGCGCTGCATCTTTGCTTCCCACTTCACTCAAAACAGTTCCGTGTTTGGTTAATTTTTCTATATACCCGCATTTTTCTGCATGAGGAATATCAATGCTGCCATCACTCACTTCCATATAAGTAACGCCAAATTCTTTGCACACATTTATGTATTCGTTGAATTGGTTACGTATCAGAAACGCTTCAAATAGTGTTCCGCCAAAATAAATCGGCATGCCGTAAGCCTGATACACTGCAATCTTTTCTTTCAGATTTGGAGTAACATAAGAAGTTCCAAAACCCAATTTTACAATATCAACATGAGGACCTGCAACATCTAAAAAATTATGCACTTCATTTATGCTAAGCCCTTTGTCCATCACCATTGTTAATCCATGCGTTCTTGGTTTTGGTGTACGCTCGGGAATTTGCGTGAGATTAAAATTCATCATTAGAGTTTTAGGAATTGCAAAAATAGTACAATTCAATGCAAAGAAGTTAGCAGACTAACACAATCGAAAAATAAAATTGATTTAAATCTTTTTGCCTTTTTTATATCGGGCAATTATGTCTATCACCTGATTGTTTTGCAGTATGGCGGGATTTAATTCAACAAATTTTTTCAACAACTTTGGCGCTTTGGACATCGCAGTTTCTAATTGCAGCAAAGCTTCTTTGGATTTTCCTGACGAAAAAAGTGAAGTGCTGTAATAAAATAAAAAAATAGGTTTTACATCAGTAGCTTTCATAGCAGCCATACATTGTTCAGCAGCTTCTTCAAAATAATTTGCTTTTAATAGGCAACGGATTAATGCCTCCCACCCGGAAGCACTGCGGGGCTTACTTCTTACCACATTGCCAAAATATAATATAGCATCTTTGTATTGCTCCAGATTCATCTTGCATTCGCCCATTGCCAAATTATATTCAGGAACGTTACGCTGCATTCTCATAGCATTTTCCAATTGCTTTATCGCGTTTTGCCACTGATCTTCCTGCATATAAGTTGTAGCGATTTTGTAATACAATTTACTGTCGTCAGGATTTAGGTGTACCGCTTTTTTATAATGAAATCTTGCCTGGGCATAATTTCCCAAACGATGAAAACAATGACCAATGGCTTCATAGATCACATCTTCAGGGCGGGATAATTCCAACACTTTCTCCAATACTTCTATTGCATCTTTGTATTTACGCAATCTTAAATATGCATCACCCATGTTTCGATAGGCATAATCAAACTTTTCATCAATGGCCACTGCATATTTGTATGCATCAATTGATTTTTCATACAATTTTAATCCCTGATAAGCTGCAGCCAGATTAAACCATGCTATTTCATTATACGGAAAATCATCAATTATTTTTTGATGAAGTTTGATACTTTCTTCATTGCGACCCGTAAAATCAGTCCAGAAACAAATTTTGTATAAAGCTTCTTCATTATTGGGGTCTTCTTCTAAGATCAGTTGCAAACAATCAAATACTTTATCGAATTCTTCATAATCATCGTACACATCAGCTAATTCAAATAAAAGATCTAATCTTTCTTCTCCTTCAAATAGCTGCAAAGCAGCTTCCAATAATTCTACTGCTTTTGCCTGCTGATCGAGTGCCAGATAAACATCGGTCTTTAAAATAAATAAATTAACATCGGTGCTGTCGTACAATTCTGCTGTTTCCAATACTTCCAATGCCTGATGATATTTTCTGGTAGCCAAAAGCATGTCGGCTTTCTTAATCATCAACTGGGAAGAAAAAGGGAATTGTTCCAAACCGGTCTCGGCAGCCAATAAAGCTTCATTATAATCGTCTTTTTCATCAAAATAGTCAACGATGCGTTCAAACGCTTCCTCTTCGAGAAAAGAATGACTTCTACCTTGTTTAAGGTTTTGGTATTGGTGGAGTAATTCTTTGAGTTCTTCGCGGTCTTCGCGGTACGGATTATCTCTCATTCTTGGATTAGTTTATCTAAAATAAGGAAATTTTAAAAGAAATTCTGTTTTCAGGCAACATTTTTAGCATTCGAACGTATCATAAATAAGAATATAAATTGTTAAATATGGAAGAAAATCCTATTTTCGTACCAATGTTTCGGTTTCGCCACATACAAAAAATTGCTTTCGCTGCCATTTTCATAATGGCTGTTCAGGTGGCTATTGCCTCATTTTCTTTTACCGGAATTACAGATGAAAGAAATAAAGCCAATAAATATTCTCTCAAAAATTTCAGTCTTTATTCACACAGGACCGTTTCCATTGCAGGATTAAAATCCGAAATGCAGTTTAAAGGCTCACAATCTGTTACACAGAGAAATAATGATGGCAGTTTGGAAATGAGTTCAATGATGCAATTTGATAAAGGCAACACTACTTTTATCTTTCCTTATAAACTTAAGGTTAAGTTTGTGAAGGATAAGATCAGAATTCCTCTTCATTAATTTTAATTCAGCATTCTGTAGTTGCTCGGCTGTATATCAAACTTGGATGCCGGCACAGGACTCAAATTTATTTTAGTTGCAGTATAGTGTATTTTTTTGCCGCCGTTTTCCAGTGCATCATATTCTAATACAAGCCCGGGAACATCTTTGAACTGGTATTCAAACTCTTTTACGGAAGGAGCAATAGCGTTGGCAAAATATATGATAAAAGAACTTCCGTCCTTAAATTGTAACATGGCTTTTTTACATTCATAGCCAAGAATGGTTTTTGTTTCAGATGTTGTATTGATCGTTAATCCTTCGAACTTACTATTCTGTTTTTTCCATCCTGCATTATCCAATTTGGTCATGAATTTATTATTTCCGAATTCTCTCAACACAACTGCAGTACCGTTAGTTTTATCAAATAAAGTTGATTGCATAAAAGCAGGACTTATCAAATCTACCCTGCTGTTATTTCCTTTGATGTAAACTGTTTTTGTACTCTCTTTTAAAGATTCAATCAAGTCTTTATCTGATACATTTTCATCTGTGGCTATCGAATACGTGATCGTGCATTCAGCCACAATTCTTTGTTGTGCATGTATATGAAAAATCATGTTTAAAAAGAACCCGAATAACAAAACTATCTTTTTCATAACTCAATTTCAGTTGATAAAGAAAATTCCATGCCAATGTTAATGAAAAAGCCCCGCTTGTGTTGCAGGGCTTTAAAATTATTTATTTTAACTACTTTTTATTTTGTGTTTTATTTTTCAATTCCTGCACTTTTTTCTGGCTTTCCATCATTTGTTCATATCGCTCCTGCCATTTACTCTTTGTTTTTACTTTTGGAGATTTTCTCTTCTCATCGATCTTTGCCAGAATCTTATCGTGATTGATGATCTTTTTCTGAATGATCAATTGAAGGATCAATGTCAATGAATTTGAAACTGTGTAATACCATGTTAATGCTGCAGGAAGTCCGTTAAAAATAAACAGCATCATAAAAGGGAAAATATACGGCATGTATTTCATCGCAGGATTATCCTGTGTGGGTGTTGATGCCATATTATAAATGGAAATTAAAAAGCTTGTCAGTACCGCAGTGATAGTAAACAAACTGATATGATCTCCAAAATTCAATGGTACATTAAAAGGTAATTTCAATATCACATCATAAGATGAAAGATCTTTTGCCCATAAGAATGATTGTCCGCGTAATGCAATATTTGAATTAAAGAAACTGTACAATGCAAAGAATATCGGAATTTGTAATAATGCCGGAATACAGCCTCCAAGCGGATTTACACCTGCTTCTTTAAATAATTTCATCTGCTCCATGGCAAAGCCTTGCTGATCTGTTCCGAACTTTTTCTTTAGTGCATCTAATTCAGGTTTCAACACTTTCATCTTCGCTCCGCTCAAATAACTGCTGTATGTTAATGGTGATGTAATCAAACGGATGAAAATTGTCAGTAATAAAATTACCCACCCAAAATTCTTTACAAAGCTTGCAAAGAAATCAAATACGGGCATGATGAAATACTTGTTGATAGGGCGCACGAAAGAATAAACATCTCTCCCCAGATTTACCATTTTATCCAAGTTCGCTGTTTCATTATTGAAACCCTTTGATGCATTTTGCAAAACAGCATAAGCATTCGGACCATAATATAACTGGAAAGGAACAACTACAGAAGCTGCCAAAGGGACTTTTACTTGTAATGCCGCATCTGTATTTGATAAGGTATTGGAAGAATCGGTGCTTCTTGTCCATTGTATTTCACCATTTGCAAAATTACTTTTTGAGATGACCGTTGTATTAAAGAATTGCTGTACCACAGAAATCCATTGTACCGGTTTTTCAAATTTTCGTTGAGTCTTTGACGAAATATAATCAAACTCCCCGCCTTCCGAAAAACAGATATTGCTCTGTTGCCTTTCATATCGAACAGAGCTTTCATGACGTTGCGGTTCGGTCTTCCACAAAATATTCATAACGCCGCCGCTTAATAATTTATCGGCACCCGTTAAATTCACGTTCCAGTCGATCATGTAATCATTCTTCTTCACGATGAATTGATGTGTTACACTTTCGCCGTTTGCATTTTGCAATGTGAAAGAGATTTGCTGACTTCCGTCTGCATTCACAACAGATGATGCCGCAGTAAAAAATAATTCTGCAGTTTGTGCGGCAACATTTGTTCCTGTATTAATCGAATAACTTAAAATATCTTTTTCATTGCCTATCTGAACCAATGAACTGTCGTAAGATTTATACTTTTTCAGTTGCACATATTTCACCCTTCCGCCTTTATTGGTGAAGGTTACTTTCATCACTTCATTTTCAACAACTGTCAATTGCTCTGTGCCGATTGCTGCAGTTGTAAAATTGCCAGCCACAGAAATTTTGGAAGTTGAATCTCTGTATAAAGAATCTTTTTTTGCTGCAATTGTATCTTGTGGAATTGCTCTCAATGCATTCACCCTGTCAATTGAATCTTTTGCTCTTTTTTGTAATGCCAAATAAGCGTCTTGTTGCTTATTCGAATACCAGAAAAAAGCAAAAAATAAAATAGCCAACAGCACAAAACCAATAACCGTATTTTTATCAAGGTTCATAGTCAAAAAAATATTGAGCGGCAAAGGTAAGGGTTGGGAACTGATTGCAGATTAACGCCTACAGATTTCACATTTTTATGATACAGGCGGCTGAAACTCAGGTTTAACGGCGGTTGCGTCTTACTCTTCAGAGTTCTGCTCACTATTGAACAGAATGTACAAGTGAGTGACACAACAGGCGATACCATGAAATACAAAAGCCGGTAACAAATCTATTCTCTTAAACTTTTCAAAAAAAAATAAGAACAGTACTTATTCTCAATCTTTCATTGTTACTTTACGCTACTTCCAACCTCAACCTATTTCCAACTTCTACCACTTCACTTTTTAATTAAAATGTTATGCAGGAAAGCGTACAGATGCTATCCCAAAGGGAAAGCTATATTCCATCGAAGTGGACAAAATTTTTATGGTGGCTATCAACTGCCGAAAAAGAATTATTAGCCGATTGTGTGATCGACCGAAACCGATATTGCATTATTGGTATGACAGTGATGGGTACCTGGCTTTTTGCAACATTGGCATGGACTTATTTTTTCAGCACTGTTGTTTCAAATATTTATGCCTGTTTTTCATTAGGTATTTTTATGGGCGGCATTATTTTAACGATCGACCGTGCATTGATCAAAGACATCAATAAGTTCAACAAAAATAAAATAACACCATTGGTATTTCGAGGTGTTTTAGCATTAACCATCGGCATGTTTATGGCACAACCCGCATTGCTCTATTTATTTGACAAAGAAATTCATTTGCAAATTTCTTTAGACAATGAGCAAAAGAAAAAAGATAAACTGCAGCAACAGGAAGCCGTTTATGCGATCTCCAAAAAAGAGTTGCTGAATAACAAAACAAGTCTTCAAAAACAATTGGATGATAAATACAAAGAAGTATCTGTTGCCCGGAATAATTTTATTGCAGAAACAGATGGCACCGGCGGCAGTAAAAAGATCGGCCTGGAAGATATTGCGAAAGCTAAACAAAAAGAATATCAAAAATTAGATGGTGAGTATCAACAAATGAGTAATGCTTTGTTGCCTCAAATTAAAACTGCCGACAGTTCTTTGAATCTTATCGAATCATCTGTTCAAAAAGAACAACAAACATTTGACACTTTATTGAATGATGGCTTCTTGACGAGAATCGAAGCATTGAACAATCTTATTAAAACCAATACAGCATTGCAATCCAGATATTACTTATTGGTCATCATTTTATTGCTGATAGAATTAATGCCTGTTCTTGCTAAAACCATCCTTCCCGCAGGAACTTATGATGAAAAAGTGCAACTGCGCGAAAAAATGGAAAAAGAAATCGTGCAAAAAAACATGGTTCATGAACAACAATTAAAAGAACTCTATAATCAATTGGCATTTGATCAAGATTCAGGTTTTATTAGGAATTTTTTCACCAATTCATACAAAGAAAGAAATGAAAAAATGCAAACACAAATGAATAGCTGGAAAGAAAACAGTGATCAGAGTTTTGATAATATGTGGAACGGCATAAAGAAAGATATGCTGACGAAACAAGAACATTAAAACTATTCAAACACATAGAAACATAGAAAAGAAAAGGGCAGATAGTGTTAATTCTATCTGCCCTTTTGCTAAACTATTGTCCCTATGTGTTTAATTTTAGATCAATGCATCCTGCAATGCAGATGTTTTATACACATGTTTTTTTTCATTGTAAATTTTTGCTGCACCGATAAAACTTACAAAAACCGGAGCTGGTCTTTCCACCGAACTTTTTAATTCAGGATGATATTGTACACCAATAAAAAATGGATGATCGGGCAATTCCATGATCTCTACCAATCCTGTTTCATTATTTTTTCCGCTGGCGATCATTCCCTTACTTTCAAACTGTTCTAAATAATCGTTATTGAATTCAAAGCGATGACGATGCCTTTCCGTGATATGTGTTTCGTGATAAATCTTATGTGCTAAAGTGCCTTCTTTTATTTCACATGGGTAAGCACCCAAACGCATCGTGCCACCCATCATCTTGATCTTCTTTTGCTCTTCCATCATATTGATAACGGGATCGGGAGTGTTTGGATCCATCTCGGTGCTGTGTGCATCTTTCAATCCTAACACATTTCTGCCAAACTCAATCACTGCCATCTGCATTCCCAAACAAATTCCGAAGAATGGCAATTTCTTTTCTCTTGCATATTGTACAGCAATAATTTTTCCTTCTATACCGCGATTGCCAAAACCGGGGGCCACCAATAATCCATCTAATCCTTCTAATTTCTCCTCCACGTTTTCTTTGGTAATAAATTCACTGTGTACATTCACTACCTGCACTTTTACTTCATTCATCGCACCCGCATGAATAAAACTTTCCAAGATCGATTTATACGCATCCTGCAGTTCAATATATTTTCCGATCAACCCAATAGTGACTTTACTTTTCGGGTATTTTAATTTATCCAAAAAGACCTTCCATTTTTCAAGATCAGGTTCAGGAAAAACATTGATGCCTAATTTTTTCATACAAATGACATCTAATTTTTCTCTTAACATCAATAACGGAACTTCATAAATGGTGGATGCATCCATTGCTTCAATCACCGCTTCCTGTTTTACATTACAGAACAATGCGATCTTTCTTTTAATATCATTGTTCAAAGGTTCTTCTGTTCTGCAAACAATGATATCCGGATGCACACCTGTTTCACTCAGCATTTTTACACTGTGTTGTGTAGGCTTTGTCTTTAATTCTTTCGCAGCACGTAAATAAGGTATCAACGTTAGATGAACCACTACTACATCATCTTCGGGCAATTCCCATTGCAATTGACGAACCGCTTCAATAAATGGCAAACTTTCAATGTCGCCAACTGTTCCACCTAATTCAGAGATCACGATATCATAATTACCGCTTTTGCCCAGCAATAACATTCTTCTTTTTATTTCGTCGGTGATATGCGGGACAACCTGTACAGTTTTTCCCAAAAAATCTCCGGCGCGTTCTTTATTGATAACGGTTTGATAAATTCTTCCTGTAGTAACATTATTAGCCTGCGATGTATAGGTGTTCAAAAATCTTTCGTAATGACCAAGATCTAAATCCGTTTCAGCGCCGTCTTCAGTTACATAACATTCACCATGTTCGTAAGGATTCAATGTGCCCGGATCAACATTGATATACGGGTCAAATTTTTGTATCGTAACTCTGAAACCTCTTGACTGCAGGAGTTTTGCCAAACTTGCTGCAATAATCCCTTTTCCTAAACTGCTTGTTACACCACCTGTAACAAAAATATATTTGGCCATAATAAATGGTTGATCTGTTAAATAAATATTTTTTGAACTGAACTTTTGAGCTACTATTAAGCTATGGTTGCGTCGTTCCAAAGGAATCCCTTTGGGACACTCTTGTACTTTCTGTTCATCACGCAACAATAACAATCATCTGCATAAAATTTTGCAGATGTAATTTTTTTTGACCTTAAAGAGAAATGGAAAAAATCACGAGCTACTCTCGGAGGTCGTACAAACCTACATGAATTTTTAGTCATCAAAAAATAACTGTTTAACGGATGAACAAACAATTCGCAAAAGTGTTAATTTAACGTGTACATCTTTATCATGAAAATTTACCGAAATGAAAAAAACACTTTTACTATCCGTCGCAGCCCTTTTGACTGCCGGTTTATTGAGTTACACTTTTAAAAAAACAGAGCCAAAACCTCTGACGAATGATTGTTATGTTGCCTGTTTCAATGCAGAAGCAAGAACCTTGATTCAGGCAGATGCAGACCAACCGGGCTTTGCAGCATTGCATCCTTATCCCATCCGTTTTACTTTGGAAAATCCATTGGGTAGTACAATCAGCTACAAATCTCCCGATGGCATCAATGCACAAGGTTATTTCATCAAAGCCAAAAAGAAAAGCAATAAATGGTTATTTGTGATCCAGGAATGGTGGGGACTGAATGATAATATCAAAAAAGAAGCAGAAAAATATTATACAGAATTAGGTGACATCAATGTTTTAGCGCTTGATATGTACGATGGTAAAGTTGCTTCTCTACCGGATAGCGCCATGGCATATATGAGGAATGCTTCTGCGACAAGATTAGAAAATATCGTAAAAGCATCTATCGCTTATGCAGGAGCAGATGCAAAGATTTATACGGTTGGCTGGTGTTTTGGCGGCGGATGGAGTTTGCAGGCAACCATTCTTGCTGGTAAACAGGCAGCAGGTTGTGTGATGTATTACGGCAGGCCTGAAACTAATTTAGAAAGACTAAAGACGATTAATTGCGATGTGATCGGCTTTTTTGGAAATAAAGACCAAGGCATTAAACCCGAAGTGGTTGATGCATTTGAACAGAATATGAAAGCTGCAGGAAAAAACATCTCAGTAAATAAATATGATGCAGGACATGGCTTTGCCAATCCTTCCAATCCTGCATTTAATAAAGAAGCGACTGAAGATGCGCATACAAAAGCTATTGCATTTTTAAAAGCGCATTAAAAAGAACTGCGAATAATAAAATTTTAGGATTAGGTAGAATAAACGCAAAGAGTTTTTAAGTAATTGTAAGGATGAGGAATTTGATTCATCAATCTTATCACTACATCATTAAATAACCAGTCGCGCAT
>CAIVCF010000027.1 GCA_903904335.1 uncultured Chitinophagaceae bacterium | reverse complement strand
TTCAAAAAGTATATGCTCTTCAAGATTGCGAATTTTATGTTGTCTCTTTTAGAGATTCTCCAGAAGCAAATAAAACAACTGAAAAGGTTTATTCTAAATTCGGGCAAATTCAATCAGAACAAACATTTGTATCTCTTTTAAATAATCAACAACAAAGAAATAGAATATATGATGGGAAATTTAAAACTTGGTATCCTAATGGCTTATTACACGAAGACATAGATTATTCTAATGGCAAGAAAAACGGGAAATTATTAACTTATTGGGAGACTGGTATTCATAAACGTGAAGATGTTTATGTTGATGGTAAATTATCAAGTGGAAAATGCTTCAATAGATCTGGAAATGACACTAATTACTATGCTTATGAAAGTATCCCACAATTTCCCGGTGGGATTGAAAAGTATAAAGAGTATTTAATTAATGGCTTATCGTCAGCAGGAAATACTACGGAAGGTATCGTTATAGTTCAATTTGCTATCGCAAAAGACGGAAGCATCATAAATATCAAAGTTGTACAAAGTGCTAATGAAGAATTAGACAAAAAAGCAATTGCAATAATAGAAAAAATGCCTAATTGGATTCCCGCATATCAAGACGGAATCCCGAAAGTATATACTCAAAGACAAGGCATTACTTTTAAAAAATAGAAAACTTAAAATGGTAATTCATTGTTCATAAATGAACAGAACGCACAAGTGTGCGACGCAACAAAAGTTTCATTGTCCGAAGGACTCCTTTGGAGAAATACAAAAGCCGGCAACATAAAAAAGCCATTCCAAATTAATGGAATGGCTTTACTTATAACATACTACTTAAAACTTACAACTTATATAGCTGCTTCTTCTTTCTCTGCTTCTTCGCCGCCTTCTAATTTAGCACGAATATCAGCCAGCGCACCTAAGTCGCCTAAAGTTGCTTTTTCAACTTTTGCCTGAATATTCTTCACTGCTTTCTTAGTTTTTTCAGTTTCTGCTCTTGCTTCTTTTTTCACTGCTTCTTTTTCTTCAGCAACAGCCTGTTCCCAAATTCTTGCATGACTCAACACAATTCTCTTTTCGTTACGATCAAATTCGATCACAACAAATTGAGCAGTTTCATCAGCCTGAACCTGTTTGCCATCTTCTTTATTCAAGTGACGGTTAGGAGCAAAACCTTCTAAGCCATATTGCAATTGTACCAACGCGCCTTTATCATCTTTGCGTGTTACAGTTCCTTCATGTACTGATCCGATAGCAAATGTATCTTCCAGTGCATTCCAAGGATCTTCTTCCAATTGTTTATGTCCTAATTGCAGTTTGCGGTTTTCTTTATCAATTCCAAGGATGATGATGTCGATATGTTCACCAACTTTTACATAATCGCTTGGGTGATTGAAACGTTTCAACCAGCTCAGATCGCTGATGTGGATCATTCCGCCAATGCCTGGCTCTAATTCAACAAATACACCGTATGGAGTAATGTTCTTCACCAAACCTTTGTGCTTGCTCTTTTCAGGGAATCTTGTCTCAATAGTGCTCCAAGGATCTTCAGTCATTTGCTTGATAGACAAACTCATCTTGCGAGCATCTTTATCTAACGTAACAACTTTTGCAGAATACTCATCTCCTAATTTAAAGAATTCTTTTGCATTGATCGGTGTGTTAGCCCAAGTAATTTCACTTACGTGTACCAGACCTTCAACACCCGGTTGAATTTCTAAGAATGCACCGTAATCTTCAATGTTCACTACTTTACCTTTCACTACAGTTCCTTCAGCCAAACCTTCAGGTAATACATCCCAAGGATGCGGAGTTAATTGTTTTAAACCAAGACTGATACGTTTCTTATCATCATCAAAGTCTAACACAACCACCTGTAATTTCTGATCCATCTTCACCACTTCACTTGGGTGAGAAATTCTTCCCCAAGAAATATCGGTGATGTATAATAAACCATCCAAGCCACCCAGATCCATGAAAGCACCGAAATCTGTAATGTTCTTTACAGTTCCTTCCAATACTTGTCCTTTTTCTAATTTGCTCATGATCTCTGCACGTTGTGCTTCGATATCGCTTTCAATTAATGCTTTGTGAGATACAACGGCATTCTTGATCGTTTCATTGATCTTAACAACTTTGAATTCCATTGTCTTTCCAACAAACTGATCGTAATCAGTTACAGGTTTCACATCGATCTGTGAACCCGGTAAGAAAGTTTCCATACCAAATACATCAACGATCAATCCACCTTTTGTTTTGCTCGTAACAGTTCCGGTGATCACTTCTCCTGTTTTATGAACTTCCATAATTCTTTCCCAGGCACGGTAAATGCGGGCAGATTTGCGGCTCAAATGAAGATTGCCATCTCTGTCTTCTTTTTCAACCACCATCACTTCAACAAGATCTCCAACTTTCAATCCTTGTACATCACGGAATTCATTCAAAGAAATCAAACCATCACTTTTAAATCCGATGTTAATTACAACATCAGTTTTAGTCAATCCAACTACATCTCCTTTTAAAATTTCTCCGTCATTAATTTGTACGAAAGTGTCTTCATACACTTTATCATACTTTTTACGCTGAACATCATCATAGTTACTTACGTTACGTTTGTCGATGCTCCAGTCAAAATCATCATGAGCAGCTACTGTTTCAGCAACAGGCTCAACTACAGGTACATTTGTTGTCGCAGTAGTAGGTTCTGCGGCTGGTGCTGCAGCACTCTCCTGTGCATCTGCGTTTAATTGTTTATTAATAAGATTCATAAAAATTCCCGATGGTTTTAATTCGGGGTGGCAAAGGTAGGGTTAAACACCCGAAAAAAGGCATTTTTATGGCTATTTTTTTGTTGACCGGCAATCAGCTAAAACCCAAGCTGTGGTTGCGTCGCACTCTTCTACGTCCTGAACTTTATGGAACTTTTTGGCCCAATCATTCACACCTGCCTTTTCCTTAAGCCTTTTGACTTCTTCCTACTTAATTTTAAAACGCAAACCGCCGTAGATCATCCTACCCACAGTGGGACCCCAAACAATGGATGCATCGAAATAATTACCGAATGGATGTGCTCCGTCAATAATCAGATTATTCTGCCGCTGATCTGTTATGTTTTCTGCACCCAAATAGATATCAAATGCATCAAATGTTTTACTTACTTGTGCATTCATCAAAACAAATGATGGAGAATAATTACTCAATTGAAATTGTGCAGGATTATCACCGGTATAAGGCAATCGTTTTGCGCCTGTCCATTGAATCGTATAATCAAATTTCCATTTGCTTTTTGTTTCGTACGCCAGATTAATAAACGCTCTGTCTTTAGCAACCAATGGTCTTTCCATCAGTTCATTATGATAAGTTGTTTGTACATCAAACAAACGATAAGCCATACGAACATCCAATCTTTTCACCAACTCATAATTCAATTCGATTTGAAAAGCATTTGAAAATGATTGTCCTTGTAAATTATAAAAGCTGACTGTTCTTGCTGATTGATCCATATCATTCACTACCTGATTTTTAAAATCTGTTCTGAAATAATCAAAACTGATATTTCCATCTCGTGTATTTAATTTAATTTTTTGATCAATACTGATACCTTCATTCCATGCCACTTCCGGATTAAATCCATAATGATTGTTGATGTGATCTGTTGGCAATTGAATAATTCTGCTGCTTGCTAATATGCCCGTGTTTTCCGCGAGCACATTTGCTGTACGCTGACCTCTTCCTCCACTAAATCGAACCGTTGTTGTTGGTGTGAATTGATAACGAAGATTTAAACGCGGTGTTAAAAAAGCACCGAATAAATTATCATGATCGGCACGTAAGCCTGCAACCATCGTGAATTTATCATTAGGAGTAAATGTGTATTCAAAAAAAGCACCGGGTACTATTTCTTTTCTTTTGTAATTATTTGTATTCAGATCTTCATTATAAGAATCGTATAAAAAACTCAATCCCGTTCTGAATTTATGTGCAGTTGTTCCGATGATGGATTGATAGATCAAATTGCTGTAAAAGTTTTGTTGCTTCGCATTGTATTTCGTTAGACCAAAATAATCGTATTGATTATGAGAGAAACCAGCTAATTGCAAACCAACGCTTTTATATTTTTTTCCGGGAAATACATAACCGATCTTTCCGAATGCTTCATAACGTTCTGTTTGCAAACCCAATCCATAAGAATTGGTCGTTAATTTATCTGTAGAAGGATTGAAACTTAATTCACCACCCGTTTTATTATCTGTCAATACTTTAACGCCAAACTGAACCATCACACCTTTACCGTTATCGAATTTCCATCTGTTCAAAATAGTAAATAAACTGCCGTAAGGAATATCACGATAACCATCATTGTTTTGATCTAATGATTTGTTGTTGAGAAAATCGTAGTGCATCAATAAAGCAGTGCTCCATTTATTGTTCAGCTTTTGCGAAATGTTCAAATTCAAATCTGTTTTACCCACTTCATTCACATAAATATTGGCATACAATTTTTCACTTTTTTCGGGTTTCTTTTCTTCAATATTGATTTGTCCTGCAATACTTTCATAACCATTAGCAACAGAACCAGTTCCTTTTGTCAACTGAATCGATTCGATCCATGTTCCCGGAATAAAACTCAATCCTGTTGCGGTTGCAATGCCACGCGGACCGGGCATATTTTCAACTGTAAGCTGCGTATAAATTCCCGACAAACCCAATAGCTGAATTTGTTTGGAGCCGCTGATCGCATCACTATAAGAAACATCCACCGAAGGATTGGTTTCAAAACTTTCACTCAAATTACAACAAGCAGCTTTTAATAATTCTTTCTCGCCAAACACAATTGTTTTTACGGGTGAGATGGTAGATGCGTACATTGATCTTTGTCTTGCAGTAACCGTAACCTCTTTTAATTGTTTGTTCGATGCCAGTATGATCCTTACCAAAGATTGATCATTCACTGTTAGCGTATCAGCCTGATAACCGGTATAACTTATTCCTAATAGGTTTGACTGTTCATTTCTTTTAATAGTAAAGACACCATTTTCATTGGTAAGTGTTCCTGTATTGCAGTTCACCCAAACAACAGATGCTGCGATCAATGGTTTAAAATTTCCTTTTTTATCTTCTTCCAAAACAATTCCTTTTACAAAATTATTATTGGCAGTTGTGAGATTTAATACGGAATCAATTTTTGAAGGAGCAATTCCATTATCTCGGTACAAGCAACATTCCGGCAAAGTGTTATAGGCTTTATCTTTTGCCTTTTTTAATTCGGTATCATGACCAACATCTACAATTTTTTGATGGATCTTATCCATTGAAATAGTTGTAGGGTCATATTTCAATGCCAGCATCTTTGTATCAATATCCCAGACAGCACTGTGCACGCCTCTTGTTTTTAATGCTGCTTCAATCCTCGTTTTGCATTGAATACAATTGCCAAATACTTTAATGGTTACTGAAGAATCTTTATTGGCCTGAGCCTGAAGATGTAAACTAAAATTTATTAAAATCAGGCTTACTATTATATATTTCATCTTTCACGTTTTATAAATTAAATAAATAACCGTCAACACAAATGTTCGTATTGATCTTTTAAACGTGAAGTATCAAATTCTGAAATTGCAATTCACTAAATAAACAGGAATTTGTTCCTTTTCAGGAGGATCATTGTTATGATCGAAAAGATAAGCAGTAGATGAAGTAGAAAATATTTGCTGAAACTCCTGATAAGGTAAAGCAACAATTTCAGGATGAATTGAATGAACAATGATTGCAGTTGCCGTTTCGTGACTGTCATTCAATTTATAAAATGTATTTTCAGTCCTGCAACAACCTGCCATTGCCATGCTTTTGCAATGCTTTTTATCTGAATGAGAAAAGAAAGAAATTGAACGTAGTTTGCCGCAACAATAATCTTTCTGAATGTCGATTCCGAGAATGGAAAGCATGTAAAAGAATGAAGCCAATATGAGCGTAAACTTTTTCATTGATAAGCGAAGGTAGAAATATTTACGGTTGCAAAACTGATTTCCGTCACCCGGATTGTTAACGTTAATATAAGCCAGTTACTAATTGTTCATATAACTTATTTTCTTATTTTAGTTATCTAAAAACTACTTGTATATGAAAAAAATCTTTGCTCTCTTAATTGCAGTAATCTGCATGGCTACTGTGATCATTGCACAAGAAAAAAAGGATGCAAAAGCACCTGCTAAAAAAGAAGCTGCTAAATCTGTTGAAAAGGCTAAACCTGCAGTCACTGCAGCTACTGCAAAACCTGCGGAGAAAACCAAAGCCGCTACTCCTGCAACTGCCGGACCAACAAAAAAAGATGGCACTCCTGACATGCGATACAAAGCAAATAAAGATGCTGCTAAGCCTGCAGCAGGTCCAACCAAAAAAGATGGCACTCCCGACATGCGTTATAAAGCAAATAAGGATGCCGCTAAACCAAAAGGATAGAATTTGTTGCGTATTATAAAAAAGTCATCCGGAAATTTCTGGATGATTTTTTTTCGCCCATTTTCAAGTTTGTTATAATATAAATTGACTTAAATTGATTGATGATTAGACATTTCTGCTATTTCTTTTGCAGCAATCCATCCACCCGTCCAAGCATTTTGAAAATTAAAGCCACCGGTCACTCCATCCACATTTGTAATTTCTCCTGCAAAAAATAAATGCGGCACAATTTTGCTTTGCATCGTGTTGGGATCAATTTCATTTAATTTGATGCCTCCACAAGTAACAAATTCTTCCTTGAATGTTGTTTTACCTTTTACCTGAAATGCTTGCCCAGTCAATGTTTGAATTAATTTGTTTTGTTGTTTCGAAGTTAATTCTGCCCAACGAAGTGATTCATCAATAAAGCTTTCTTTCAACAAATACGACAACAAACGATTGGGCAATTCAAAAGGGTTTTTATTGCCAATTTTTTGTGAAGCAAATCGATCTCTGAAAAATAACCATTCATCTCTCAACCCATTTTCATTTCTGTTTCCCAACCAATTCACTGTTATTTCAAAATGATAATTTTTATCTGCTAATTGTCTGGCACCCCAAGCTGATAATTTTAAAACAGCCGGACCACTCATTCCCCAATGCGTAATTAATAATGGGGCTTGTTCCTGCAATTTTGTTCCTGCAATTTTTACGGTTGCATTTTCTACGCTTACGCCCATTAATTCTGTGATCTTATTATTGGGAATATTGAATGTAAATAAAGAAGGTACAGGAGTTTCAAAAGAATGCCCGGTATTTTGCAACCATTCCATCTGCGATGATTTGGGATAACCGCCACAGGCAATGCAGAGAAAGTTGCAAGATAAAAGTCGTGAATCTTGAGTCGTGAGTTTGAAGGAATTATTTTCCTTAACAATTTCTTTCACTTCACTATTCAATATCAACTCAACATTATATTTTGTTGCTTCCCTTAATAAACAATCAATAATGGTTTGTGAATCGTTGGTAATAGGAAACATTCTCCCGTCAGCTTCTGTTTTCAATTGTACATTTCTTTCTTCAAACCATTCGATCGTATTTGTTGTATTGAACCAATGAAATGATTTTTTTAAAAAATTTTGTCCGCGTGGATATTTTTTTACAAGTTCATCGATCTCAAAGCAAGCATGGGTAACATTGCAACGTCCGCCGCCGCTCGCTTTCACTTTACTGAGAACTTTATTATTTTTTTCGATGATAGTAACCTTCAAAAAAGGATTCATCCTTGCTGCATTAACCGCACAGAAAAAACCTGCTGCACCTCCTCCTATAACGATCAATTTTTGTTGCATACTGCAAGAAACGAAAAACCCTCTTTGAAAGAGGGTTTGTGGTTAATAATATTTTGAATTCAAATTCGTATTGGCTTTTTCTGCAGCTTCAATGATGCTGTAATCAGATAATATCAATGCTTTATTTTTCTTTACACAAACATCATGTTCAAAATGCACGGAAGTCCTATGGTCCTTGGTTCTTACGGTCCATCCATCACTTTCAGTAACTACATCTTTTGTTCCCAAATTGATCATCGGTTCTATTGCCAATACTAAATTTTCTTTCAACATCGGACCATTGCCTCGTTTGCCGTAATTAGGTACCTGCGGATCTTCATGCAATGATCTTCCCAAGCCATGTCCCACCAATTCCCGTACTACACCGTAACCATATTTTTTTTCCGTATGCTCCTGTATGGCGTAACAGATATCACCTAATCTATTCCCAACAATTGCTTTTTCAATTCCTTTGTATAAACTCTCTTTTGTTACTCTTACTAATTGCATGATTGCATCACTCACCTCACCTAAAATAAATGTATATGCATGATCGCCATGCCAACCATTTAATATTACACCCATATCAATCGAAACTATGTCACCCTCTTTTAATGCAACATTATTTGGGAATCCATGCACCACCACTTCATTCACACTTGCACAAACTGAATATGGATATCCGTTATAATTTAAAAAAGAAGGAATTGCTTTATTATCTCTTACATATTCATCACACAATTTATCTATCTGCATCGTGGTTACACCGGGCTTCAAAATTTTAGCAACTTCAGTAAGTGTTTTACTTACTAAAACGGCAGCTTCTTTCATTAAAGCAACTTCTGCATCTGTTTTATAGATCATCATATTATCTCTGCGTGTCATGATAAAAAATAAACCTGCCGGAATAAATTTCCCAACAGGTTTACAAAGTTCAGTCTTTTTATTTTAAATAGTAGTTGGCGAAACGGTTTGTCTTCCCTGTACACGACCACTGCTCATCAAACCATCGTATTGACGCATCAATAAATAAGTTTCGATTTGTTGCAATGTATCTAAGATTACACCTACCATGATCAACAATGAAGTGCCCCCAAAGAAAGTACTGAATGCTTGTGTTACTCCCAAACGTTGTGCAAAGCCCGGCATGATCCCTACAATGGCTAAGAACACTGCACCAGGCAATGTAATTCTATCCATGATCGATCCAATATAATCAGCAGTTGGTTGGCCAGGTTTAACACCCGGGATAAAACCGTTGTTGCGTTTCAGATCTTCAGAAATTTGTTTAGGATTAAAGATTAATGCAGTGTATAAAAATGTAAATCCAATTACCATTACAGAATAGATCAGCATATACCAAGGATTGCTGTGATCATTAAAGATCCGCACAATACCTTTTGCTGAATCAATATTTGTGAATGATACCAATGTAGGTAAGAACATAATGGCTTGCGCAAAGATGATCGGCATTACACCGGCACTGTTCACTTTTACAGGAAGAAATTGTCTGGCACCACCAAACTGTCTGTTACCGATAATTTGTTTTGCATAATTAACCGGAATCTTTCTTACGCCCTGCACAAGGATAATTAATCCTAAAATAACTGCAACGAGTATCGCAATTTCAATTAAGAAAATCAACAACCCGCCACCGGCTTTCTGACTCTTTGCACTAAACTCTTGTAAAATATTTTGTGGCAAACGACTTAAGATACCAACCATGATAATGATGGATGTACCATTACCAATTCCTTTATCTTGAATTCTTTCACCCAACCACATTACAAACATAGTACCTGCAGATAAAACAACGATCGTAACAAAAGTGAAACTAACTCTGTCTAATAATATTGCCTGTGCATAACCACCTTGCGGATTAGTTAAGTATTGAATATATGCTGCTGCCTGAAATGCAGTAACAATAATAGTTAGATAACGTGTCCACTGATTAATTTTCTTTCGTCCACTATCTCCTTCTTTCTGAATTTTTTGTAATTGAGGAACCAATATAGTCATCAACTGCATAAAGATAGATGCAGAAATATAAGGCATGATTCCTAATGCAAAGATGGAAGCCTGACTGAATCCGCCTCCTGCAAATGCATCAAACAATCCCAGCAAACCTTTACTGGATGCACTTAATTTCGCCTGATCCAATAAATTAGGATTGATACCAGGCAATACGATATGATTACCTAAACGATATACAAAAACCAATGCAAGAGTTACGATAATTTTATTACGCAACTCTTCGATGGCCCATATATTCTTGAATGTTTGAATTAATTTTTTCACTGATTCTGTAGTTAAAAAGTTAATGCGCTAAAACCAAAAAGACGCATAGTTAATGCGTCTGGAAAGTTACTGTAATTACTTTATTATTTCAACGCTTCCACCCGCTGTTTCAATTGCAACTTTTGCTTTTTCACTAATAGCATTTACTTTAAAAGAAAGCTTAGCCTTCAATTCACCGGTAGCTAAAATCTTTACTTTATCAGTACGGCTAATTAATCCGTTGATGTATAAATTTTCTGCAGAGAATTCAACAAATGCATATTTTTCCTGCAGTTGATCTATCTGACCTAAATTGAAAACTTTATAAGTGATCTTATTGTTATTTTTAAATCCACGTTTAGGAACACGACGTTGAAGAGGCATTTGACCTCCTTCAAACTGGTTCTTGCGTGAATAACCCGCACGGCTTTGTCCACCTTTATTACCTTGTGTTGATGTACCACCTTTACCGCTGGCTTCACCGCGACCTATTCTTTTTGCTTTGTGAGTTGAACCTTCTGCAGGTTTTAATGTGTGTAGTTTCATGTTGAATTGATTTTGAACTTACGGGGAATCACCCCTCGCAATTTATTATTACTAATTGTAAATGATAAATGTTGAATGTGGCAGAAGCCATGTATCATTCAACATTTAAAATCAAAAATATTTTAAGCTACTTCTTCAACCTTCACCAAATGGCTAACTTTATTCACCATTCCGAGAATTTGAGGAGTTGCTTCCACTTCTTTAGAGGCATTCATTTTTTTCAAACCCAATGCGATCAAAGTTTGTTTTTGACGCTCAGATCTGTCAATGCCGCTTTTTATTTGTGTTATCTTAATCTTTTTCATCGCCTTATCCGTTAAATACTTTACTTAATTTAATTCTGCGCGTTTTAGAAACCTGAATGGGTTCTCTTAATAAAGTCAAAGCTTTGATAGTTGCTTTTACCACATTATGAGGATTAGCAGAACCAAGACTCTTTGCCAAAACGTCGGTAATACCGGCACTTTCCAATACAGCACGCATACTGCCACCTGCAATTACACCGGCTCCATGTGCAGCTGGTTTAATTAATATTTTTGCAGCACCAGCTTTTGCTAATTGCTCATGCGGAATAGTTCCATGCATGATAGGCACTTTCACTAAATTCTTTTTAGCATCATCAATACCTTTCGCAATTGCTTCCTGTACTTCTTTTGCTTTTCCTAAACCTTGCCCAACAACACCATTTCCATCACCCACAACTACCAATGCAGAGAAACTGAATGTACGTCCGCCTTTTGTAGTTTTTACAACACGGTTAATGGCAACAACTTTGTCTTTCAGTTCAACATCGCCGCCGGCTTTTACTTTATTTTCGTTTAGTTTAGACATTTATCTAACGATTATTAATGTTCGTGAATTAAAATTTAAGTCCGCCTTCTCTTGCACCGTCAGCAACTGATTTCACACGACCGTGATATAAGTTACCTCCTCTGTCAAACACACAAGTTTCAACACCCAACTCTTTTCCTTTCAATGCTATTTTAGCACCCACTAATTTTGATTTCTCAATCTTAGTTACTTTTTGAGCAACAATATCTTTATCAAGTGATGATGCAGATGCAAGTGTAACACCGTTATCATCATCAATCAATTGAGCATATATTTCTGCATTGCTTCTGAATACAGACAGGCGTGGCTTTACAGCGGTACCTGCAACCTTTTTACGGATGCGGTATCTGATCTTCTGTCTCTGTACTAATTTACTGTTCATTGTTTTTCTATTTACCACTTCCGATGCTGCCGGAAGGTTTGTTTATTTGTTTATCAGCTTATTACTAATCAACTATTTACCTGCTGCTTTACCTGCTTTTCTTCTCAGAATCTCATCACTGTATTTCACACCTTTTCCTTTATATGGTTCTGGTTTACGTAAGCCTCTCAGTTTTGCAGCAACCTGACCTAATAATTGTTTGTCGATACCTGCCAAAGAAATAGTTGGGTTCTTTCCTTTTTCAGTAGCAGTAGCAACTGTTAACTCTTTAGGAACTTCGAAAATGATATTGTGGGAATATCCTAAAGCAAGATCAAGGATATTACCCTGATTCGCAGCTTTAAAACCCACACCCACTAATTCCAATTCTTTTTTATATCCTTCAGTTACACCTTTCACTAAATTACCAACCAATGCACGATACAATCCATGCATGGCGCGGTGACGGATCTGATCTGTGGGACGATTGAAAACAACTTCATCCGCTTTCACTTCAACAGTAATATCACGATCAATGGCTTGTTTCAATTCGCCTTTAGGTCCTTTTACGGTGATTATATTATCAGCACCAACTGTTACTGTAACACCTTTAGGAATGGCAACCGGTTTTTTACCTATACGAGACATAATAAATTCTATTTATGATTTTTAATTTTTGTTTTTTCTGACCGATCAGCCTGTATAGGAAACAGCTTAATGTATCAGAAAATATTTTTACTGTTTTGATGATCAGATCAAAACATGTTTTTTAATAGATATAACAAAGCACTTCCCCACCAATGTTCTGAGCTTTTGCTTGTTTATCAGTTAATACTCCTTTAGAAGTAGAAACGATAGCAACACCCAAACCATTGATTACTCTTTTGATTTCTGCGGGCTTTGCATATTGACGCAAACCCGGACGGCTAACTCTTTCTAAAGAACGAATAGCCGGCTGTTTTGTAGCTGCATCATATTTCAATGCAATCTTGATCAGCCCTTGCTTGGTATCATCTTCAAATTTGTATTTTAAGATATAACCTTGTTCATACAAAATCTCAGTAATTCTCTTCTTCAAATTTGAAGCAGGAATTTCAACCAGTCTGTGACCGGCCATTTGAGCATTACGAATCCTTGTTAAAAAGTCTGCAATAGGATCAGTTACCATGTTTATAAAATTAATTCAGTTCAAAATGTTGTTTCTATGCATCCCGATACATCGGGAAGTTATAGTGAAATATTACCAGCTTGCTTTCTTTACGCCCGGAATTTTTCCGTTCAAAGCCATGTCGCGAAACATAACTCTCGACAATCCAAAGTATCTCATGTATCCTTTTGGACGACCGGTTAATTGACAACGGTTCTTTAAACGTACAGGCGATGCATTTTTAGGAAGTAGATCCAAAGCTGCATAATCACCTGCTGCTTTTAAAGCAGTACGTTTTTCTGCAAACTTGGCGACCAGCTTTTCACGCTTTGCCTGTCTGGCTATGATTGATTTTTTTGCCATCTGATATTATTATTAGTTATTGTCTTTTTTAATGTTTTTGAATGGCATACCTAATTCTTTCAATAATTCGTATGCTTCTTCATTGCTTTGTGCAGTGGTTACCAAAGTGATATCCATCCCGGTAATCTTATTTACTTTATCGATATCGATCTCAGGAAAAATAATTTGTTCAGTAACACCCAAAGTATAATTACCACGGCCATCAAATGCTTTATCACTAACACCTTTGAAATCACGAACACGTGGCAAAGCGATAGAAACTAACCTGTCTAAGAACTCGTACATTTTTTCACCACGTAAAGTAACTCTTGCCCCGATCGGCATTCCTTTACGCAATTTAAAATTCGAAATATCTTTCTTAGAAAAAGTAGCAACAGCTTTTTGACCAGTGATCTGTTCTAATTCACCAACAGCAACATCTACTAATTTCTTGTCAGTCACAGCGCCGTTCACACCACGATTGATGCAAATTTTTTCTAATCTTGGAGCTTGCATGATACTTGTATAAGCAAACTTTTTTACTAAAGCAGGTACAACTTCTTTTTTGTACTTATCTGCTAACCTCGGAGAATATTTTACGGTACTCATTATTTAATTACCTCCCCTGATTTTTTTGATACACGAACTAATTTACCTTCCACTCTGGTACGTTTAATTTTAGTAGCAGCGCTTGTTTTCGCATCCCACAACTGTACGTTGCTGATATTGATCGGCGCTTCTATCTTAACGATACCACCCTTAGTGTTTTGTGCACTTGGTTTGGTATGTTTAGTGATGATGTTCACACCTTCAATCACAACACGTCCTTTATCAACTATCACTTCTAATACCTTACGTGGTTTTTTCAAATCTTTATCATCACCGGTGATCACAACAACTGTGTCGCCTTTCTTGATGTTGAATTTGGGTTTAAATCTTGTACTCATTTTTTTATGCTTAATGCTTAATGCCAAACGCTAAACGCTTAGCTGAAATTTTATTTTTTACTTCCTGCTTTCAGCGTTAAGCTTTCAGCATTCAGCTTTTTCTATAATACTTCTGGCGCCAGGGATATAATTTTCATATAGCCTTTATCACGCAATTCTCTTGCCACCGGCCCGAAAATACGTGTGCCGCGTGGTTCATCAGAATTGTTCAATAACACAACAGCGTTATCATCAAAACGGATATAAGAACCATCTTTTCTGCGTAACTTATTTTTGGTACGAACAATTACTGCTTTAGATACAGTACCTTTTTTGATACCGCCTGCAGGAATTGCATCCTTCACTGTTACTACAATCTTGTCGCCTATTTTAGCATAGTCCTGACCGCTGTTACCAAGCACCTTTATACAAAGTACTTCTTTGGCACCGCTGTTGTCAGCTACATTTAATCTGCTTTCTTGCTGAATCATCTTTTACAATTTGAAATTTGAAATTTCAGATTTGATATTTAGAATTCGAAAAGAATTACAAATCTCAAATCCCAAACCTGCCTGCCCGGTAGGCAAGTCAGAAATAATTTATTTCGCTTTTTCTACTACTTCTACTAATCTCCAACGCTTTGTTTTACTAAGCGGACGGGTTTCCATGATCTTCACCACATCACCAATTGTACACTCATCTTTTTCATCATGAGCATGGAATTTGGTAGTTTTCTTTACAAACTTACCATAGATAGGGTGTTTTACTTTTCTTTCAACAGCAACAGTGATGGTCTTAGCCATTTTATTACTGGTAACAACCCCTGTTCTTGTTTTACGCAAATTTCTTTCGACCATTGTTTGCATTTTATTTGGTTATTAAGCCAAAGCTCTTTTTTGTAATTCCGTTTTGATACGGGCAATATCTTGTCTCAAACCACGAATACTCATTGGATTTTCCAATGGAGAAATAGCATGAGCAAATTCTAATTTCTTCAAACGAAGTGAATCTTCCTGAATGCGTGCTTTTAAATCGCTTTCAGATAAATCCTTTAAACCCTTATTGAAATCTTTTTTATTGTTAGCCATTGCAATTCTGTTTTAAAAATTATGCTTGCAAATCTCTTCTGATAATGAATTTTGTTTTGATCGGTAATTTCTGCGCAGCCAATTCCATTGCTTCTTTTGCTGTTGCTTCTGTTACACCATCACACTCAAATAAGATACGTCCCGGTTCTACTACAGCGGCCCAGAATTCAGGGTTACCTTTACCTTTACCCATTCTCACTTCTAAAGGTTTACGAGTAATGATCTTATCCGGAAATACGCGGATCCATACATTACCTTCACGCTTCATAGCACGAGTCATACTTTGACGGGCAGCTTCGATCTGACGGTTAGTTAACCAAATAGGTTCTAATGCTTTCAATGCAAAAGTTCCGAAAGAAATAGAAGTACCGCGCTTTGCTACAGAGCGAATACGTCCTTTCTGCTGTTTTCTATGTTTGCTTCTTTTAGGCTGTAACATTTATTACAATTTGAAAATTCGTTAATCTGAAAATTTGAAAATGCTTTGTTTATTTCAACAGATTCAAATCTGCTTTTTAAATTAATTTCTTCCTCTTCCACCGCCACCACCACCACGGTTATTATCCCTTCTTTCACCACCACCTCTTCTATCATCTCTTCCACCGCCTCTTCTGTCGTCTCTTCTTTCTTCACCACCTCTTTCTCTTCTATCGCTCAGGTCGCTCTTTCCTCCAACAAAATTTGGATTCAATTCGCGTTTTCCTAAAACCTCACCTTTACAGATCCATACTTTGATACCGATCTTTCCGTAAACTGTTTGTGCAAAAACATTTGCATAATCAATATCCATACGGAATGTATGTAATGGTGTACGTCCTTGTTTGAATTCTTCGGTACGTGCAATTTCAGCACCGCCTAAACGACCGCTTAATCTTACTTTAATCCCTTCTGCACCCATACGGAGTGTTGAAGCAATCGCCATTTTAGTAGCACGTTTAAAATTGATACGGTTTTCGATTTGTCTGGCGATAGTATCGCCAACAATTGTTGCATCTAATTCAGGGCGACGAATTTCGAGGATATTGATCTGCACGTCATCCTTGCTGGTCAATTTCTTTAATTCTTCCTTGATACGATCAACTTCTCCACCACCTTTACCAATGATGATACCGGGTTTGCTTGTATGAATAGTTACGATCAACTTACCTAAAGTACGCTCAATAACGATTTTAGCGATACCGCCCTTGTTAATACGGGCCATTAAATAAGTACGGATTTTATCGTCTTCAATTAACTTGCCTGCATAATCTTTTTTGCTGGCGTACCAATTGCTTTCCCATCCGCGGATGATTCCTAATCTATTACCAATAGGATTTGCTTTCTGACCCATATGTTTATGGTTTCATTAATTTAGAATCTACAATAATTGTTACATGGTTGCTGCGCTTTCTTACTCTGTATCCACGACCTTGTGGTGCCGGGCGCATACGCTTTAATACGCGACCACCGTCAACAAAAACCGTTTTTACAACAAGGCTGCTATCGGCTGCACTTGCGCCATTATTCTTTTGTTCCCAGTTGCTGATGGCACTCTTCAACAATTTTGCTAACGGAGTAGCATTGTGTTGAGGATGATGTTCCAATATAGCCAGCGCCTTCTCCACTTCCATTCCTCTGATCACATCAGCGAGTAAACGCATTTTGCGCGGACCTGTGGGATAATTGTTCAGTTTAGCTACTGCTTCCATTTCTTTTTTGTTATTAGTTTTTTGTTTTTGATTGAAATAAATTTCTTTCAAAAACTTTACTTACTTATTGTTTAGAACCTGAGTGACCTCTGAAATTTCTGGTTGGTGCAAATTCTCCTAATTTATGTCCTACCATGAATTCAGTTACATAAACCGGAATGAATTTATTTCCATTATGCACAGCAAATGTGTGACCTACAAAATCAGGAGTGATTGTGCTGCGACGACTCCATGTTTTGATTACGCCTTTCTTTGCTTTTCCTTCATTGATAGCAACTATTTTACCATCCAAGTTGGCATCTACATAAGGACCTTTTTTAATTGAACGACCCATAGTTATTTTTTTATAGTTTATTCTCCCTTTCGGGATATTTTAACTGTTACAATTACTTAGTTAATTTCTTTCCGTCTCTTCTTTGAATAATCAGTTTGTCACTGCCCTTTCCTTTTGTTCTTGTTTTCAATCCTCTTGAGTATTGACCATTTCTAGAACGAGGTTGTCCACCTGAAGCTTTACCTTCACCACCACCCATCGGATGATCTACCGGGTTCATCGCAACACCACGTGTACGCGGACGAATACCTTTCCAACGATTCACACCCGCTTTACCTGCGGTTTCTAAATTATGATCGCTGTTAGAAACCACACCAACTGTTGCGTAACAATTGATCAATAATTTTCTCAACTCTCCACTCGGCATTTTTAATACTGCGTATTTTTCTTCCTTATTGGCTAACTGAGCCGAAGTGCCTGCACTTCTAATCATTTTACCACCTTGTCCGGGTTGTAATTCAACATTATGAATCACTGTACCCAAAGGAATATGTTTCATCTGTAAAGCATTACCAATTTCAGGTGCTACATTATCTCCGGCAATTACTTTTGCTCCAACCTGCAAGCCCTGTGGTGCAAGAATGTATCTTTTTTCACCATCAGTGTATTGCAATAAAGCAATAAATGCTGTACGGTTTGGATCGTATTCAATTGAAACAACAGTTGCTTCAATATCGTGCTTGCTTCGCTTGAAATCTATGATACGATAATGTTTCTTGTGACCGCCACCAATATATCTCATTGATCGACGACCCTGAAAATTACGTCCGCCTGATTTTTTTACAGGCACTAACAAACTCTTTTCAGGTTTGTTAGTGGTGATTTCAGCATAAGCATTTCCAATTCTCCAGCGTGTGCCGGCTGTCATTGGTTTGTACTTTTTTAATGCCATTGTCTTTCTCTTTTATGCGAAATTTTCAGCTTCGCTTGCTATAATTAAATGTTAGAATATAAATCGATTGATTCACCTTCAGCAACAGTTACCAATGCTTTCTTGAAAGCAGGTTTCTGACCCTGAATAAAACCGGCCTTTGTATAGCGTGTTTTATTTTTTCCGGGAATTACTGCAGTATTTACATCCACTACACTTACCCCGTAAAAATCTTCTACTGCTTTTTTAATTTCCAGTTTGTTTGCTTTGCGATTTACTTTAAAAGCATACTTTCTCAACTTTTCCTGTTGTGCGTTTGCTTTCTCAGTTAAGATCGGCTTTACTAAAACTTCTGTCGGTTTCATTTTCTAAAAGTTGAAACGTTATATTATTAAGCTGTTACAGCTTCGTTATCTGCAAAAATTTTTGCTGTATTCTCAGTAAATACCAAAACATCGGCATTTACAATTTCGTAAGTATTAATATCAGCTAATAAAGTAGCATCGATATTAGGAACATTACGAGTACTTAAATACACATTATCATTGTATTCAGGTAAAACAAGAATTGCTTTTTTATTTGCTACATTCAAAGCATTGAAAACTTCAATTAATTGCTTTGTCTTTGGTGTATCTAAATTGATATCCTCAACAACCAATATTGCATTCTCTTTTGCTTTATAACTCAATGCAGAAATTTTAGCAAGGTCTTTGACTTTACGATTCAATTTAAAATCGTAACTGTGCGGTTTTGGTCCGAAGATAGTACCACCACCTTTATACAAAGGGTTACGGATATTACCTTTACGAGCACCACCTGTACCTTTTTGTTTGTGAAGTTTACGGCTCGCACCCTGAACTTCGGCACGTGTTTTAACTTTGTGTGTACCTGAACGACCAGCAGCTAAATATTGTTTAACCGCCAAATAGATCACATGATCATTAGGTTCTACACCAAACACTTCTGCAGGCAATTCAACCGTTCTGCCGGTTTTCTGACCTTTTATATTTAATACATCTACTTGCATGTTCTTCTGATTAAAAGTGATTACTTCTGGATTAAAACGATTGAACCGTTGTGGCCAGGAACTGAACCACTGATAAGAATGTAATTTTTTTCAGCGAAAATCTTTACAACTTTCAAGCCTTTCAATTTCACTCTATCACCACCCATACGGCCGGCCATTCTCATTCCCTTAAATACTCTTGCAGGATAAGAAGAACCACCAATAGAACCCGGAGCTCTTGAACGATCATGCTGACCGTGTGTAGCTTCACCCACACCGGAAAATCCATGACGTTTTACTACACCCTGAAAACCCTTACCCTTAGTAGTTCCTACCACTTCAACATCATCGCCTTCGGCAAAAATGTCAACACTGATGGTTTCTCCTAAAGTTTTTTCTATGGAATAGTCTCTGAATTCTTTTACAAATTTCTTAGCGGAAGTTTGAGCTTTTGCGAAGTGATTAAGCTCGGATTTTGTACTGTGTTTCTCGTTCTTGTCGCCTAATGCCAATTGTAATGCATTATAGCCGTCAGACTCTTTTGTCTTTACCTGAGTTACAACATTTGGAGCAGCTTCAATGATCGTTACAGCGGTCTGTTTGCCGTCTGTTCCGAAGATGCTGGTCATCCCGATTTTTTTACCAATAATTCCTTTCATCGTTTAGCGGTTTGCGCCCCGCTGAGGTGTAGAGGACATTCCGCCGATGAAAGCGAAATTCAATCCCTGTTTTCTGCCGACCTTTTCCTTTGTTCCCCTAATTTGCATTAAGGCTTCGGAAGTACCGGAAGCAAACAAACCTCGAAGGGCCTGTTTATATGTCACTGTTTTCGAACCAGAGCTCCTTTTTCAATTACGATTGGGAGATGGAAATATTTAATAAGATCTCTTTATCAAGCTTTGATCTCAACTTCAACACCAGAAGGCAAATCCAATTTGCTTAATGCATCTACAGTTCTTGAAGAAGAAGTGTAAATATCCAACAAGCGCTTATGTGTGCAAAGCTGGAACTGTTCACGACTCTTTTTATTAACGTGTGGTGAACGGAGTACAGTGAAAATTCTCTTTCTTGTAGGAAGAGGAATAGGTCCTGTAACAACGGCACCTGTGCTGCGTACTGTTTTAACGATTTTCTCTGCAGATTTATCTACCAGATTGTGATCGTAAGACTGTAATTTGATTCTGATTCTTTGAGACATAGTCTAAACCCAATTTTCCGTTGGGGCTGCAAAGGTAAGGGGCTGATACCACACAGGCAAGAAATATTGAAAGAATTTTAAGATAATCAGAAAAAAATATCGAATAAATTTTTCAAATGCCCGATTTTTGAAATTTTTTGCTTTGATAAAGAAAGCCCCATTCAAAAATGAACGGGGCTTTCTTTAATTATCATAACTAAAATTAGTCCTCTACTTTTACTTTACCCTTGCTCTTTGCAATTACTTCCTCAGCAATATTATTCGGAGCCGGCGCATAATGCGAGAATTCCATGGTAGATGTTGCACGACCGGAAGACAAGGAACGCAACTGCGTTACATATCCAAACATTTCGCTCAATGGAACTTTTGCTTTGATAACCTGCGCATTTCCTCTGGTATCCATACCTTCTAACATACCGCGACGGCGGTTCAAATCTCCGGTAACATCACCCATATATTGATCAGGCGTAACAACTTCGACTCTCATGATGGGCTCTAATAAAACCGGTTTTGCTTTACGACCCGCTTCACGGAAACCACCTTTAGCACACAATTCAAAAGACATTGAATCAGAATCCACCTGATGAAAACTACCGTCATAGATTCTAACTTTCATTGTTTCCACAGGATATGCTGCTAAAACACCTGTTCCCATTGAACTTTCAAAACCTTTCTGGATAGCAGGAATAAATTCTTTTGGAATTGATCCTCCAAAAATATCATTCTTGAACTGGAATCTTTTTCCTGGGTTTTCAGTCAACCATTCTGCATCAGCAGGGCCGATAGAAAATTGTATATCGGCAAATTTACCACGACCACCGGATTGTTTCTTCAACACTTCACGATGCTCGATGGTTTGACCAAATGCTTCTTTGTAAGCCACCTGCGGATTACCCTGATTGATCTCCACTTTAAATTCACGACGCATACGATCAACAATGATTTCCAAATGCAACTCACCCATTCCACTTAAAATTGTTTGACCTGTATCTTCATCAGTTCTTACTCTTAATGTTGGATCTTCTTCTACCAATTTCGCAATGGCCATTCCCATTTTATCAACGTCTTCCTGTGTTTTAGGCTCAACGGCAACGGAGATAACAGGTTCAGGTATAAACATATTTTCCAAAGCGATAGGATGATTCTCATCACATAACGTATCCCCTGTTTTAATTTCTTTAAAACCTACTGCTGCTGCAATATCGCCGGCTTCAATAAAATCAATCGGATTTTGTTTATTGGCGAACATCTTCATGATACGGCTGATACGTTCTTTCTTTCCACTTCTTACATTCAAGACATAACTACCAGCATCTAAATGACCGGAATAGCAACGGAAGAAAGCCAAACGACCCACAAAAGGATCGGTCATAATTTTAAATGCTAATGCCGCAAATGGTTCTTTAGCATTTGGCTTACGTGAAATTTCTTTTCCGGTTGAAGGGTCAGTACCTACAGTATCGTCAATATCAAGCGGAGAAGGTAAATAACGACAAACCGCATCTAAAGCAGTTTGAACGCCTTTATTTTTAAATGCAGATCCGCACATCATCGGTACGATACTTAAATCGATGGTTGCTTTACGGATGGCTTCATGTACTTCAGCTTCGCTGATAGAATTTGGATCATCAAAAAATTTCTCTAATAATTTATCATCGTATTCCGCAACAGCTTCAATTAATTGACCTCTCCAATGTTCTGCTTCTTCCTTCATATCATCAGGAACGGGGATTTCTTTATAGGTCATTCCTTCTGTTTCCATATCCCACTGAACGCCTTTCATCGTAATCAAATCTACAACACCCTTAAATTCGTCTTCTGCCCCAATCGGCAATTGCAAAGGCACAGCTTTGGCACCTAACATTTCACGAACCTGATTCACCACCATTAAAAAGTCAGCACCAGCACGATCCATTTTATTTACGAAACCTATACGCGGAACTTTATAACGGTTAGCCTGACGCCAAACAGTTTCTGATTGAGGTTCTACTCCATCAACGGCACTGAATAATGCGATCAACCCATCCAACACACGCATACTGCGTTCTACTTCCACCGTAAAATCCACGTGACCCGGAGTATCAATGATATTAAAATAATAGCTTTTTGTGTTTGCATCGGCCACACCCTTGTTCGTTGGAAATTTCCATTGACAACTAACAGCAGCAGAAGTAATAGTGATGCCACGTTCTTTTTCTTGTTCCATCCAATCCGTTGTTGCAGCACCATCATGCACTTCACCAATCTTGTGAATCATACCTGTATAACGCAGGATACGCTCTGTCATGGTAGTTTTGCCGGCATCAATATGAGCAGCAATACCGAAGTTGCGTTGTAATTTCAAGTCAGCCATAAATAGTTCTTGTTTTTAAAATTTTTTTGAGGCGGCAAAGGTAAGGATTTACATCATTGAAAAAGAGGTTAACGAATAATTAATTCACTTGTGGAGAATTTTTGAAATCTGAGTTCCTTTCGCTTTTCATCTGTGGTTGCGTCGCACACTTGAACTTTATTTCTCCTCTCATCAAAATAAAAAAGCCCCGATAAAATCGAGGCTTTCCAATGATATAAAATAAATTAAACTTTAAAGTGAGAGAATGCTTTATTTGCTTCAGCCATACGATGTGTGTCTTCTTTCTTTTTGAAAGCGGCACCTTCACCTTTGCTTGCTGCGATGATCTCGTTGGCTAATTTATCAGCCATGGTACGTCCGTTTCTTTCACGGCTGTAACGAACCATCCATTTAATGCTTAAAGAAATTTTTCTGTCTGCACGAACTTCAGAAGGAATCTGAAATGTAGCACCACCAATTCTGCGGCTGCGAACTTCTACAGCAGGTGTAATGTTAGTCAAGGCCTTTTTCCAAACTTCATAACCATCTTCACCAGTGGTCTTTGTTACTTTATCAACTGCATCATAAAAAATATTGATCGCAGTGCTTTTTTTACCTTGCCACATTAAGTTATTAATGAATCGGGTAACGAGTTTATCATTAAAACGTCCATCGGGAGCGAGTGGTAATTTCTTGGCTTGTGCTTTACGCATGTTTGCTAATTTTTAATTTGGGCTGAATTTCTTCAAGTATTAAAACTTTACTCAGCTATATAAGAGATTATTTTTTTGCTTTTTCTTTCTTGGTACCATATTTAGAACGGCTCTTCTTTCTGTCTTTCACACCTGCAGTATCCAAGCTACCGCGAACGATGTGATAACGAACACCCGGTAAATCCTTCACACGACCACCACGTATCAATACGATTGAGTGTTCCTGTAAATTATGGCCTTCACCCGGAATATAGGCAATCACCTCAATTTTATTGGTCAAACGTACTTTGGCAACTTTACGCAATGCAGAGTTTGGTTTTTTAGGAGTAGTTGTATACACCCTTGTACAAACACCTCGACGCTGCGGACATGCATCCAAAGCTCTTGATTTACTCTTAGCCCTGATGATTTCGCGGCCTTTTCTTACTAATTGTTGAATGGTAGGCATTCTACTTTGTTTAATTTTTTTCGGACGGCAAAGGTAATAGGCCTTTGGTGAAATTCCAAAAAGAAAAACCCGAAATCCTAAAATTTTAAAATTGCAGGATTTCGAGCTCTATTTATTGAATACAATTATGCTTTGACCATCCAGCCAAATTTATCTTCAACCGAGCATGAACGAATATCATCCAGTGTTTGTTTTACAGCATTTGCAATCTTACATTTTGTAATATCAAACTGCATTACAAAATCTTTGTAAAGTAATTCTTTGATCAATGCAATTGTTGCTGCAGTACCTGTACCAAAAACTTCCTGCAAGCTGTTACTTTTATACGCTTCCATCAATTCATCAATATTAATTCTTCTTTCTTCCACTTTTATTCCCATGTCTTTTAAAATGGTAATCACACTGTCGCGGGTTACTCCTTTTAATATTGTTCCTTCTTCAAGAGATGGCGTAATTGCAACGCCATTGATCACAAAAACAACATTCATCATTCCCACTTCCTGCAACCATTTGTGTTCAAAAGCATCCGTCCATAATACCTGATCATATCCTAATTTTTTCGCTTCTTTTGCTGCAATCATGCTTCCTGCATAATTACCTGCATTCTTCGAAAAGCCAACGCCACCGGGAGCTGCACGTGTATATTTTTCTTCAACAAAAATTTTCATAGGCTCTGCAAAATAAGGACCGGTCGGGCTTAAAATAATAATGAACTTATAAGTTTCAGAAGGCTTAACACCTAACTGGCAATCAGTTGAAAACATGAAAGGACGTATATATAAGGAATGATTCTTTTTATTGGGAATCCAGTTTTTATCAAGGTCAACCAACAATTTCATTCCATCCATAAAAATTTCTTCCGTAATAGGCGGCATGCACATTCTTTCTGCGGAAATATTGAAACGGATAAAATTATCATGCGGACGGAAAATATAAGCAACACCATTTTCATCTTTATACGCTTTGATTCCTTCAAAAATTGCCTGGCCATAATGCAAAGATGACAATGAAGGTTCCAAGACCAAAGGCTGATATGGCTTGATCTCCACATTCTTCCATTCACCATTTTCATAATCGGCTTCCAGCATGTGATCTGTAAAATATTTCCCGAAAGGGATATTTTCCAGACTCAGATCATTTAATTTACTGCGTTCTGCTTTTGAAACATTGATATCAACTGCTGCGGTCATAACTTTATATTTGATGCAAATTAAACGAAAAAAAAGAAAACTAACAGGCGTTAATATTCGAAATATTTATGAGTTTTAAAAAATTACAATTGCCGGACTTTTTAATAGCTGAACTCTACAAAGATGTTTTGTTAGAAT
>CAIVCF010000026.1 GCA_903904335.1 uncultured Chitinophagaceae bacterium | reverse complement strand
TTCGGTTATTATAAATATGAAAAAGGAAAGACCGATAAACTCATCTTTGATGATATGCTCATCAATCGTTTAACAAAAGCCAAAGATGCCAATGCATTTACGTATGTAAAGCAGGATTATCATGTTTCGCCCCAATTATTCGCCACAGATAATTTCAGTACAGAAAAAAATATTGTTTCAACCAATCCGCAGCAACAAAATTATTATTGGGGCAAAAGTGAATTGATCAGTTTTACCAATACGAAAGGACAAAAATTACAAGGAGCTCTTTTCTATCCTGCCAATTATGAACCCGGCAAAAAATATCCGATGGTAGTTTATATTTATGAACTTTTATCCAATACAATTCACAATTATATTAATCCGGGAACAAGAAGTCCTTATAATACCAGCAATTTTACAACCGGCGGATATTTTATTTTCAGACCTGATATTGTTTATGAAATAAATGACCCTGGCATGAGTGCAGTGAATTGTGTAGTGCCTGCAGTAAAAGAAGTTTTAAAAACAGGAATGATCGATGAAGATAAAGTGGGCTTGATGGGGCATAGCTGGGGTGCTTATCAAACATCATTCATCATCACTCAAACAAATTTATTTCACGCAGCTTGTGCAGGCGCACCCCTAACAGACCTTATCAGCATGAGCATGTCCATCTATTGGAACAGCGGAACACCCGATCAAAAAATATTTGAAACAAGTCAGGGGAGATTTGACGGCCCGTGGTACGATCGTATGCAGGAACATTTACGAAACTCACCCATGTTCAATGCAGATAAAATTACAACACCTTTATTGATCGCGTTTGGCGATAAAGATGGTGCGGTAGACTGGCATCAAGGAATTGAAATGTATGGTACGATGCGCAGATTAATGAAACCGCATGTCATGCTGGTGTATGCGGATGAAAACCATGGATTGGCAAAAAAAGAAAATCAGATCGATTATCAGAGAAGGCAAAGGCAATGGTTTGATCATTATTTATTAGGTAAGCCTGCAGAAAAATGGATCACTGATGGTGTGAGCTATTTAGATAAAATGAAAGAAAGAGAAAAACAAAACGAACAGAAAAAAGAATAAGTTCGACTATTTTTATCGCAAAATTAAACCATGCAAAAAATTAAAACAGCATTGCTCTCTTACGGCATGAGTGGCAAAGTTTTTCATGCGCCGTTTATTCATGCACATCCGGGCTTTGAATTAATAGGTGCATGGGAAAGAAGCAATAAAAATATTCAGAACGATTATCCCGGTACAAAAAGCTATACATCACTCGAAGAATTATTGTCTGATGATATTGATCTGGTCATTGTAAACACACCCAACATCACGCATTTTGATTATGCTAAACAGGCATTGCTGGCTGACAAACATATTATTGTAGAAAAGCCATTAACCGTAAGGGTTTCAGAAGGAGAAGAATTAAAGAAGCTTGCAGAGCAAAAAGGTAAACTGCTTTGTCCTTATCAAAACAGAAGATGGAACAGTGATTATAAAACAGTAAAAAGAATTATTGACAATGGATGCCTGGGCGATATTGTTGAAGCGGAAATAAGATACGACAGGTACACTCCTGCTTTCAGTTATAAGAAACATAAAGAGACAGGTGAAACAGGAACGGGTATTGTATATGATCTCGGTTCACATTTAATTGATCAGGCATTGCAGTTATTCGGCACTCCCAATGCTTTGTTTGCTGACATAGCCATTCAAAGAACAGGATCACTCATAGATGATTACTTTGAATTATTATTATTCTATAAAAGCTTGCGTGTAAGATTAAAAAGCGGATTCTTTATTCGGGAACTTATACCCGGTTATATGTTATTTGGCAAGAACGGAACATTTTTAAAAAGCAGGGCTGATGTGCAGGAAGATGATCTGTTAAAAGGAATAAAACCCACTGTTGCCAATTGGGGCATCGAACCTGAAAGTGAACAAGGCTTGCTGCATACTGAAATCGAAGGAAAAATAATTCGCGAAAAAGTAGCCACAGAAAAAGGCGATTATATGGGTTATTTTGAAGCCTTGTATCAATCCATTGCAAATGGAAAACCTTTAGCCGTGAAAGCAGAAGAAAGTATTGAAGTGGTAAATATTATCGAGAAAACTTTTGAAAGCAGCAGATTAAAAAAAGTGATTGAACTCTGAGAATAAAAAAGCCATTCAGATCTGAATGGCTTTTTGGTTAATTTTTTTATGCAAACTTCTTTGCGTCTTCTAAAAATTTAGCTAAACCAATATCAGTTAAGGGATGTTTCAATAATCCCAAAATAGAATCCAAAGGACAAGTACAAACATCCGCCCCCGCCTCGGCGCATTTTACAATATGCAATGCATTACGGATAGATGCTGCGAGGATTTCTGTTTTAAAACCCTGAATGGAATAAATGTTTGCGATCTGTGCAATTAATTCAACGCCATCCCAACCACTGTCATCAATTCTTCCGATGAAAGGTGAAACATAAGTTGCACCTGCTTTTGCAGCGAGTATTGCCTGTCCCGCAGAAAAGATCAATGTGCAATTTGTTTTAATGCCGTTATCGGTAAACCATTTGATGGCTTTGATACCGTCTTTGATCATCGGCACTTTTACAACAATATTTTTATGAATAGCCGCGAGTTTTTTCCCTTCTTCAACAATGCCTGCAAAATCAGTTGAAATCACTTCAGCACTGATATCACCTTTCACCATTTCACAAATGGTTTTATAATGCTGCATTACCGCTTCTGATCCTTTGATACCTTCTTTTGCCATCAATGAAGGATTGGTGGTAACACCATCTAATATCCCGAGATCGTTTGCTTCTTTAATTTGAGCAAGATTGGCTGTATCAATAAAAAATTTCATGGTAAAGATTTGATTGTACAAACAGATTAATCAAAATCCCTTTCAGGAAAAGGATAAAAAAACCGGCAGGCTACTCACATCGCACCGCTACAACCGCCTATCCTTGCTGTATTCCTACCCTGGGGAGGTTCAGCAGGAGCTGGTCGTGTAAGACCTGCCGGCTGCAAATGTAAGGGAACAAAGGAAATATTGAATAATGAATTTTAAATGATGAAAAAATATTATAAAATCTGCTCTGAAAAAGTTCAGAACGCACAAGTGAGTGACACAACGAACTTGCTATGAAATACAAAAGCTTGCTACAAAAAATCATCGCACATTTCTCGAATTGATGGTTCTGAATGCGATCAATTCATCATGCCTGCCGCTTAAAGAACGGTAATACACAAAAATGCTGTAACTATTCTCTGTTTCCCATGCATTGCCATCGGTTAATATGGCATCAGGCTTTGCAGAAGGATCATTTGCATCTTTGGTGATGTATGTATAATAATAATATCCCTGCTTGAGTAATAATGTTTTTTCATACACGCCTTTGCTTTCATTGTATTTCATCTTTGCATCGGAAGAAATATTATTTCCGGTTAATGCACCGCTGACATAAACATCTTTTCCTTCGAAGAGTTGATTTTTATCTGGCACAAATATAAAATGCACGTTGGCATAATCGCCTTGCCACCAGGGATTCACAGATTCGGTTGTGCTGATATCAAACCATCCATTCATATCTTGTCTGAAGATATAGCCTTGTCGCACACGAGATGCATCAGGCCTGAGATACACTTCAAAAGGTTTTGCATTAACATCAATACTTTGAATACGTTCGCTTTGAAAACGGAAGCTGCGCAGATCGGCCCAACGGTATTCTTTTCCTGCAGGAAATAAAGCATCTTCTTCGCCGTTATATTCGAGAACATTATTTCTATTGAACATAGGTTGAATATTGGTAATGGCATTATCCCAACGATAATTCTGTAATATGGTAATGTTTACCTGTTGCTGAGGATTATATAAGCTCAATGAGGCCGCATCAACGATCAACTGAATTTTTTGATGCGAATTATAGAACTGGCTATTGAAAGTCTGCTGTACTTGTGCATTTAAAGCGATCTTGCCGTTCAGCACATAAAAACGTTTGGTAAATGCAAGTTGAGCAGTATCTGCATCAAGATAAACCTTCAATAGATAATTACCGCTTTTGGTGGGTGTACAATTTTTATCGGGCAGCAATGTTTGATAATGGACATATTTTGTCATGGCGACTGAAGACATTCTGTATTCCGTCAATTGCTGATTTTGATAACCATGTATATAATCGAAGGGACTTAAATCAGCTGGTGACCAATCTGCATTGCATAATTCGAAACTGTAATAATAATTTTTAGGATATCCGTCAAGATCATCAAAATGCAATTCTAAAAGATCAAGCGAATTCAAATTAATGATCGGCAAACTTTCCTGGTTATTTTGCTGAAATAATTGAACTGTCTTTATATTGGGCATATATACCATATCGGGCAAACGTTGTGCATTGGCCGTAAAACAGATAATCAATAAAAAAGAAAATATCCATTTCATTACACAAGTATAGGAATAAATTAAACACAGTCCATGGTCGATAGTCTATAGATTATCGACCGTGGACCATAAACCAATTGCTTTTGCTCCATTGAACACTTGCTTGTAGATTTGACAACCATTAAATACCTGCATTTGAATTTTGCCTTTGATATTGCCAAACGTATCGCTTTTAACAAACAGAAATCTTTTTCAAGATTCATCATTCGTTTGTCAACAGCCGCCACTGCATTGAGTGTAATGGCAATGATCATCACTTTATCCTTTGTAAATGGTTTTCAGAAAACCATCTCAGAAAAAGTTTTCAGCTTCTGGGGGCATATACGCGTACAACATTTCGAAGCAGATAAAGCATTGGTTGCAGAAGAATCGCCCATCACAAAAAGTGATTCGGTATTGCGTATCATTCAACAACAAAATGGTGTACAGCGTGTTTCTGTATTTGCAACGAAGAGTGCTGTATTGGAAAAACAAAAAGAAATTGAAGGTGTTTTATTCAAAGGAATTGCCAAGAATTACGACAGCATACAATTACATCCATTCATTAAACAAGGAAGATGGCTTCGTTTTGATGATAGTTTATATAGTAAAGAAATTTTAATTTCTGTTCCCATTGCCAATGAACTACAACTAAAAGTAAATGACACGCTCAATATTTATTTTATTTCTGCCAATGGCAATAACAGCAGAAGAAAGTTATTGGTAGCAGGTATTTTTAAAACAGGCATTGAAGAGTATGATAAATTATTTGCAATTGGTGATATTCGTTTAATTCAGCGCATTAACGATTGGCAGCCCGATCAGATCGGCGGCTACGAAGTTTTTGTGAATGATTATAAACAAATGGACACGATCAATAATCAGTTGGCTGATAAATTGCCAAATGTTTGGGCGGGCAAAACCATTCGTGAAGTATATCCCAATATTTTTGATTGGCTGAATATTCAGGATGTAAACCGCAATGTGATCTTTGCAGTGATGGCAATTGTTGCCATTATTAATTTAATTACCTGTTTATTGATCTTGGTTTTAGAAAGAACAAGAATGATCGGCATTTTTAAAGCTGTGGGTGCAGCAGACGGCACCATTCAGAAAATATTCTTATACCATGCATCACTGATTGCTGTAACGGGCATTGGCATTGGGTTTACAGCAGGAATTGGTTTATGTTTATTACAGCAATATTTCGGTTTCATTAAGTTAGACGAAGCCAATTATTATGTGGCCATAGCTCCTATTCAAATCATCTGGTGGCAGGTTATTTTAATTTGTGTGGTAACTGCAGTGGTTTGTTTTATCTCACTCATCATTCCAACATTGTTGGTAAGAAAAATAAAACCCGTAAAAGCAATAGAGTTCAGGTAATTTATTTGTTGACGAGCTTTGGTACTTATGGCATCTTCGTTGCGCCACTCGCTTCAACTTTAATTCTTTATTAAACTTTTTTAACATGAAGTAAAAGAGTTGCAAAGTAGCGTAGAGAATCTCACTTTGTTTTACGATTTTCTCTCTGACGCTGTGGTTAATCAAATCAAATGCGATAAAATAATTCCCGCAGCCACGGCAGCATTCAAAGATTCTGCACCCCCTTTTTTAGGAATAGTGATCGGGTTTGTAACAAACTGCATGATCTCTTTTCTTATTCCTTTTCCTTCATTGCCAAATAATAATAAACCTTCTTTCGGTTTTTGCATTTCATAAATATTCTTGCCATTTAATATCGCGCCAAATACGGGAACATCAACAGTTGTAAGGAATGTATTCAAATCAACATAAAAAACTTTGGTGCGCACAAAACTTCCCATTGTACTTTGAATTACCTTAGGATTGTATAATTCAACCGTATCCTCGCTGCAAATAATATTTTCAATGCCAAACCAATCAGCAATGCGGATGATGGTTCCCATATTGCCGGGATCCTGAATGCAATCCAGCACAATACTTAATTTGTTTTTGAGAACAGGTTTGTATACATCATTTTTTTGTGCAGCCACGACCAACACCTGATGCGGTGTTTGTAAAGTACTGATCCTGCTGAGGTCTATCTCATCAATTTCAATGATACTATTATCATTTGCAGGGTTTGATGCAATCCATTCAGGCAAAGCATATATTTTTTTAATGATAAAATCGCTTTGTAATAATTCTTCGGCAATCTTCGGCCCTTCGGCAATAAAAAGCCCTTCCTGCTGTCTTTGTTTTTTCTGGCACAAAGATTGAATATATTTGACCTCGCTACGACTCAGCATTCTTTATGTATTTGATGAAAAGAGAAAAAATATTTTTTACCATAACAGCCTGGGTTGTTGTATTATTATTCGCGTCCTGCGCTACTGTTAGAAATTACCAACCTAATAAACCTTTTGTTTTCGATAATAAAGTTTTATTAGATGGTAACTTTCCCAAAGATGAGAAAAAACGTTTAACAAATGACCTCATGAATTACTGGGATGATAGTCTAAAAGCACCCAAACTACAAAAATTATTTCTCTGGAGCACCATCAAAAACCCGCCTGCATTCGATTCCACCAATATCGGCCGTACAAAAAGGTACATGAATTCTTATTTGAACTCGAATGGATATTATTATACTGTTTTTAAGGATTCTATACCAAAGTACGATACGGTGAAAGACCAGATACGTGTTACTGCCATCATGATCATCCATGCAGGAAAAAATATTACCATCGATTCTGCCAAATATGATCTGACAGATTCCAATATGCAAAAATTAGCATTGGAAAATTTTAATAAAACATTATTGAAAAAAGGAACCCCTTTCAATAAAGAAGTGATCAATAATGAAAAAGAAAGAGTAACAGACATCTTTCGCAACAACGGCTATTACAAATTCAGTAAGGAAGATATTTTTGCAGAAGCAGATACAACAGATAACAAATTGCTGGCATTAACATTGGATCCCTTTGAACAGACAAAATTGTTGGCGGAGGCGGCAAAGAACAGAAATGAAAATCCTAAATGGAATATCACCATCAAACAAAAACCCATTGTAGACTCTTCCAAACTGGAAAAATATTATGTGCGTAATATTTATTATTATCCCGAAACAAAATCTACAGACCTACCGGATAGTTTATTGATCAAAAATGACTTGAAACTACAGACCAGAAAAGACTTCACCATGTTTTATACAGATGGCAAATTTTTAATGAAGCCATTGCGTGAACACACTTATCTCCGCAGCGGAAATTTATACAATGAATCCATGTATTATAAAACCATCAATACCTTTGGACAGATGGGTGCATGGCAGCAGGTTGATTCCAGAATAGTGATAAGCGGGAAAGATTCGCTGGACTTACATTTCTTTTTGGTTCCTGCACCCAAACAGAATTATTCAATAGATCTGGAAGTGAGCAGGAACACTGGTGATATCACTTCAGGAAATTTGTTGGGTGTATCAACCAGCTTCAGTTATCGAAACAGAAATGTTTGGAAGCGTGCCATTCAATCTGTAACAACTTTCAGGATCGGTACAGAATTCAGTCCTACACCCATCAACGATTCATCCAAATCTCTTTTACAAACATTACAATTCAGTTTAAGTCAAACTTATACTTTTCCGAAGTTGATCGTGCCTTTTCCCAAATGGCGTTATCTAAATACATTGGAAAATAAACGAACGATACTTTCAGCTACAGGTTCTTATACTGACAGAAAAGACTATTATGTTTTAAGGTCATTGATCACCAACTGGGGATATGAGTGGGGAAAGGGAAAATATGTTTGGTTGTTTAAGCCATTAAATATCGAATTATATAAAGTAGATACTTTAAGTGGATTGATACAACTCTTTCACGACAATCCTTTTTTAAGAAATTCTTTCCGCAACGGGAATGTTGTGGGCAGCAGTGTTTCGGTTATAAAAACAATCCAAAGTATCAGAGACCCTCATGCAACCCATCTTATTCGCTTGGCTGTAGAAGAATCAGGGACCTTATTGTCTGTCTTTAAAGATTTAAGCGACCAGATTTTCAGATACGTTAAAACAGAAGCAGAATACCGTTACGTTTATAAGTTCAGAAAAAGCGAAATAGCCACAAGGATATTTACAGGTGTAGCTTTCCCAAAAGCCGGGCAAGTAATGCCGGCTTTTAAACAATACTTTGAAGGTGGCCCAAACAGCATGCGTGCATGGGGTTTGCGGCAGTTAGGATTGGGTTCTTCCATTCTCAGTGATACATCGACATCGGGTTATACAGATCGTTTTGGTGACATTTCGCTGGAAGGAAATGTGGAGTATCGTTTTACCTTGTGGAATCTAGGTTCGGTAAAAATTGCAAGCGCATTGTATGCGGATATGGGAAATGTTTGGTCATTAAAAAGTGATCCGGCTAATCCAAATGCAGAAATTAATTTAGCACGTTTTGGAAAAGACCTTGCCATCGGCGTAGGTTCAGGATTACGTTTAGATGCCACTTATTTTTTGCTGCGATTGGACTTTGCGTATAAAGTAAAAGACCCTGCGCGTCAAACGAACAATGGATGGATGGATTTTTCAAATATCCAATTAAAAGAAAAAAGGGTCAATGGTGTTGAAATAAATAATCTTGTATTTCAATTCGGTATCGGTTTACCGTTTTAATTTTTTGGTATCGGCTGCAAAACTTTGTGGGACTTAAGTTGCGTCGCACTCTTATACTCAATAACAATATGCAGCAGAATGATTGTAATATTATTCTTCCTGCACTACTTTTTTTATTTCCTTTTCAAAAGCAGTAATATTCATTGCATCTTTTAATTCGAAACTGCCTATTCTGGTTCTGCATAAACTGCTTAAATGTGCACCAATATTCAATACAGCACCATAATCATTAGCAAGGCTTCGTATATAAGTGCCGGTAGTGCAAACAACTTTAAAATGTACTAACGGCAATTCAACTTTTGTGATTAGAAATTCTTTAATGGTTACAGGTCTTGCATCTACTTTTATTTCGATGCCTTGTCTTGCCGATTCGTATAAACGTTTGCCATCTTTTTTTATCGCCGAATGTTGGGGAGGCATTTGCAAAATATCACCGATGAAATTTTTTGTTGCATCGATGATCTGTTGTTCTGTAATATTTTCAAGTGAAATAAAATCCTGCGGTTCACTTTCCAAGTCAAATGTTGGTGTAGTAGAACCCAATGTAAATGTACCGGTATATTCTTTTTCCATGCCCATGAACTCATTGATCTTCTTAGTAAATTTTCCTGTGCAAACAATGAGTAATCCGGTTGCCAAAGGATCTAATGTTCCAGCATGTCCAACTTTTGTAACCTTAGTAAGATTACGCACTTTTCTTACAAGATCGAAAGATGTCCATCGCAGTGGTTTATCGAATAATAAAACCTTCCCTTCAAGGTAAGGTTGCATGCTGTGATGAATTTCTTTTTGTTTCATGAGGACGGAATATTACCATCAGCTTTAATAAGCCCTTGCAAACAAAACCCTTTGCACAGAAGGTTTTCCTGTTAAGATACATTTCCCTGATTCCTGTTCATTATTGATAGGAATGCAACGAATAGTGGCTTTGGTTAGTTCTTTTATTTTTTCTTCTGTCTCATCAGTACCATCCCAATGGGCTGAAATGAATCCTGTTTTTTCGTCTAACAATTTTACAAACTCATCCCAGTTATCTGTTTTGGTGATATGCTCATCCCGATAAGCTTTTGCCTTATTGTAAATATTTGTTTGAATTTCTTCTAATAACGTTTTGATGTACGTTTCTATGCCATCAAGACTTACACTTTTCTTTTCTTTAGTATCTCTTCTGGCAACTTCAATTACATTATTATCGAGATCTCTTGCACCAATCGCTAAACGAACGGGAACACCTTGCAATTCGTATTGAGCAAACTTCCAACCCGGACGGTTATTATCTGAATCATCATATTTCACAGAAACATTGGAATCTTTTAATTGTGTAACTATATCTTTCACTTTAGCATCTATCAAAGCTTTTTGTTCTTCTCCTTTAAAAATCGGAACGATGACCACTTGTATAGGTGCGATTTTAGGAGGCAATATCAATCCATCATCATCACTATGCGCCATTACTAATGCGCCAATTAATCTGGTACTCACTCCCCAACTCGTAGCCCAGACATATTCCAATTTATTTTCTTTATCACTGAATTTAACATCAAATGCTTTTGCAAAATTTTGCCCGAGAAAATGCGAAGTACCTGCCTGCAATGCTTTACCATCCTGCATGAGCGCTTCAATGCAATAAGTGTCTTCTGCACCCGCAAAACGTTCTGCGGGTGTTTTAATTCCTTTAATAACAGGCAATGCCATCCAGTTCTCTACAAAATCGGCATACACATCCAACATCAATTTTGCTTCTGTCACAGCTTCATCTTTGGTGGCATGTGCAGTATGTCCTTCCTGCCATAAAAATTCTGCGGTACGCAAAAATAAACGTGTCCGCATTTCCCATCTTACTACGTTGGCCCATTGATTAATCAATAATGGAAGATCGCGGTACGACTGAATCCAACCTTTATATGTATTCCAGATGATGGCTTCACTTGTTGGACGAACCACTAATTCTTCTTCTAATTTTGCTTCCGGATCTACGATCAATTTTCCTTTATGATCCGGATCCGCCTTTAAACGATAATGTGTTACTACGGCACATTCTTTTGCAAAACCTTCTGCATTTTTTTCTTCGGCTTCAAATAAGCTTTTTGGAACGAACAAAGGGAAATATGCATTTACATGACCTGTATCTTTAAACATACGGTCTAATACATCACGCATATTTTCCCATAAAGCAAAACCGTACGGTTTGATGACCATACAACCTCTTACGGCACTGTAGTCTGCAAGACTTGCTTTTATCACAATGTCGTTATACCATTGGGAATAATCCTGTTCCCTCGATGTAATTTCCTTACTCATGTCTTTTTTCTGGCTTCTTTAACAAATTATCTTTTTTTAAACAGTTTGGCAGAGTCTTTGTAATATTCATTATAGCTTTGCCAATGTCGCAAATGTAGGTAACTTCACATTAAGTAACCGATCAAAACTGAAAGTATGAAACAAACCATTTTCACTGCACTTCTTACAGTCGGTTTATTGACAGGATGTTCCGGTGTATATCAATCCGTGCAAACACCAGACGACTTGTATTACTCACCAGCTAAAGAGGTTGTAAAAAAAGAAAGTGAACAAGTTTCCAATAAAGAGAACCAAGAATATCAGGAATATGTGAGCAGCAATGAGGATCGTTATCTGCGGATGAAAGCACATAATTATGATTACTGGAGTTCATTAGATGATTACAGTTATTGGAACGATGCCAGATACAGTTATTATAATGCGTCACTCAATCCTTATTATTTTTATAACCCATACATTTTAGGTTATTACGATTCCTTCTCTTTCGGATTCGGATACGGTATGTTTAATAATCCTTATTATTTTGGGTGGAATCCTTTCTACCATTCTTATTTTAATAATTATTATGGAGGCGGATGGTATAATCCGGTTTATATAGTTAGCGGATATAAGAATCCTGTTGTTGCAAGAAGCAGTGCATCAGGCTCCAATATTTATGCATTTCAAAACAAAACATATAATAACAGCAATAATGGTTCAGGAAATTATTTCAGACCCGGTGCTGTTGCTAATACAAATACAAACAGTTTCGGAAGATTAGTAAGAACTGTTTTTACAGGTCCTTCTTCAAGTTATAACAATAATAATTACAGCAATAACAATAATAATACATGGAGCAATCCTGTTCGCATGCAAAGCAGCGGTACATCTACCAGTAGCTCTTCCGGAGGAACCAGTGGCGGATACTCAAGCAGTGGAAGCAGTTCTTCTTCCGGTCGCGGCCCGAGACATTAAAATAAGAGGCTGCATTTATTAATCCTGCAAATTTTCTTTGATGAAAAAATATTTATTCTTCATAAGCACTTTTTTGTGCCTCTACGCTGTTGCACAAACACCTGATGATGCTTTACGTTCTGCATGGTTCACACAAAACGGTACTGCAAGAAATATGTCTATTGCCGGTACCAATGCTTCGCTGGGTGGTGATATAACTTCCGCAAATATTAATCCTGCCGGATTAGGTTTCTATAAAACCAAAGAATTTGTTGTTTCGCCGGGATTTACTTTTAATAATAATAAACTCAATTACCGTGGCACTGATACTTCAACTATGAAAAGCAATTTCATGTACGGACCTGTTGGTTTTATCTTCGGCAGCGGTAATACCAATACATACAGCAAATGGACAAGCAGTGCTTTTTCCATTTCAGTAAATCAGTTGGCGAATTATAATAATCATATTCAATACAGTGGTACGAATAATTACAGTTCTTTTACCGAACAATATTTAGAAGAATTGGTGAGAGACAAGGCCGATACCAATGCTGCATTAAACAATTATATTTTCGGTTCCTCTTTAGCTTTCAGGACTTTTTTGATCGATACCGTTTTGATCGGTAATCAACTTGGTTATAAAAGTTTGGTTCCTATTTCATCCGGTGTATATCAATCTTATGATGCCAATACAAAAGGCGGTTATCATGAAATAGCTATCGGATTGGCAGGAAATATTGAAGACAAATTATATGTTGGCGGAAGTTTAACCATTCCCATCACTTATTACGCAAGGGATTTTTATTTTTCTGAAAAAGATGTAACTGTAAATACAAATAATAATTTTTCAAACTTCACTTATCACGAAACCACCACCTCAAGTGGTGTAGGTATCGGAATGAAATTAGGCATGATCTATAAACCGCAGGATAATCTCCGTTTGGGTTTTGCATTTCACACGCCGCAATTCATGAATTATAAGGATCAGATCAGAGCATGGTTGACTGCCAATACTGAAGCCTATGCAGGACAAAGAAGCGAAAGCAGTGATAACTTAAACAGCGGTAATCCGGGCGACAGATCTTATAATTTATTGACGCCTTGGAGAGCCATTGCGAGTGCAAGTTTTATTTTTAAAGAAGATGAGGACATCAAAAATCAAAGAGGTTTTATCAGTGCTGATATTGAATACGTAAATTATCGCGGTGCAAGATTTTCGGTGAGAGATAACACACAAAGTTCTTTGGTGGATTATTATGATCTTGTGAATAGTGAAATAAAAAATTATTACAAAGGCAATGTAAATATCCGTGTAGGTGGTGAATTGAAATTTTCGTTATGGATGTTTCGTTTCGGTGTAGCTTATTACGGAAGTCCTTATGCCGATGCTACTTTAAAAGCAAATCGTTTTATTGCGAGTACAGGTATCGGTTACCGCAATCACGGAATGTTTATTGATTTGGGTTATTCACAAGTGTTTGCCAATGATGTTAACTTTCCTTACCGTTTAAATGATGTTGCAAATACGTATGCAATTCAAAAAGGGGGATACGGTAATTTAATAATGACGGTTGGATTTAAACTGTGATTTTATCTGAAGGATTATGCCACTTGATGCTTTCATCTTTTTTGAACCAGGTCATTTGACGCTTAGCATAATGCCTTGTGTTCTTTTTAATTTCTTCCACCGCTTTTTCAAAAGAAATTTTCCCGTAAAAATGATCGAACAATTCTTTGTAACCCACTGTTTGCAAGGCATTCAGCGAACGATAAGGTAACAATGATCTTGCTTCTTCAACTAATCCGTTTTCTATCATTGTATCAACCCGTAAATTAATATTATGATATAATTCTTCTTTAGGTATTGTTAATCCGATCTTTACAATATTGAATTGCCTTTCTGTTTTTGTATGCTGATGAAATGTAGTGATCGATCTTCCCACTGCTTCGACAACTTCCAATGCACGCATCAACCGATGCGGGTTTTGCTTTTCTGCTGTTTGCCAGAATGCATTATCTTTTTGTTGCACTTCTTGTTGTAACCATTGTAATCCGTTCAATTCATATTGTTGTTGAATTTTTTTGCGAATGGATTCATCAGCTTTGGGTATTTCATCAATGCCTTCACAGAATGATCTTATATACAATCCTGTTCCACCCACCATGACGGCTGTTTTATTTTTCTGAAAAACTTTATTGACAGATTGCAATGCATATTGTTCGAATATTCCGGCATTGACTTCTTCGTGAATGGAATGTGAATTGATAAAATAATGGCGCACCGCATTTAATTCATCGGCATTGGGTTTAGCAACTGCAATATTTAATTCCTTATAACATTGCCGCGAATCGGCAGAAATAATTTCAGTATTGAATTGCTGAGCGAGTTTGATTCCAAATGATGTTTTACCAACAGCAGTTGGTCCGACGATAACATAAACAGTATTTGATTTTGTATTCGTGATTTGAAATTAAAAGTTGAACAATATCAAATTAAAACTCTTCTTCTGTTCCACCTTCTTCACCAAATGTTTCTTCACTTTCGCCTTCTTCCGATTCTTCATGTGCTTCTCCTTCTTCACCAAAACCATCCAGCCCTTCTTTCAGATCATACTTCTCTTCTATCTCAGCAAACTTATCGCCCAGTAAACTTTTTGTACCGTATTGTTGAGGACCTATTCCTTCCGTTCTCGAAACTGAAGGATAATTTGTTTTGGGATTTTCTTCTTTATTCACATTGATCAACTCAACCAGAAACACCCAGCTTTTTACAAAATCATATTCATATACGAATTTTTGATTGGTATCTCGGATCTCGCTGCCTATCGTTGTTTCGGACATGATCAATGGTTCTGCCGCATATTTCTTATCATATTTTTCAAAACTAATCTCACGTCCCTGCGCCCAGTTATCATTGCTGCGATAAAATGTTGCCTGATGTTTATTGTCAAACTCATACGCTTTCAGAATTGCAAAATGCAGATCGGCAAAACTTTGTTTATGCCTGATCACAATATCACGATACACTGAATCATCTTCTTCCAAATAAACCCTGAATTTTAAAATAGCCATTCGATATTAGTATTTGTAATTTATGATTTGATTTTTTTGCCCCTAAACTTACAACAGTACAAGAGTGCGACGCAACAAATGATGCTATGTAATTATTTTGCCCGCAAACAAATCCAGTTTATCATCAAAGAAACGAAAAACAATTTAAAAAGGTTGCAAGTTTAAATCGGCCGCTTTCTGCAACATGAACTGATGAGCTGCTTCATAAGAATTAGGAATAATACCATCCAATATTGCTTCGCGGATAGCATCTTTGATGATACCTACATTTTTACCAGGCTCCAATCCAAAAGTTTGCATGATCATCTCTCCTGTTATCGGCGGTTGCCAGTTTCGTAAATGGTCTTTTTCTTCCACCTCCTTCATGCGCTGACGAACCAATTCGAAATTTTGTAAATAACGTTTTACTTTTTGTTTGTTTTTACTGGTGATGTCTGCTTCGCATAACAGCATCAATGCATCAATATCTTCACCTGCATCAAATAATAAACGGCGAATGGCACTGTCAGTGATATTCTCTTTTGTTAAGCTGATAGGTCGCAAATGCAGTTCTACGAGCTTCTGAACGAATTTCATTTTTTCGTTCATCGGCAACTTTAGTTTCGAAAATATTTTAGGGACCATTCTTGCACCCACCACCTCATGGCCATGAAATGTCCATCCATGTCCTTCTTCAAATCTTTTGGTAGGAGGCTTACCGATATCATGCAATAATGCAGCCCAACGCAACCAAAGATCGTTTGTGTTTGCACAAATATTATCGATCACTTGCAATGTGTGATAGAAATTATCTTTATGCCCCAGACCATCCACATATTCTGCTCCATGCAATGCCATCATCTGCGGAAAAATAATTTGCATCAATCCACTTTTGCTCAGCAAATCCAATCCCACGGAAGGTTTGGGACTAAGCATTATTTTATTCAATTCATCAGCAATTCTTTCCTGCGAAATGATCTTTATTCTTTCCGCATTATCAATGATCGCTTTAAAGGTTTTCTCTTCAATTAAAAAATCAAGTTGCGATGCAAAACGAATTGCACGCATCATGCGCAAAGGATCATCACTGAAAGTTTGTAAAGGATCTAATGGTGTTTGGATGATTTTTTGTTCAATATCATGCAGGCCATTGAAAGGATCGATCAAGATGCCGTAATCATTTTCATTTAGATTAACTGCTAATGCATTGATGGTAAAATCCCTTCTGTTTTGATCATCCACCAATGAGCCCGGTTCTACAACAGGATTACGGCTTTCATAATTGTAACTTTCTTTTCTGGCACCTACAAACTCAATTTCAAATTCATCAATTTTTATTTGTGCCGTTCCGAAATTCTTAAAAAAAGACACATAGGGTTTTGGGTGAAATTTTTCTGCTACTTTATTTGCAAGTGCAATGCCATCACCCAAGCAAACAATATCAGCATCTTTAGTTGTACGGCCAATGATCTTATCACGCACAAAACCACCGATCAAAAACGCAGGAACATTGAGTTCCATTGCAGCTTTTGAAATTTTTTTAAAAATGAACTGTTCTTTATCTGAATAAACGATTTGCATGCGGCTACAAATATAAGCAGTGCAAAAGTTATTTGTGTTGGGTTTAATTAAAAGAAGTGCTATTCAAAAATTAAGCTTTAACAAAAATTAAAGAAAGCAAATATTAATTTACCGGACAAATAACCCTGCTGATTAAATCAAAATATCATGAAGATCACAATCCAATTTATATTATTGATCTTTTGTTTGATCAACACTACCCTTTTTGCACAAACGCAAAGCGTAGGATATATTGATAGAGGCGATTCAATACGGTTTGTATTTGGTGATGAGGAAACAATTATAGTTGGAAAAACCAAAATAAATCTTAGTTCAAGAAGAGGAGATATCAAGCAAGTAAACATCGCAGGAGAATTTAATGACTGGAATAATAAGAACGCACATTTCGAATTATCGAAAATAAATGGTCGTCAATATGCAATTACTCTCAGCAAAAATGTACTCGGTAAAAAAGGTGAGATCAAGCAATTTAAATTTGTTTTAAATCACACCTACTGGATCGAGCCTCCAGATTATGCTGTAAACAAGATCACAGGCAAAGATGGGAATACAAACTTGTATATAAAATTGTAGACTACACAAAAGGTTTGATCAAACATTTTCTAATCCTATCAATAGCTGTCCATTTGTAATTTGGTTGGCACAATTAAAATGTTGCTCAGGGCATTCCGCTCTGCCATGCAAGCCGCATGGACGGCAACTTAATTTTTCTTTCGTCTCAACAACAAAACTTTTATCACTCAAAGGCCCAAAACCAAATGCAGGAAGGGTGCTGCAATACACGGCAGTTACAGGAGCATTCATGGCAGATGCAAAATGCATGGGAGCAGAATCATTTACATAATTCATGAGAGCATCTTTCATTAAAGCTGCTGATTCTAAAAAATTGAGTTTGCCTGCAAGATTCACAATATTCAAATGAGAACATTGAGAATATATTTCTCCACACAAATCAAAATCATCGGATGCTCCCAGCAAATAAACGAAAACACCATCGGGTGTGGAGTGAATAAATGAGATCCATTTATCTGCAGGGAATTGTTTGGTAAACCAAACGGATGCAGGTGCGATACAGATATATTTTACTTTTTTAAATTTTCCAACAGTAGTAAAATCTTTTTCGGAGGGATATAATTTTGGTTTTCCAGCTACTTCATCAGTGAAAGATGCGATGAGTTGTTGATTTCGGTCAATCTCATGCAGCACATGCATTCCATCACTGACTAAATGCTTAATTCTTTTTGTAAACAAGAAACTGAAAGGGTTTTTATCGAAGCCTATGGTTTCTTTTGCTCCGGAAAATGCTGTTAAAAATCCTGTTGCTGCAAAACGTTGCACATTCACAACAGTATCATATTTATTTTTTTTAATTTTCCAAAGTAACTGAAGCAGATGGGTATATTTATTTTTCTTTTTATCCCAAATCAGCAGTTCATGCAGAAACGGATGTTTTGTAAATAAAGATTCATTTCCTTTCCGAACCAGAAAATCAATTTGTTTATCAGGGAATGAAGCGTGTAATTTTTCGAGTAATCCGGTCGCCAAAACAGCATCACCAATAAAAGCAGTTTGAATGACCAATATTTTCGGCATGTTGCAAAAGTAATCAATAATTTATTTTTATCTGATGACTTCTGCTTTTCCATTATTCCATTTAATAATGGATGATGGCGTAGCCGCTGTTGCAACATCTTGTTTGTGCTGTACCACATAATCCACGCCGCCTTTAATGATCGTTTCAATCTCGGAAAATGCAGGTGGAGAAGGCATTCCGCTGGTATTGGCAGAAGTGCTGACAATGGGTTTCCTGAAACGCTTGATGAGGTGTTTACAAAATTCATCCTTGCAGATTCGAATTGCAACAGAACCATTATCTGCGATAACATTATCTGCAAGGCCAATAGCCGATTCATAAATAATGGTAGTTGGCTTTGTAGTTCGATCGAGATAATTGAAAATTTCCAGGTCCAATGAAGCCACATATTGCATCAATTCTCGTTCATCTGCAACCAACACAACAAAACTTTTATTGGCGGGACGATTTTTTAATTCGATTATTTTTTCAACAGCCGCAGCATTAGTGGCATCGCAGCCAATGCCCCATATGGTATCGGTGGGATATAAAATAATTCCGCCGCTTTGCAGAACGCGCAAACAGTTTTCAATATCGGTTTCAAAAGAATTCATTGCTGTAAAAGTAATAAGTTGAAAATGATTAAAAATAAAAATTCTGTTGTGTATCTTTTGATACCGTTTAATGATAACTGCATTTGTAACATTGTATCTCAACAAAAAATATCATCATGAAAACATTGAATTGTTCCGATGCAGGTTTCGATTGCAAAGGTGTTATAAAAGCCAACAGCGTTGAAGAGGTTTTACAACAGGCAGCCATCCATGCCAAAGAAGTGCATGGCGTTGCAGTTACACCGGAATTAGCTGCACAAATTGCAACATTGATCAAAGATGAAAAAGAAGAAAGCCGCAATTAAAATTTTCTCACCGATTCTTCTCCGTGCAGATTTGATTGATTAATTTCAAAGCTTTCACGGAGAAGAATTATTATTTTAATTCCGAACACTATGGACAATAACAATCCCATTTTAAAAAAATTAAATTTTCTTTCTGATGCCGAATTGCAGGAAGAAGTTTTTGAAAATGCCCAATTCCTTTCGGTGAATAAAGGTGATGTGATCGTGAAGGAAGGACAGTATGTAAAATTTTTGCCCATTGTTCTGGAAGGCACGATCCGTGTGTATCAACAAAAAGAAGACAGGGAAATTTTATTGTATCATGTTCGTGCAGAAGAAACATGCACTATGTCGCTGGCTGCGGCTTATTTCAACAATAAAAGTTCATCGCATGGTGTTGCCATAGAACCTACGGAAATGCTGGTCTTTCCTTCAGAGATGATCACCAAATGGCAATTAAAATATCCTTCCTGGAATAAATATGTGATGCGTATGTTTCGAAGCCGTTATGATGAACTGATCAATTCATTCGAACAGATCGCATTCGAGCATATAAATGTCCGTGTACTGGAATACCTGAGAAAAAAATGTGAAACAGAAGCAAAGAATACGATTCATATTTCTCACCAGAATTTAGCACATGATCTCGGAACAACGAGAGTTGTTGTATCAAGAATATTGAAACAGTTTGAAAGAGAAAAGAAAATAAAATTATTCAGAGGAGCGATTCAATTATTATAATTTCAAATTCTTTTCTCTTATTGTTTTTTAGTAAGTCAGCGATTTATCGCTTTCAGTTAAAAGTCTTATCAAAACAGTTGGCAGTGCAAACTCTGCATGTTTATCTTTAATATCGGCATCCGTTACACCGCGAGCCTTGCTGGAATTACCTGACAAATAGAATTTGCCGCCACCTTTACAATGGCATCAAAATGATCACGCAGTTTGCCGGTGCCAAGGCCTGCAAGATTATCCAATACATTGTCGCGTATCAATTGCACTGCATCGCCTGCGAGAAACATCGTTACTGTATGACCTTCTTCTATCGCAGTTCTTGCCACTAAGAAAGCGAGTGCAGCCTTGGTCGGGTTTTCGGGACCGATGGTTACATGAATCAGAATTTTCATTTTTGTGTTTGTTGGTGTTTGAGAATATGCGTGTTGATTGGTTACTGCCGTGAAATAAAAAATAAGTACGGAAGCAATGAAGCTGAAATAAATTTTACTTTTCATAATGTTATTGTTTTGTTTAACAGAACAATGATAAGTTGTGGCTTCAACTCAAAACGGTATCAAAAGATACAGAGCAGAAAATTTATTTTTGATCCGATCTGAAAACAAAAATCCTATCAATTAAAAATTAGTTTTCTTTGCATCAATCATGTCATTATTCATTACATCTTTAAACTCGGGTAGCAACGGCAATTGTTATTATGTGGGCAATCACAATGAAGCCGTGCTAGTAGATGTGGGTATCTCTTGTCGTGAGACAGAAAGAAGAATGAAGAAACTTGGATTATTGATGAAAAAGGTGAAAGCCATTTTTGTTTCACACGAACATGGAGATCATATAAAAGGAGTTTCGGTGTTAGCAAATAAATACAGTCTGCCTGTTTATATTACTGAAGCAACTGCTAAACACGGACCGATATTAATTAAACATTTGTCCAGAACATTCAAAGCAAATAAGCCTATTGCTGTTGGTGAATTAACGGTAACTGCCTTTACAAAGCAACATGACGCTGCCGATCCCCATAGTTTTATCATTCGCCACAATTCAATCACAGTCGGCGTTATCACCGATATTGGTATTGCTTGTGAAAATGTGATCCATTATTTTAAACAATGCCATGCTGCATTTTTAGAAAGCAATTATGATGAAGTGATGTTGGAGAAAGGTTCTTATCCTTTGCATTTAAAAAACAGGATCCGTGGCGGACAAGGGCATATTTCCAATAAACAGGCTTTGGAATTATTTATCAAACATCGTCCGCCGTTTATGACGCATTTGTTGCTGTCGCATTTATCACAGGAAAATAATTCTCCGCAATTGGCAGCATCTGTTTTTGAGCAACATGCAAAAGGAACTAAAATTATTGTAGCATCGAGACATGAAGCGACTGAAGTTTATACAATTACGAATCCTAAATTAAAAGAAGAAAAAATTGTTTTTAAAAAGCCGGTGCAGTTAGGGTTGTTTAGTTGAATTAAGTTCTGATTGCACAAGAGTGCGACGCAACAGTCGATGCTATGAAATACACAAGTTGGTCACACAATAATCATTTACGGGCTTCACTTTACGCATTTGCACATCAAACATTATGTTTGCAAAAATTTTGAATGATGGAATTACAAGCATTGATCTTAGAAGCATGGGCTAACCGTGAATTATTGAAAGACAAAAAATACAGTGATGCGGTACGTGCCGTAATTGAAGAAGTGGATAAAGGCAGATTAAGAACCGCAGCACCATCGGATAACGCCCGCCTGAATGATGCAGTCGGGCAGGGCTGGCATGTGAACGAATGGGTGAAACAGGCGATACTGCTGTATTTCGGCATACAACAAATGCAGACATTTAACTTACCTCCATTTGAGTTTTACGATAAAATGTTATTGAAAAAAGATTATGCATCGTTGGGTGTTCGTGCAGTACCTCATGCAGTGGCACGTTATGGTGCATTTTTGGCAAAGAATGTAGTGTTGATGCCAAGTTATGTAAACATTGGTGCGTATGTGGATGAAGGAACGATGGTTGATACTTGGGCAACTGTTGGAAGTTGTGCACAGATCGGTAAGCATGTTCATTTAAGTGGTGGCGTTGGTATTGGTGGTGTATTGGAACCATTGCAGGCAAGTCCGGTGATTATTGAAGACGGTTGTTTTCTCGGCAGCAGAAGCATCGTTGTAGAAGGTGTGAAAGTAGAAAAAGAAGCAGTATTGGGTGCGAATGTTGTACTAACGCAATCAACGAAGATCATTGATGTGAGCGGACCATCACCTGTTGAATATCGCGGTCGTGTACCGGCAAGAAGTGTGGTGATACCGGGAACCTATCCAAAGAAATTTCCTGCGGGAGAATATAATGTAAGCTGTGCATTAATCATCGGACAACGCAAGCCCAGCACAGATTTGAAGACAAGTTTAAATGATGCGTTGAGAGATTTTAATGTAAGCGTTTAGAAGACCATGAACGATTGACGGTAGTTGTCACCCTGAGGCTCTCGAAGGGTGATAAACGAAAAATCGTTTTAGAAATTCATGCTTCGAGAGCCTCAGCATGACATTCGACCAACTAATGACCCAACAACAAAAACAAATATCATTAACCGGTTTTCTCGTTACATTGTCGGGTGCAATATTCTTTTCTACCAAAGCCATTTTTGTAAAACTTTGTTTTCATGCAACGCATGTTGATGCTATAACTTTATTGAGTTTACGGATGTTATTTTCACTACCGTTTTATTTGGTGATCGGTTGGATCGAAGGAAGAAAAGAAGGCAAGACAAATGTAACAGCCAGACAGTGGTTCTTTATTTTTTTGATGGGAATTTTCGGATATTATTTAAGCAGTTTATTTGATTTTATCGGGCTTCAATTCATCTCTGCGGGTTTGGAAAGACTGATCTTATTTCTGTATCCAACATTCGCGGTGCTCATTAATACATTTTGGTTTAAAACAAAATTGAGCAAAACACAATTCATTGCATTGGCATTAACCTATGCAGGAATTGGTATTGCTTATTTGGGTGAAATGAAATTGGATACATCCAATCCAAATTTTTATTACGGCACATTCATGATATTTCTCTGTGCAGTAACTTATTCGTTCTATTTGGTTGGAACAGGAAGATTGGTGAATAATGTTGGTGCAACACGCTATACTGTTTATGCTATGTTATTTGCAACGACAGGAATCTTTGTACATTTCTTATCCACTAAAACTATTGCCGGTATTGAGTTTACGCCAACATTGGTTTATTATTCTGCTGCATTGGCGATCATTGCAACGGTGCTTCCATCGTTCATGATGAGTTATGGTATGAAGAGTATTGGCAGTAATAATGTTGCCATCATTACCAGCATTGGACCTGTATCAACCATTGTTCAGGCGCATTTTATTTTGGGAGAAAAAATTATTGCATTGCAACTGATCGGAACATTATTGGTGATCGTTGGCGTGATATTGATCGGAAGGCAATCAAAGAAAATCAGTGACGCTGCAAAAACCATAGTTACGGAAGTAGCGAATTAAATTTTTTCAGTTCTACATACACATGCGGCAATACAGCATGGAATCTTTGATAGGTTGCTCTTGAAATATTTTGAAGATCGAAAGGAACAAATTGTACATAATCCAAATCAGCACCGGCTTTGCGGCCATACTTATATTGATAAGTAAACCAGCCATCTTGCTGCAGCTTCACTTCGCTCAAAGCTGTGTTTGGAATAGTGATGAAGAATTTATTTTCCTGTTTTGATTCAGTATTCATCAAATTGTTTTCATGCATGGCGATGTATGCGTCTTTGGCAGTTTCCAATGCAGGATCAATTAATTCAACATGCTCAACTAAATATTTTCTGTATCTGAATTTTCCATTCGCTTGAAAATTGTATAATTCATGCAACACATTTGCAATGGTGTCTTTCAAATAAGGATAGTGCGTACAGCCAAGTATCAATGTGTTCATCGGTTCGTTGTATTTTTCAGCGATCATCTTTTCCAACAATGTAACCAAGTGGTAACGTACATAATTGGAAGGATCATTCAACTGAACATCCAAACATTTTCCCTGATCATCATATTCACACAATAATTGATTGTATGATTTATTGAAATGATAAATATTCATCAATGTTGTATCGATCACTAAAGAATTTTTTAATGATGGACCTTTATAATCTTTTCTTGGTTTGGTTAAAGTATCCACATAAAAACTATAATCGCGATCGATACTTTCGGCCAAGCCAACCCCACCCTGACTGATCACAGATAATTTATCAAAACCAAATTTCGCTTTCATTGCATTCAATGTTTTCGGATAACCGTTTGATGCAACTGTTCCTGCCGTTGCAAAAACACCAATGGTTCCTTTGCTATGCGTTTTCAGATATTGCAATGCAGCTTTGCTTCCGGCATCGATCACACCGATCACAGGAATATAATAACCCTGTTCTTTCAACATTGTTTTAATATCGCCTAAAGCATACGCTGTGGCTGTATTACAGGCGATCACGATCATTTTAACCTGTGGTTTTTCAAATATTTTGAATTGTTTTTCCTGCAGCAATGCATATTGTTTTTGCAGAAAAAAATTCATGTTCTTTAAAATATGTTCTTTTAATAAATCAGTTTTATTTTCTGCTGCATAATTTCCGTAGGGCATATTTGCCTGATCAGCGAGGTATTGATAAAACTCTGATTGAAAATCTAATTTGCCATCTGCCCCGGGCTTTCCCGTTTCATTATTAAAAGCATCTAAAGTTAACATTGCTTCTAAAACAGTGAGTCCGCCTGTACCGGAATCGAACACACCGATAGGTGCATTCTTAGATACCGTTTTCTTATTCGCAGTTTTTATTAAAGCTTGTGAATTCGCTGTAATTGAAATGATCAATAAAAATAAGACTGTACGAAATTGTAGCATGATCAGAAGTTTACGCAAATATAAGAATACAGTAAGCAAATGCTTCGTTGGTTATTGCTATACTTTGGCCTTAGATTTTCTGAATCGTTTGAATGGATCGTAACGAATTTTTATTTTCCCGTCCTCATCCGTCTTGGCCCTCAGATAAACACTCATCCCGCCATGTTTATCAGTACCGATATTTTCAGGTTTATATTCTTTATCACGCTTTTTTAAATTACTCAACGGCACCTGAACACTTATATCCGTATTTTTTCCGTTGGTACTGTAAACGCCTTCGAGGAATAAAGAAAGTACGGAGGAATTTATTTCCATCCTGGAGATATTTACTTCTCCTTTTTTGAAAGTGAACTTATTTTTTATCTCTGCAAAACTGATATTGGAAAAATCTCGTCCTTTAAATAAAAAATTCTGCAGGCTTTGAACAGGTTCAAAATTAATTAATGCGCCGTTCTTAATAGAAAGATCAGCATCTCCGTTTAATGTGTTCAGATTAAAATCGCCTGACTTATTTAAACCACTATTTATATTGGTGTGAACTGACAAAATACCTTTTAAATTCTTTGAAGTAGGCATTGTTAGACCAAAATCATCAAACCCGTACCAAACTTTTTGTGCATCCATATTCTTCATATCAATTGAAGCATGCAATACAAAAACATTGGGCGTTTGTTCCACCACTTTCGCAGCAACACTCATATTCCCTTTGCCATAGAGCAGGGAAACATTATTCAGGTTCCATGAATTTTCTGTGATCTGAATGGCAGCTTTCAGGTTATTGGCTTCGAATTTATGATACACCAATTTATCGGCATTGAGGCGAACGGAAATATTTCCGTTATATAGCATCTGATCAAATTGGTGCACTGTTTTAGCCAATCCGGAAGAATTTTTTTTGGCAACATGTTGTTTGGCGGGAAATTTTCTGGATATGATACTGCTTAAATGATCTATGTTCAATATGGGTGCAAAAACATTCCAGTTAAGCTCTACATTTCGGGGTGCTTCTTCCAATAACGATAAAGTGTTTTTTGCTGTACCCCACATCCTGATGGGGCTTCCATTGATCTTACAAAGCAAAGTATCAACCGAGATATTTCTGTCTTTAAATTCAATCTTAGCCGTACAATCCGTTAATGTTGATCGGGAACTGTTCATCTGGATGTTTCCCTTTTCAAATCTAATCGATCCTGAAACATTTGTGTTTTCATGTGTGATATGATCGATGCGTCCATCATACATAATATCCAATGTTCCATTTCCTCCTGATAAGGTCATGGCATCAGATTCTAAAACACTGTTCAATGCATCCATTGAAAAAGAAGAATGAAGATCGCAACTGAGTAAAGGTGTGGTAAGATCATTGATGATGATATCATCAGACGATAAAACGAGATCCTGATATTTGCCCGTAAAATCATGTACTGCAATCCTTGAATTTTCATCATTGCGTTCCAATCCTTTCACTGCTTAATTGGTATAACTTCCTCTGAAAGAACAGGAATCGAAATTGATAAATGGGGTTGTGACAGAATTATTTTTTGTTAGCCATTCAACTCGCACTAAGGGTTCTCCTTTTAAAGGACCGCCGATATGTGCAACCACATCAAGAGGTGCTTTAACGGAAACTATATTAATAGCTTTTGCAATTTTTTTGGTGAGTAAAGTCTTTGCAAAATCAACCGATATGTTTTTTGTGATAATATTCAGATCAAATTGCTGCACATCACCAAATATAAAAGCGCCGTTGAAAATAAAATCCTGTTTTGATAGGCTTATCGGAATACTGTCGAAACTCAGTTTATTTTTTTTAGGTTGAAATGCAATCGCAAAATTACCTTCCAGCAAATGGTTCTCGGCAAAACTTCCTTTGGGAAGATTAAAAGCAAGGCTTTTAATCAAAATAGAATTTTTAATGTTAAATATCAGCGAGGAATCATTGCTTTGAGATTTTACATTCATCTGATTGATATAAAAATCAAGCAACTGCTGTTTCTTGCTGTCATCAATGGTGACAGCAACCTTATTTAATTCGATATGATCAAAAAGGTTTTTGACTGCCTTCTCTTCTACGGGTTTTGATTGTGGTTTATTTTTCCCTTTCAATAAATAACCGTTGGTATAACCGGTGCTATCTGTAAATAAATAAAATCCTGCATTGTCAATTTCGATTTTGTTCAATGATATTTCGCCGATGAATAGCTTAAATGTGTTGATACGAACAAATATTTTTTCTGCCTGGATCAGCGGATGTT
>CAIVCF010000025.1 GCA_903904335.1 uncultured Chitinophagaceae bacterium | reverse complement strand
CAATATGTTCTTATCAGGTAACTGATAACTATGGGAAACAATCAAATATTGCGCAAATTTCATTTAATGCAAAACCCACCGAGTTCGCTTATACAACGAGCCCTTCAACTACAACCCAAACTTTGAGCGGTAACAGTTTTAATTTTATTGCGTATGGTAATTCAGCGGGAGAAACCTATAGTTGGGATTTTGGTGATGGCACTACATCTACTTCAACTACACCAATAAAGAGTTATTCCGCTATTGGTATTTATAATGCAAAACTGATAACCACTAATTTGCAGGGTTGTTCAAATACTACTTATCAAACTGTGGTGGTAACACCTGCTTCAAAAGCAATGGATGCTGTACCAGTATGTAATGCAGCCACTGCAACAACGATCACACAAACATTAATATTCCCGAGAAGTACAACAGATTGGGCAAGTTCAAATCTGAAACAACAAAAGGCTGCAAAATTTGATACCACATTAGGAACATTGCTTGCAGTAAAAGTGATCAATAATGGTTCATTCACTACAAATAATAAAGTAGAGATCACCGGTAATATGGCTCCAGGAACTAAGCGTCTCGTGAATATTCAGGTGGATGGAACGATGGACTTCTATGCTCCGGGATTCTTGTATGGTATCACACCACCAACAATCGTAGATAGTTTTTCTTCAACAGGCTTTGATGGAGTAAAAGATTTTGCAGGAACAAGTGGTAAAGATTTTGGTCCGCATACCAGTGCGAAGACAGATTCAACTGTATTCACATCAGCAGCTAATCTTGCAAACTATAAAGGAACTGATTCAATAGCATTAACAGTTTACACCAATACTAATTTCTCGGCAAGTTTCCCAACGGGTAATGATACAGCAGTGATCAGTACAACAGCCACTGATACAGCAACAATAGTGTATTACTATTGTCCATCATCAGGAGGCGTTAGTGGCGGTGGCGGCGGCGGATTGGAAAGTAAGGATCTGGGAGATGCGATCGTGAAACGTATATACACTAAAGCGATCAACAGTCTGCAACAACCTGTTGATTACAGTGTAATGACACCTGTTGGAGAAACAGCAGCAAGAGCAACAACGATGGGCTTTGGCAGTAACAGTAAATTAACGCTGTCAGATATCTTACAACAAAAATTCAGTAAATATAATTTCACATCGTATATCAGCACACCAACCGATATACCATCGATCACCAATGCAACAGATGTATTGTCTATTGATTATACATTGAACAATCAAGCTAAAGCAGTAAGCTTCGGTACACAAACGAGCAATGTAGTGTATGATCACACCAAAGCTATTTGTGACAGATTGAAAGGCTCAGTATTAACAGGGATGCAGAATGTTGTGGTGAACAATATGAATATGATCGCCTACACATTGAAAGATGCCGATGGCAGTACAGAATATGCGATGAGTTTTGTGATAGGAGCAAAGACAGGAAGAAACAATTATACATTGCAATCCAACTGGCTGAATCAGGATTACACAGCAGATGAAACGATGTATAATATCCAGTTATGGGCAGTATCACCAACGATGGTGACAGATATGGCAACAGAGATCATCAGCAACCTGCAATCCAATATGCCGGTACAATATATCAGTGCCAAGAAATTACCGGATACTTATATCACATCAGGCAGCAGAGACAAAACAGATCTGGTGTTATCAGTAACAAATAATCAAACAAACGGTAACGGTTATTTTGTAGTGGAAGACAAATCAAATGAACTGTCAACAACAACAACGAAGAGAACAATACCATTCGCAGTTGCAGCAAACGGTAAAGGATCTATCACCATACCGATGAGTGATATATATGCATCAACGATCTCGATGTATATCAACAACCAATTACAGGATGTGGTGTACATGGCAGACGGAACATGGTCATACGGTGCAGGACCGGCCACAACAGTAAGCAGCTTTACGATAACCAATGATACGAACAAGACTTATTTGTCAGATGAATTACCTGTGTTCAGAAATGTACAGGTAAATGCAAATGGTTCGGATTATGTATCTGTATTCAAGTTACTGAAAGGTGGTGGTGTGGCACAAGACCTCACATCCTACAAGACATTGAGGTTTACAGCATCAGGCGGATATAATCTGAGAATAACCTTGGTGAAGAACTCGATCGCAAACTGGTCAGATCAATACAGTACATTGATACCGTTGAATAAAGAGGCGAAGGATTATTATGTATCGATGGATGCGTTTGTATCAGCAGCAACGAAAGATAAGATCAATGCGAATGATGTGACAACGATCGTATTCTCAATAGAAGTTGGCACAGGCCAAACAAGTGCGATCAATACAACATTAAGCAGTATAAGCTTTGCGAAGCAAACAGTAAGTTATCTGGAAAGTCTGAGTGCGAAAGAATTATTGGTATATCCTAATCCTGCAACAGGGAACAAATTCACTTGCAGCTTTATGAGCGATAAGTCAGCACAGTTAACATTGCGGGTGATAGAACTGACAACAGGAAAAGTGTTGCAATCACAACAGGTGGCTGCAGTAACAGGACAGAATACAGTGCAGGTAGATATCAACAGAAGCAATGCAGGCAGCAGTGTTTATCTGATTGCATTGGATGGAGATAATGTGCAGTACAAGAAAGCGAAGATCATTGCTGGAAGTAAATAAAGAATGATGAAGTAAAAGGGTAATGTATCAAATAAAAAAGTCCCGAAGAGTTTTCTTCGGGACTTTGTATTATTGATTTTTTTTATAATCAATAATGAATTCATTGAGATTGGGAACAAATTTCCTTTTCCTTTTTAATTCATATTCATAGATCAATTGACCTAAGTGTTTCATAAAAGGGTAACCTACTGTTTCGTAATCATATTTATCATCATTCAAAATACCATCGCTGTTGCAGTAGATGGTTGCACATAACATGAACTCGATCTTTTTTTCTGTATCTATGATATAAGCGATATCTGTCAGAAATCCATAAGCATCACCCACTTTATTAAAGATGCGGATATTGGAAGGGATGCTTGCTTTTTCGGAACCGATCAATAAAAACTTACAATATGCATCCCAATAATGGGCTGTGTCATAATAAGGATATTTACTTTCTTCGGGATAAGCACTCATCCAGTGCAAAATAAAATCACGATCATCTTTACTTATGTTGATCCTTTGCTTTGTGTCAACTGATTCAGGAAATAAAAGGCTTCTTTGAATATGATGCAGGTCCTGCAGATACAAACGATTCTTCAATGAAAAATCAAGCGGCTCATTGATGAACTGCGAACCTTTAAAATATCCTTTCCCGACTTTTTTATTCAGTAAAGGGAAAATTGCCTTACTGTTTTGTTCATCCTGATGATAAACAAGATTTCCCAACGTATCATAAAAAGAAACAGGATTTGTTAAACGATTTTGTGCATCGGTTAAACTGATCTGTAAACGATGACGGATAACAGCATCACTATATCCTTTTTCTTTTAATTTTTGCTGAATGGTTTGCTGACCTACAAATTCGTACAAACGATTGAACGCATCATTATCACTCACCAAAAATATCTGCTTCACATAATTTGCAACAGAAGGCTTGCTGTTCTCGGTTTTTGGGTCGGTAAAAATAATTTCTTCTTTTTCAGAATTACTGTCAGTGATCATAGTTGTGTTTCTGTTCAATCCTGCTTTATTCAGTTCATTTAATTTTTCTAATGCTAAAAAAGCAACCGGCATTTTTACGGTACTGGCAGGATAGAAATAATGATCATTATTCAGATTAAAGGAATATTCTGTAAAAGATGGTTTGTTATTTTTATCGCGATCTATTTGAGTATAAATGATCTGCACATTCAAACTGTCTCTGTTGGAAAGTATGGATGAGAAATATTCCGGCTTTGCTTTCATTAAGTTCTCTAAAAGATCAACAGCCTTATTTTGACTTTTTTGTGCAATCACTTTATGCACATATAACCAGAAAATCAGGAGAAATAAAATTCTTTGCATAAATCAAACTTAATTAAAATTCATGAATGTGATTTGGCGAACAACTGAGCCATTGTTTCACTATTTTTGAATAACAATCTTTGCTATGCCGCACGAATCTATTTCGGTTTTTGATATGTTTAAAATTGGTGTGGGACCATCCAGTTCTCATACACTTGGCCCCTGGCGTGCTGCAATGCGATGTATTGAATCTATCAAAAGTAAGACCGATCTGAGCGAAACAGTTTCTGTTCATGTTTTATTATACGGTTCATTGGCAAAAACCGGTAAAGGGCATGGAACTGATATTGCAGTAATGTTAGGATTGTGCAATGAAGATCCGGTAACGATTCCTGTTGATTCTATCACGCCAAAGATCAATGCCATCAATTATTCTAAGCAATTGCATTTGGGTAATGAAGTATGGATCGATTTTGATCCATCTATACAAATACAATTCCTTTCTGCTGAATCATTGCCTTTTCATCCCAACGGATTATCTTTTTTGATCGAATTAAAAAATGGAGAAAAATTCAGTGAAACATTTTATTCTATCGGTGGTGGATTTGTGGTGAAAGAAGGGGAAGGCAACAATAAAAAGCAAGCTGTTGAATTACCATTTCCCATCAATACTGCTGATGAGTTATTACATTGGTGCATGAAAACGGGAATGAACATCAATGAAATTGTTTTGGAGAATGAAAATACATGGCGTCCTGAAAACGAGACCAAACAAGGTGTTTGGAAGATATGGCAGGCGATGAAAGATTGCATTTATCGCGGTTGTCATGCACAAGGTGAATTGCCGGGCGGATTGCAAGTGCATCGCAGAGCATTCGGGTTAAATAAAAAATTACTCAACGGAAAACAAGATAAAAATTATAATGAATGGCTTGTATCCATTCGCGAAGGCGGCGAAAGTTTTATTTATACATTGGATTGGGTAAGTTGTTTTGCTTTGGCAGTGAATGAAGAGAATGCATCTTTCGGAAGAGTGGTTACTGCACCCACAAATGGTGCTGCAGGTGTTATTCCCGCAGTGCTGCAATACTTTATTACTTTTTGTGCTGGCAATACTGAAGATAAGATCATCCGGTTTTTATTAACGGCTTCAGAGATCGGCAGCATCTTTAAAAAAGGTGCCACCATTTCTGCTGCAATGGGTGGTTGCCAGGCAGAGATAGGAGTGAGCAGTGCCATGGCTGCTGCAGCATTAACTGAAAGTCTGGGTGGAACACAAAGACAAGTTTTAATGGCTGCCGAAATTGCGATGGAACATCATCTCGGTTTAACATGTGATCCGATTGGTGGATTGGTACAAGTTCCATGCATTGAACGTAATACCATGGGTGCCATTAAAGCGATCACTGCTTCTCAATTGGCTTTGCAAAGCACGCCGGATTTTGCAAAAGTAAGTCTGGATAAAGTGATCAAAACCATGTGGGACACAGCTTTGGACATGAACAGTAAATACAAAGAAACTGCCGATGGCGGTTTGGCAATTAATGTTCCGCTCAGTTTGCCTGAGTGTTAGTCTATTTTCATCATAAAACAAGTCAGCCATCTAACAGATGCCTGACTTGTTTTATTTAATGCGGATACAATCCACTTGCATTAATCAGTCACAAGTGATCCTTCGGAACACTTGCGCCAGTTTAATGATACCCCGACTCACAAATAACTTCATACTCTGATTTTAATTTTTCATGTTTTATGGTAAGATGACTTTCAGAAAATTTGGTATGATCTCCTTCTGGTTTTATTGGGTATCTGATCAAAAGTTCATACCCGTTTCCAGTATACTCTTTAATGATTTGTTTGTTTTGAATATTTTCCTTGATTAAGTTAAGCTGAATCGTTTTATTGTTAATAGAAATAAATGCCATTTTTATGGGAGGAGTTTCTGATGTTGTATCTATACTTCCTAATATAAGAATGAACTCATTTTTCAGTTCCATCGATTTTGGATCTTTACCGAAATGCAAATTGCTGTGAAAATATTCATAGTCATAAGGGATATAGCTAACCTTATCTAAAACAATTTCATTGCTGGAACATGATGAAATTAAAAATAGAATTATTGATAATAAAGAATGTAAAAATGAAGGCCTTCTATTCATAGAATTACAACTATAAATTCTAAGATTAATTCACATTCAAATTTATAAATTACTATTTAATTGCATTTTTAAACTCTATTATTTCTCAGTAAAGTTCAAGTGAATTACACAACAGTCGATGCTATGAAATGAAAAAGTTTGAAACCTAATTCAGTAAAGGGTTTGCTTCCATTTCTTCCAATTCTATATTGCTGTAATCTTTTATGATATTGTAAACTGTGTCACGTTCAACAGGCTCTCTGTTCACCTGTTTAATTAACGAAACCAATTGTGTGGTTGACATGGCAGGATTCTGTTCTTCACTTCCGGCCATTGAATAAATCTTAGTGGTATCATCGATGGTTCCGTCCAGATCATTCACACCGAAACTCAAAGTGAGTTGTGCATTTTGTCTGCCCAACATCGGCCAGTAAGCTTTAATGTGCGGAAAATTATCCATGTACAGTCTTGCTACTGCATACATTTTCATGTCTTCAATCACAGAACTTTCATTCACATAACTCATGTCATTATCCTTATTGCGGAATTTCAACGGAATGAAAGTATTGAAGCCGCCGGTTTCATCTTGCAGTTCACGCAAACGTTCCATGTGATCCACACGATGTTTGTATTCTTCAATATGTCCGTACAAAATAGTGGCATTACTGTGCATTCCTAATTTGTGTGCAGCTTTATGAATCGCCAACCAACCTTCTGCATTTACTTTATCGGCACAAATTTTTTCTCTTATTTCAGGATGAAAAATTTCTGCACCGCCGCCGGGTAAAGAATCGTGACCCGCTTCGTGCAATATTTTCATTCCTTCTTCAATACTCACATTTGCTTTTCGGAAAATATAATCCAATTCAACAGGAGTGAAAGCTTTGATATGCAGTTCGGGACGATGTGCTTTAATGGCTTTGAATAATTCAACAAAGAATTGCAGATTCATCTTAGGATGAACACCACCTACGATATGTACTTCTGTAACAGGTTGACCATCGTATTTTTTTACAATATTCAACATGTCATCAATGCTCAGTTCCCAACCTTCTTCTTTGTGTGCATACAATCTTGAATAAGAACAGAATTTACAGCTGAATACACAAACATTGGTAGGTTCGATATGAAAATTTCGGTTGAAATAAGTTTTGTTGCCATGCATTGATTCTCGCTTCCAGTTTGCCAAAGCACCGAGATAAGCGAGTGATGCATTTTCAAATAAATAAATGCCATCATCAAAACTGATGCGTTCTTTATGGAGTATTTTTTGTCCGATTTTCTTAAGGTCCTGGTTTGTTGTCAGGTCAACAATTCTTTGAATGTCGTTATGTGACGATATCATGTACACAAATTTTAGTGCTGCAAATTTACGTGCAAGATGTTATAACATCTAAGCCTGATTTACGATTAAGGATATGATTTTTATCATTGTTAATGATGAACCTTCTCTAATGCTTTGGGATCATGCTTATGCTTGAATAGGATGGCAAATAAAACAGCGATTACCAACGCATAACCGGAAAATGAAAGCCAGATGGAATGCCAATCTCTGTTACCTGCATGTGTGAAGAATTTATCGATCACAATTCCACTTACCAATCCGCCAAAAAAGGCACCGAAGCCATTTGACATCATCATAAATAATCCCTGTGCGCTGGAACGGATAGAAGCATCTGTTGTTGTTTCAACAAACAATGAACCTGAAATATTGAAAAAATCAAAAGCCATCCCATAGACAATACAAGATAAAACGATCATCCACAATCCATCGGACGGATTTCCGTAGGCGAATAACCCAAAACGAAAAACCCATGCCAACATTGAAATAAGCATTACATTTTTTATACCGAATCTTCTTAAGAAAAATGGTATTGCTAAAATAAAAACAGTTTCACTTATTTGAGAAATAGACATGATGATAGTGGAATATCTGATAACTAATGAAGGGATCAAATTTGGATAATGAAAAATGTAATCTATTTTATCCCAAAAGCTTCCCAATGCATGAAATTTTGGTAAGAATACTGTTTCATATTTTGCAAATAGATCTGCATAATATGTCATTTTATTAAATTCAGAAATGTATGAGTCGCCATACATATTGGTCAATTGTAAAGCGCCTCCGAGAAACATAGAGAAAATAAAGAACAATGCCATTTTATAAGTACCGAAAAGTTTAAAAGCTTTTAATCCAAATTTTTCTGCAAAACTTGCATTATCTGCTATTAATTTTTGTGGAGGGCATTTTGGTAGTGTAAATGAATAGATACCTAAAATGACTGCAGAGCAAGCAGCTATATAAAACATATTTGCTGATGCTTTATTACCCGAAAGATTGGTGGTCCACATTGCAACAATAAAACCAATTGTTCCCCAAACACGGATGGGTGGAAAAACCTTTATAACATCATACTCATTGTTTTTTAAAATAGTATATGCCACTGAGTTTGACAAAGCAATAGTGGGCATATAACATAGCATGGCTGCGAAAATGATCCAATAAAAAGTGACAGAATTATTTACCTGAGGAAGAAATAATAAAGCGATGCCTCCCAGAATATGCAATACACCGTATAGTTTTTCTGCATTGATGAATTTATCGGCAATGATCCCTGTTAGTGCCGGCATGAAGATAGAAGAGATGCCGAGCGTAGAAAAGATAGCTCCAAATTCTGCACCGCTCCATTGTTTAGTTCCAAACCAGTAATTGCCAATGGTAATAAGCCATGCACCCCATACAAAGAATTGAAGAAAGCTCATGACGGTGAGACGGAACTTAATACTCATACGCATTTATTTATGGTGTTGCCATGAAGATAAAGATTTTTGTTACTGAACCATCAATTCACTTCTAATTCGGGAATATAGGTCACTAATTTTGCACCCCATTCTTTTGTGAAGCTTAACTTTTCGATGATCTCAGCTTTAAAATTCCAGGGAAGTATCACAATAATATCTGGTTTGTTAGTATTAAAGTAATCGCGTGATACAACAGGTATATGGCTTTGTGGCAAATACTTGCCCTGCTTGATGGGCGTATCATCCACAATACATTCGATCGTATCTGATTTTAATCCGCAATAATTTAAAAACGTATTTCCTTTTGCGGCAGCTCCAAAGCCGATTATTTTTTTACCCTTTTGTTTTTCGCCAATAATATAAAGCAAGAATTTATTTTTGATGTCGATCGCTTTCTCCTGAAATCCTTTGTAAAATTCAATTTTATTTACACCGAATTTCAGTTCTTCATTTAGTAATGCATCTACTGCATTTTCAATTTTAATATTTTCATTTTCTTTATGCTTGATGAAAACACGCAGGGAACCACCATGTGTTTCTAATTGTTCCACATCAAATATTTCAAAGCCATGAAAACGAAATAATTTGCAGATAAAATAAAAGGAGAAATAAGAGAAATGTTCGTGGTAGATCGTATCGAATTCTTTCTTTTCTATCAACTTAATCAAATGCGGGAATTCGAAAGTCATTACACCGCTTGGTTTCAGCAATATTTTTAATCCGCGTACAAAATCATTCAATCCCGGAACATGCGCCAGTACATTATTACCCAATATCAGATCACTTTGTTTGCCTTCTTTGCTTAAACGTGTTGCCAGATCTTCACCAAAAAATTCGATCACATTTTCAATTCCTTTTGCGATAGATAATTGCGCTGTGCTGTAAGTGGGTTCAATACCCAGACAAGGAATATTCTTTTCTTTAAAATATTGCAACAAGTAACCGTCATTGCTGGCTATTTCGGTAACCAGAGAATTTTTATTTAATTTGAATCGTTCTGTCACTTTTTCAACATAGGCTTTCGAATGTTTCAGCCATCCGGCACTTACTGAAGAAAAATAAACATATTCTTCGGTGAATATTTCTTCACTTTTCTGAAATTCATCAACCTGTACCAGGAAGCAGTTATCGCATACCAGCACTTTCAGCGGATACGTTACTTCTGCATGGTTCAAATGATCATCTTTTAAAAATGCATTGGAAACAGCAGTGTTCCCCAGATCAATTAAAGTGGTGTGGATCGTTTTACTGCAAAATCTGCATCGCATAAAAAATAATTTAGTCAGCAATCAAAGCAGCTAAGATAAATGCTAAAGTGCAAACCCGATTATATCTGCAAAATTTATCTCACTTTTGTCCTTAAATTCATTTGAATGATTGAAGATATCAAGGTTGTTGACCGCTTACAAAAAGAAGGATTAAAATTTTCAATTCTCATTCCAACTTGGAATAACCTGCCTTATCTGATCAATGCGGTAGAAAGTATCCGTCAACATTCTTTCTATAAGCACCAAATCATTGTTCATATCAATGAAGGGAAAGACGGAACAAGTGATTGGGTGAATGCGCAACCCGATATTGATTATACGCATAGTTTTAATAATATCGGATTATGTTTTGGATTGAATGCAGGAAGACAATTGGTGAAAACAGAATATATGATCTATCTGAATGATGATATGTATGTCTTGCCTGATTGGGATAAATATCTGGCGGAAGAAATTGAAAAGATCGGACATCATTTATTCTTTTTAAACGGGACAGGCATTGAACCTTATGCCGGTAATCCATGTATCATTCATAAAGATTACGGAACGGATATTCAGTCTTTCAATAAAGAAAAATTGCTCGAAGAATATAACAGTTTCGAAAAAGAAGATTGGCAGGCAGGAAGCTGGAGTCCAAGTGTGATGCATGTTTCAGTATGGGACTTAATAGGTGGTTACAGTGTTGAATTCTCTCCTGCACATTATTCCGATCCTGATGTGGCAATGAAATTATGGTATGCAGGTGTTCGTATTTTTAAAGGAGTAAGTAAAAGCAGGGTCTATCATTTCGGTTCAAAATCTACAGGAAGATTTAAAAAACCTAAAGCTTATTATCGATTTATTTTAAAGTGGGGGATGACGGCAGGTACATTCACCAAATATTATTTGCAAATGGGTAAACCATATAACGGCCCTTTACCTGAACCTGTTTTCGGACGTTCCATGAAATTGAAAAATATGTTCAAACAAATAGTAGCTATATTCAAAACATAACTTTAAAAAAAATAAAAATCCCGATAAATCTTTTGATCGGGATTTTTATTTGTAAAGATTCTTGATCTTATAAATGTGCCTGTATTTTTTTATCCAATACACTTTTAGGGACCGCGCCGATTTGTTTATCTACAACTTTGCCTCCTTTGATAAATAAGATAGCCGGAATAGAAGTGATACCATAATTAACACTTACGGTTGGGTTATGATCCACATTCAATTTTCCTACATTGATCTTTCCTGCATACTCTTTCGATAATTCTTCTACAACAGGACCGATAGCGCGGCAGGGACCACACCATTCTGCCCAAAAGTCAACTACTGTAAGCTTATCACTTTCCAACACATCTTTCTGAAAGTTGGCATCTGTAAATTCTAAAGCCATGGTTTTTAATTTTAATTATTAGGTTATTAATTTCTTTTGTAGAAGGATGTCAAATATAAATCCAAAGCCCGGTTTGTGCAGTTTTGACTTATCCACCCTTGTGATTAGTGACGAAAAAGTGATAAAAACCTGACAGCAGGTCTGAATTGACGTCAGAAAGTGACAAAAAACAAAAAGCACCAAACCTGTTTTCATTAAACTTGCGCTTAATTATTCAGATCCGATGCTTTTGTGTTAATCACCTTCATTTCTTTCGAAATGTCGGCTTGTTAACAGGCATCGTGTTTTTTCAATGGATTCTTTTCGGTTTCCACTTCTTACTAACCCGATGCGTTAATTGAAGGGCAGATTTCCTTTGCAGGTTTTCTGCGAATCAATTACATCTTCATCATTGCTTGCGGAAGCTTACAATAATTGTAGATGTTGGCCTGAGAAATACTTCCTTTTACAGAATTTTTTCTTTCCGCCTTCTCTGCTGATCTACTCATTATTTTCATAATGTTCTTTCAGTCGAGCGAAACCAACTTGTTTTCTTTTTATAGAATCCTGTTCTGTTCCCTCATTCATTAAATTTCAGTTCCACTTACGTTTCCTTTACTTTTTAATCAACGGCTTTTTACTTTGTTGGTATCCTTTTTAAAGGGATACTATCGTTTCATTTGCAGAATAAAAGTAGTTTGAAATGATAACCCATTCCAAATATTTGAACCCTTTGTTACGCACTTGTTTTGTACTGCAAAAGCAGCTGAATGCACAGGTTTATGAACAGAAAATAAAGGGATATGAACAGTTTTCCAATTGGATTAATTCACTAACCCTACCGTTACTTCTACATCTGGATTATTCCATAAAAAATCAGCCATTTCTTCATTCATCAAAAAACCTTTTTCATAACTGTATAAACTGATCTTCAGATTCTCGATGGGCTCAATAACATTGAATCGGAGAGAGGCCTTTCCGGGATTCCGTTTTACATTCTTTTCAATAAAATCAACAAATGATTTTGTAACGGAAATAGGATGCACATTGAGCTCCAGGTTTTTGGTCATCGTTTGCTTGATGGTTTCCAGCAACATCATACTTGTTACTTTAAACTCAAAAACATTGGGTTGATTATATCGTTGACGAAAGAACCCTGTGATCACTATATTCTGCCCTTTTTCTAAATAGTGCTGATACTTTACATAATCTTCACTCCACAGAATAAAATCTGTTTTACCGCTGAAATCTTCTATAACGAATGAACCGAAATTCTTCCCTGTTTTGGTAACACGATGTTGTACATCGATCACCAGTCCCGCCACTTTAAAAGGCTTGCCTGCATTAGATGCCGAGAGCGTTACAGAATCTTTGAATTCATTGAAATCGCTCAACTGCATGATGCCGTAATACTTTAATTCAAACTTATAGTGATCCAATGGATGTCCGCTCATGAACATGCCTGTTACATCTTTTTCATGTTCCAAAAGTTCAGTTAATGTCCATGGTTCACAGGTTGCAATTTTTGGTGGCGGTACGTCCATCATCTGCGGTAGATCTCCAAATAAAGTATTGGTTGTTCCCATGGTCAATGAATTCTGCACTTGCCCATAGCCAATGATTTTTTCCAACCCGTTTATCCTTTCACCATCAGGGATATTAAAATATTGTGCACGATGAAATTGCGTGAAGCAATCAAACGCACCGCTGTATGCTAAACTTTCCAAAGATTTTTTATTAACTGATTTTTGATTTACTCTTTTAATGAAATCAAAAACATCTTTGTATAAACCGTCTTTATTTCTTTCTGTAATAATATTTTCAATAGCATTATCGCCAACACCCTTTAATCCGCCTAAACCAAAACGTATCTCGCCTTTTTTATTGACAGCAAAACCTTTTAAGGACTCGTTGATATCAGGTCCCAATACTTTTAATCCCATTCTCTTACATTCCTCCATGAAGAATGTGATCTTTTCTATGGCTCCTGAATGATTCAACACGGCAGCCATGAATTCACTCGGATAATGTGCTTTTAAATAAGCAGTTTGATAAGCCACCAAAGCATAACAAGTGCTGTGCGATTTATTGAAAGCATATTGTGCAAATGCTTCCCAATCTGTCCAGATTTTTTCCAATGTTTCAGCAGCATGGCCTTTTGAAGAAGCTCCTTCAATGAAAGTGCTTTTCATTTTATCCAAGGTTTTGCGGTCTTTCTTTCCCATTACTTTACGCAATACATCAGCTTCGCCTTTTGTGAAACCTGCAATGGTTTGACTGAGTAACATTACCTGTTCCTGATATACTGTGATGCCATAAGTGTCGGATAAATATTCTTGCATCACCGCCAGATCATACACAACTTTTTCTTTGCCATGTTTTCGTGCAATATAACTTGGGATGTATGACATAGGACCCGGGCGGTACAAGGCATTCATCGCGATCAGGTCGTTGAAGGTATCGGGTTTAAGTTCACGCAGATACTTTTGCATACCCGGACTTTCAAACTGAAATGTTCCGTTTGTTTCACCACGTTGATAGAGATAAAAAGTTTTTTCATCATCTAATGGAATATTATCCAGATCGATGGTAACACCATGAATTTCTTTGATGATCTCCAATGCTGTTTTTAAAATGGATAAAGTTCTTAATCCTAAAAAGTCCATCTTGATTACACCTGCATCTTCAATAGTACCACCCTCTATTTGCGTCATCCATAAACTTGATTCTTTGGATGTGGCCACAGGAATCAACTCTGTCAAGTCTCTTGGCGCAATGATAATTCCCGCTGCATGGATACCTGTATTGCGAACGGAACCTTCTAAACGTTCTGCTTCTTTTAAAACCTGTGCACGGATATCATTGCCTTTATAGATTTCACGAAGCTTTTTTATATTTTCAATATCATCCTGCTGATAACCTTCTTTTTCTTCTAATGATTTTTCACCTTCTTTAATGGTGAGTGGTGCTTTCAATACACGACGCAATTCTGTACCGGGTCTGTCGGGTACCATCTTCGCCAAAGCATTCGCTTCGGGCAACGGAAGATCCATCACACGGGCAACATCTTTAATGCTGCTTTTGGCAGCCATTGTGCCATAAGTAATTATTTGTGCAACCTGATTCTTGCCGTATTTTTCAACAACGTAGTCAATCACCTTTTGTCTGCCTTCATCATCAAAATCTGTATCGATATCGGGCATTGACTTACGATCGGGATTCAAGAATCTTTCAAACAGTAAATTATATTTTATAGGATCGATATTCGTAATGCCGATACAAAATGCAACAACCGAACCTGCAGCTGAACCACGACCCGGGCCCACAAATACATTCATTTCTCTTCCTGCTCTTATGAAATCACTCACGATCAAAAAATATCCGGCAAAGCCCATTGTTTTAATGGTGAACAATTCAAAATCAATCCTGTCTTGCAATTCAGGTGTAAGATCATTGTAACGATTCTTTGCACCTTCCATGGTGATATGCTTTAAATATTCCCACTGATTCAAATTATCATCCCCATGGATCTTGAATTCTTTCGGAACAGGGAATGCAGGAAGCAGAATATCTTTTTTAAGATTCAGTATTTCAACTTTATCTACAATGGCATTCGTGTTATCGATCGATTCAGGAATATCGCTGAAAAGCGTACTCATTTCTTCCGTACTCTTAAAATAGAATTGATCGTTGGGAAATTTAAAACGACGGTTCTTTACATGCAGTTCATCATTTACAAAATCATCAAAGCCCGGTGTACTTTGTTTCTCCCCGGTGTTGATACACAATAAAATATCATGCGCATTAAAATCATCGCGTTCGGTATAATGACTGTCGTTCGTTGCAATGACAGGTACATTATATTTCTTCGCAAATTGTAAAAGAATAGGATTGATCTTTTCCTGTTCTTTGATATTGTGTCGCTGGATCTCTATATAATAATCCTCACCAAAAATATCAAACCACCATTTGAATTCCTGTTCCGCTTTTTCCTCGCCATCTTTTAAAATGGTTTGAGGAACATAAGCACCCAAACAGCAGGTGGTAGCAATTAATCCTTCATGATATTTTTCGATCAACTCTTTATCAATTCGCGGATACTTACTATACATCCCCTCGATATATCCGAGTGATGTGAGTTTTATCAGATTCTGGTAACCTTGTTTATTTTTTGCCAATAATACCTGATGAAAACGTTCGTCTTTTACATCTTTCGTAAAAACTTTGGCGTGTCTGTCTTTCACTACATAAAACTCGCAACCAACGATCGGTTTAATTAGTGGTTCGAGAATATCTTTCCCGTTGGGGTCTTTACCAACAACTTTTGTATTCTTCCATGCCTGTGCTACAAATTCAAAAGCACCAAACATATTGCCATGATCGGTGATGGCAATGGCAGGCATATTATTTTTTGCTGCTTTTTTATATAAGCTTTCAATTCCTGCTGCACCATCGAGCAATGAATATTGTGTGTGAACGTGTAAATGAGAAAACTGCGGCATATAAATTTATCAACTTCAAATATCCAAACAAGTTGGGTTGTTTACTGCGCTCACTTATCCACATAGCCGCATATTTTCAAACTTTGTGAAAAACTTGTAAAGAGATTTTGCAGTAATGCTTCAGGACAATTACTTTGCAACATCAACTATGAAGTTAACATCTGCAATAATCATCATAATATCCTTTGTTTACATGACAGGTTGTAGGCCTGCAAGTAAGATCACGTCAAAGGATACATCCACTGAAACACATTCCAAAAAAGCTGCAAGAAAGGATGTGAAGTTTATTGATGGGATTGAAGTAACACCTGGAAATGCTGTCACTTCGAAACATAAGACAGCAACGGGTAAACATCAAACAGGAATTGACAGTGCCAATCATACAAATACGGATGCACAAGCAAATATTGAAAAAGCCGATTGGCTGCAATTAAAATATGCAGTGATGATGGATGCTTCCGTAGAAAAAGTTTCCAATGTTTCATTACTGCAAAAATTAGAAGAATGGTGGGGAACGAGATATTGTATGGGAGGGAATACTAAAAATTGTATTGATTGTTCTGCCTTTACCATGAATATTCTGGGAGAAGTGTATCATGTTAAATTACCGCGTACTGCGCAGGAACAATATAATATGAGTGATAAGATCGCAACAGAAGAACTGAAAGAAGGCGACCTTGTATTTTTTCATACAAACGGGAAGAAAAGTAAAGTTATTTCGCATGTTGGTGTGTATATCACCAATAACAGATTTGCGAACGCTTCAACAACCGGTGGTGTGACCATTAGTGATTTGAATGATCCTTATTGGAAGAACCGTTACACGGGAGCAGGCAGAGTGATTAAGTAGTCTTGAAACCTGGTTTAATTATTTCTTATTCTCTTTTTGAAATTATCTAACAATTGATGTGCATCGGGTGTGAGTTGTAAATAAAATATTCCGCCGATCATCATTACTGAAAATAAAATTACCCGTAAAATAATTCCTGCCCATCCTTCCATTCCATTCAATAAAAAATAGCAAACGAAAAATGCGATAGCTGCTAAGAGCAGGGAGTACAAAGTTTTAAAAGTAAAAGGTTGCATCTTGAATTTCCTTCTTAAAAATTCAAAGCGTACTAAATTATATGCAGAATAGGCAGCTAACTCTGCACAAGCGGAACCAATGATACCGTAATTCTTAACAAGGAACCAGGTAAGCGGTAATCGGAATGCCAATAAAATAACGCCGCTGAAAAATTCGAATTTCCAAAAGGTTGAGGTACCGATGATCAAACCATTCACTCCTGTGCCTGCATCAACAATTCTGGCAAACCCGATGATCATGATCACATATAAACCGTTGAGGTATTCTTTTTGTAAATGCAAAGTTTCAATGCCTTGTTTTGCATTGAGCCAAACATTGCCGAAAATAAAAAGAGACATCAATAATAAATTGATAGAGGAACGATGATAAATACGATTGATCTCTTTCAAATCCTTATCCTTCCAGGCTTTTGACAACACGCTAACAGAAATGGATTGAATACTTCTTTGCGGAACTTGTATGATGTTAGCTGCATATTGAGCGATCGTGAAAACACCAACAGCGCCTAAGCTTTGAAATCCTGCGATCACCATACTGTCGATGGTTGCAGCGAGCGACTGTATCAATGTTCCTCCAAAAAGCAATGACTGCATCTGGAACATTTTTTTCTTAAACTTTTTGGTTACCCTGCTCACTGTGAAAGTAAAATGCAGCTCTTTATTTTGATGGAGATAGATCAATAAAATAAAAAAGATCAGAAAATATAAACTGGTAAAAAAAAAGATGAATACATGAAAGCTGATGACCTTAAAATAAAATAAAAAGATAAAGATGGAAGTGATCAAACGCATCACAGTTTCTTTCAAAAAATTAGAGATCACTGCTTTTTTAATCACCCAGCAAAAACCTTCGATCACTGAAAATAAAAGCATACCTAATGCAAAGGGAAAAATCAAATAATAATAGTTGACCAATAAAGGAGAACGTGCAGAATATTTACGAACGATTAATGGTTCTAAATACCATCCGCCTAAAACCACTAAACAAAAACCAATTAAAGATGCTATTAATGCCCATGTGAGCAGATCATTTTTTTTGTCTTCAAGATTGTCTTTATAATAAGGATAGAATTTATAAATCACAGGTATCACACCTAAGCTCGCAAACACATAGATGTTCTGCCCCAGATCCAAAAATATTTTGGTCAAGCCGACTTGCTCCGGTGTAAATGAACCGTTCTTGGCATACATATAAGTATTCACAGCACCCACCAAAAAGCCTATATACACCAAAAGGCTTGAGATGATGGTTTGTTTGCGGATGCTGTTCATTGTATGATTGAACGTTTACTTAAGGCTTGGAAGATAACTGTTTTGCTTTTATATAATATAAGCGTTCAATATTTTTGATGTTCCACCATGTGAATTCATTCTCTTTTAAAGAACTTGTTTGCCATTCAGTATTCACAAATATCTTTTTGGATGAAGGAACAACTGCAATGGGTAAATTAAAACCACTAACACAATTTGTCCAACGATAAGTAATAGATGATGCAGCACTATCAGTATAAAATTCCAAAACCGGAATGGAAATATTTCTTAAGTATTGATCAAATACTTTCTGATAATTGAAACCTGCTTGTTTGCTGATATATTCTTCCACCTGTTGTGTAGTAACGGTTTGATGATAGAATGTTTTATTAAGTCCGCGTAAGATTTGTCTGAACAGTTCATCATTATTGATAGAATGACGGATTGTGTGCATCAGATTGGCACCTTTGGGATACATGTCACCACTGCCTTCTTTATTTACACCGTAAAAACCGATAACAGGTTCTTTGTTATAAATTCCTTTGCGCTGACCGTAATTATAATCATTGCCCGCTTCGATGCCGTAATAATATTCAGTGAATAAAGTTTCGCTGTAATCGGTTATCCCTTCATGCACCCACATATCGGCAATATCTTTTGAAGTGATATTATTGGCAAACCATTCGTGCCCGCTTTCATGCACGATGATATAATCCCATTTCAATCCCCAACCTGTGCCGCTGAGGTCCATTCCCAAATAACCATTCATGAATTTATTGCCATATGCAGTGGCACTCTGATGTTCCATTCCTAAATGTGGCGATTCGACTAATTTATAACTGTCCACATAAAAAGGATAGGGGCCAAACCAATATTCAAATGCATGCAACATTAATTTGGCTTGTTTGAATTGTTCTTTGGCTTTATCGAGATCATAATCCATTACCCAATAACTAAGATCCAATTTCCCTTTTTCACCCATTATTGTATCTGTGAAGTTCACATACTTTCCGATGGAAGGAATGATAAGATAATTGTTGATCGGATTTTTAACAGCCCATGTATATGCACTTAATTTGGAATCCGGAAGCTGGGATTTATTTGTCAAGCGACCATTTCCTACTGCAACTAAACTATCAGGAACGATGATCGTTAACGATGCACCATCATCAGGTTCATCGCTTTGATGATCTTTACATGGATACCAAACACTGGCACCCAAACCCTGACAGGCAACGCTCATCCATGGTCTGCCTTTTGCATCTTTCTTCCATATCCAGCCACCGTCCCAGGGTGGGCGTATCGCTTCTTTTGGTTTACCATGGTAATAAACGGTGATAGAATCGATGGTGCCCTGTTCTTTTAAACGATATTCCCATTCCAATTGAACGATAGCAATATTTTCTGTTCTTTTAAAATCCAATTTTTTAGAAACATATTTGTCATGAACATAAGTTTTTGTTTTGGAATTGAATTTCAATACATCAATGTCTTTCTTGATACTGTCGATGATCAAGGGTTGTTGCAGATCGATCTGCATCCTTAAAAATTCAATTGTTTTATCACGGGGCAGATCAACCGCATTATAAACGGTTTTGAATTCGATCACTGTTTTACCTTCAATGGTTTTGGAATCAAAATCAGGTTTAACCGTAAGATCATATCGCAATACATCCCACCAAGTTCTTTGCGGATTTAAACTTCCGCGCAATGTATCTGCATGTGTGAAAACTGTTTTCTTTTCCATTAATTGTGCAAAGCTGATTTGCGTAATGAGCAATGCAACCAATGCTAATAGGTTCACTTTTGTATTCATGTTTTAAAAGTAATATATTCGGTGTAATGAAGTATCAAAAGAAAAGATAAAAGATTTGAAAAATACACATCGGCACCTAAAGCTATGTTGTTAAAGTGTTTTGGCTTCTGATACGGTCATTTTATAACACACAAAAAAATATGCTCCATTTTTGATTACAGATATCAATATGCCCGACTAAGAAGACGGTTTTATGAAATAGTTAAAACGGCAGCTACTTTTTTTTTACAATTTGATTTATTCTGAGTCGATTCCCATCATACTGCTCAATAAATGCAATGGGTACTGACTTAAATCCGTCTTTTGGTGGACATGGAATTAAAACATTGAAATGCAAATGTGGTATTGATGTAAATCCGGTCATACCCGTAATTCCTATTGCTTGTCCTTGTTTTACAGTATCTCCGACTTTTACAAGGCTTCCATTATATTTTAAATGAGCATATTGCGTATATAATCCCGAATGAGGATGATAGAGTGTGATATAGTTTGCAAATGGCTCCCATCGTTTATCGTTTCCACCTACTGAATAGTCCTTAATCACTCCAACTACAAAACCGCCGTCTGCTGCGCAAATAGTATCATTGACTTGCAATCCAAAATCAATGGCATAATGGGAATAATCTGTTTGATGAGAATGTTGTCCGTTATACCCCTGAATGATCTTATACTTTTTCCCTTTACAAAAAGGCAGACTCATTTTATTAAAGACTATTTGCCTGTCCATATCACCCAAACAAGCCCCCCAGGATGTTTGCAGTTTATCAAACGAATTGCTATGCATCGGTATCTTAATCAGCGTATCCTTTTTAAAACGAAATGTGATTGGGCTAAGTGACAGTAACAATTTATTAAGGGTACTGTCGGATGTGGAAATGTAGAAACGCAAAGGGCAATCCAAAGAATTATGTAATGAACAAAACAGCGTATCATTTTTTATATACACTTTGTCGTTAGAGAGATCAAATTGAGTATATCTTTCTTTAGGAAGTTCAATAGTCTTTTTACGTTAAATAATAATTGAAAATCTTTTCATAAAAATGTATCTTTAAATAAAAAAGCATGAGGTACTGTATCCTTATGATTTTTGTTTTAATGGCTCGTCATTCTTTTGCACAATGTAATACTAAGATTATAAATGATTACAATTTTACCATGTGCAAGGGTAACAGTATTCAAATTAATGGGAACGCACAATGTACAAATTTTCAATGGCTGCCTGCTAAAAACATTAATAACGTTAATGCGATAAGCCCAATTGTTTCTCCTGATACGACCACTACTTATTTTGTAACGGCTGTTGATGCAAATGGTTGCTTGAATAAAGATTCTATCACTGTTAATGTAATTAATTGCGATGCACCAGGTCGGTATGTTAATTTGAGTACTATTGATTTTGGAAAAGGAAAAACCAATCCAGGCCTTCAAGTATACGACAGTACTATTCCTGTAAAATTTATTCCTTTAAGCGGTAACCCGCCTTCTGCATTTACAACCGATGGATATTCAGTCGTAAATCAAATACCGCAATCGTTAAATAACGAGTGGCGCACTGGTGCTTTAAATCATACACCGAATCAGGGAGACTCCGGTTATATGGCTGTATTTAAAAATACAAGCGGAATTTTATTTGATTCTGTTTATACTTTTGTTGATAACGGCTATAATACACGAACTCCATCTTCCTGCAGGTTTTCTTTTTCCTATGCATATCCATTAAGTAACTCTTTAAATGTAGCTTGTGCAGGAAACGATTTGCCGAATATTCCAAGCTTACAAGTGAAAATAATAGAGGGCAGTATGGGTACGGGAAAATTTGTTCGACTAAGTTATAACCCATGCGTGAATTGCCCAACCGGATGGGACGCAAATGATAGTTTACTTTTTTATCCTGACATATTAATTACTAACAATAGTAATTCTATGCAATGGCTTAGTTTTTCAACACCTTATACGTGGAATTACGCTACTAGTACTAGTGGTGGTAGTAACGGTCAAGATTGGCGTATTCAAATTATCAATCTAACTCCAACCTCTCCTTGCGGAAATGATATAGTATTGGATGATATTCATTTTGACCAGTTTATTAGTTATCAATCCTTTTCTTTTCGTTTGCCTTATGATACCAT
>CAIVCF010000024.1 GCA_903904335.1 uncultured Chitinophagaceae bacterium | reverse complement strand
GAATTACCTGTTGTAATCGCATCATTCACATTAGGAGCTGAGTAAACGATATTATCCAGAACAATCGCAATCGGCTTATCAATATTTCTGGCAGTCATCTTTGCCCAAATATTTGTACCGATAGGTTTCATGTTCATTTTGATAGCGATACGTCCGCGTTCATCAAAATCCTGTTTGGCATCTGCTACCTGATCGCCTTCCAATTCGGCCTGACCATTGTCTAATGTTTTGATCGCATATAAAGTCAGAAAGTTCTTTGCTTTAGGGTCTTCGCTTTCTGTTTTACCGAACATGAATTGCAAAGTGGAAGGGAACTTATTCTTTACAATATCCATTCTCAGATAACTGTTGAATAAGCCTGTATCTTTTGTTTGAATGGTTGCAATAGCACCCGGATAAATTACTTTACCGGTGCTGCTGCGGTAAGGTTGAGAACCTGGCAATAATAATTTGCGTAAAGGGTTTTCGTTTGACTTGATCTGATTGGTATCAGTAACAGCTTTTTTATTACCTGCAGTTGTTAACTGAGACAGCGTTGCTGTTTTAGTGGTATCAGTTTTTGCAACAGCTTTAGCAGTATCAACAGCTTTTTTTACAGAAGAATCAACAGCTTTTGTTCCGTTCAGATAATCCTGCAATGCTTTATCGGCATTCACTAAACCATTGATCAATTCCTGGTTTTCAGCTGTATATACTTCAAAGAATTGAAGATTGGCAGTAGATTGTAAATTATTACGTACTCTTTCAGGATCGGTAACACCCGCCAATTCAATATTGATGATGCCTTTCGAAGGATCAGGATTGATATTGGGAGATGATAATCCAAAACCGTCAATACGAGTGCGTAAAACACGCAATGTATTATTGAATGCGGCAGTTGACTGGAGTTTCAAATAACTGATTACTTCATCACCACTTGACGTGAATTTTATTTTACCATTGCTTCTTGTTGCAAAGAATGGTGCTAAATTTCCGGAAGGATTTATGTTTTTATATTCATCAACAAATAAAGTGATTAAATCAGCTCCTGTATTTGCTTTTTTTACAACCGCAGCATCCAATGCCTGATTGAATTGTTTGTCTTTTGTGAAATCAGCCAACGACTTAATGAGTCCGTCAATACCCACTTCCATGGTAACACTCATACCGCCTTGCAGATCCAATCCCAACATCAACTCTTTGTCTTTTGCGTTAGCATAAGTGGTCAGTCCGAAAGGGCCGATCTTGGAATCTTTCGTACTGTCGAGCAAACGTTTCAGAATGGCGTCTTTAGCCTGTTTCAATGTATCTGCATACAAGGCTTTCAACTCTGCACTGTTCGGATACTTTTGTTCGGCAGAAGGATAGTTAGCTTTCACCATTTTATCGGCTTTGGCTTCCATATCGCTTTCATGGTTACGAACCAACCAGGTAAATGACAATTGATAAATACAAATTAAAATGAGAGCAATCGCAAAAAATCGCACTAAACCTTTCAGTTGCATACTAGTAGGTGTTTATAAAATTTTTAGAGTGGGCAAAGATAGGGGAATGGTAATGATATTTTGCAGAAAACTGCTTGATATTAGTGCTTTTTACATAAATACGGGACAGTGCTCAATCTTCTGGCTTTTGCCTTTCCGCTTTTTTCTTTTTGCTCAATAATTCGAGGTATTGCTGCTCGTTCATTTCCCAGCGATAATTCTGATAAATGAAGCCCATGAAAACGGATAGGATCGCGATCGTAAGAAACAGGATAATCGGACTTAGTTTGCTATTGGCCTCCATATTGGCTCTCTGATACCATCCGGTAACCAATAACAATATTATGCCGATCCCAATGGACAGACCCGAAGAAAGCCCTTTCAGAAATTGTTTGAAATTTTTTTTCTGCTGTATTCTTTTCTCTGCCCAAAAAAGAATGAATGTTTCTTCTTGTTCTGTCAACATGCCGCAAAGATAGGTTTGCACATTTTAAAATTATTTGGCTAAAATGAAATATTTTTTTTCTATATAAATAGCTAAACACCTTATTTTCGTTGTGTATTTTTTTGAATAAACATAAATAATACTTATGCAGTTGCTCAAAAAGCGCGGGTTACTTATTTTTTTGTTTGTTTTATTGGTTGATTGTTATTT
>CAIVCF010000023.1 GCA_903904335.1 uncultured Chitinophagaceae bacterium | reverse complement strand
TTGTTTACTTTTTCAACACTCTATCACGGATTTCAGCAACCGAAAGTAAAACAGGTATTGCAGGTGTTTGACCATATCAGTATTTACTTTTTGATTGCAGGAACTTATACGCCATTCATTCTGAATTATCTCTATAATACAACGGGTATCATTATGCTCTGTGTGTTGTGGAGTTTGGTTTTGATAGGTATCATCTTCAAAATATTTTTTGTGAACAAGTTTAATATCCTTTCCACCATCGTTTATTTATTGATGGGATGGATGATGGTTTGGGGCGGTAAATCTTTTTTTATCTCTGTGCCGCTTGATGTTCTTATTTTAATCGCCATAGGCGGAGCATTGTATACCATCGGAGTTGTTTTTTATCTCGCGGAAAAATGGAAATGGCATCATATTATCTGGCATTTATTTGTTTTGGCAGCAGCCATTTGCCACTATGTAGCTGTCTTATTAACAGTGGCATGAAGTTCTGATGAAACTGTTAGTTAAAGCAGTAAACATTTTTCATGAAAAAAGTACATTTAGTTTTAGGCAGCGGCGGTGCCAGAGGCATGGCGCATATAGGTGTTATTGAAATGCTCGAAGAGGAAGGATATGAGATATGCGAAGTGATTGGTTGCAGTATGGGCGCAGTTGTTGGCGGAATTTATTGTGCAGGTTTTTTGGAAGAATATAAACAATGGCTGAGCGGACTAACCAAATCAAATGTATTCAGTCTCTTCGATTTTACTTTTACCACACAAGGTTTTGTAAAAGGCGATAAAGTATTTCATAAGATACAAGAGTTTACAGGCGAACAAAAAATTGAACAATTAAAAATCCCTTTTACTGCCGTTTCAACTGATATTTTAAATAAGAAAGAAGTTCATTTTACTACAGGTAATTTATTCAAGGCATTGAGGGCTTCCATTGGTATCCCCGGAGTATTTACTCCTGTAATGAATGATGATTCTATTTTGGTAGATGGCGGTGTTTTAAATCCCTTGCCTTTGAATCTTGTTCGCAAAAAAGAAGACGCCATTATTGTTGCGGTGAATTTAAACGGTGCTGCACAATATTTTCCTAAACAACAAATAACTGCAAAAGAAACCGATGCAAACAGTTATTGGGAATGGTTACCGAAATTTCCTGTCATAAGCAAAAAAGAAGATACTGTTCAACAAAAAGCTTTGCCAAAATTGAGTTTGTTTGATCTGCTTAATACTTCTTACGATTTTACGCAAGACAGATTAACTGAAATGATGATCGAAAATCATTCACCCGACCTTTTGATTGAAGTACCACGAAACTGCTGTAATGTTTTTGAGTTTTACCGTGCCAATGAAGTAATTGAAGCAGGAAAAAATGCATATCGAAAAGCAATGAATGCTAAAAAAAATTCAGCACCATAAAATCATCATTATAATTTCTTTTGTTTCGAAACAGAATATTATTTTTATCTGAATTAATTTCTGAAAAAATTATGAAGATATAGTTTAATATAAAATGTCGAAAGTTTTAAAAGCTAAAAAAGAAAAGATTAGTGTCTCAAAAGCAAAAGCGTCACCAGTTGACAAAATGCAAG
>CAIVCF010000022.1 GCA_903904335.1 uncultured Chitinophagaceae bacterium | reverse complement strand
TATGGCGAGGAATTCAGCACGAATAACGGAAATACATTGACCCGTTCTTTTCCTGTTGATTTTACGGGATTGATCTCTTCGCAACCATTAGTATTGTCTACAAGCCTTGCAGGGCGTAGTGTTGGGGCTGCCAGCAGTTTTGCTGTTTCAGTAAATAATCAAGCATTACAAACAGTCGGTATTCCCGCTGTATCGGGATATTTTTTAGATGCTTATGCCAATGTTGTTACACAGCAGAATAATTTCTCTGCAACGCAATCACCATTAATAGTTCAGTTCAATTTTAATGCAGGGGTCAGCGGCGCTCAGGGCTGGTTAGATTGGTTTGAATTGAATGGAAGAAAAACATTGGCAATGAATAATCAGAGCCAGATCTTTTTTCGTGACTGGTCATCTGTAGCCAACAATAATGTTGCATCATTCACTATAAATAATACAATAGCTGCAACAGAAGTTTGGGAGATAACGAATCCTTTGCAGCCCGAAAAAATGAATGCATCATTTAATAATAATCAAAGCGTTTTTAAAAATGATGCGGCAAGATTAAGAGAGTATGCTGCATTTAATAATGCGAACTTTTTAGTGCCCATCATTATTGGAAAAGTGGACAATCAAAACCTGCATCAATCAGCAAAAGCAGATCTGATCATCATCACCCATCCATCCTTATTGAGTGAAGCAAATCGTTTGGCAGCTTTTCATTTGCAGCATGATGGCTATGTGGTAACAGTAGCAGCAACAGATAAAATATTCAATGAGTTTTCTTCCGGAATAACGGACCCGTCTGCTTTGCGCGACTTTGTAAAAATGTATTATGATAAAGCAGGAACGGATTCTACGCTTCGCCCGAAATATCTGTTACTCTTTGGTGCTGCATCCTTCGATTATAAAAACAGGATCAGCAATAACAGCAACCTCGTTGCCTCTTATGAATCTTTGAATTCCACAGATCCTTTATCGACATTGGTATCAGATGATTTTTTTGGTTTGCTCGATGATCATGATGATGTGAATGCCATCTCACCACCCGGATTGTTGGATATCGGTATCGGCAGATTGCCTGCAAGAAATGTACAGCAAGCAAAGACGATGGTGGATAAGATCATTCGTTATCAATCGCCATCCAATTTGGGTCCTTGGCGCAACCAAATGATCTTTACTGCCGATGATAAAGACAATGACCTGCATTTGAATGATGCGGAAATTGTTTCGGGAGATGCATCTGCAACAAATCCATTATTCAATCAGTCGAAGATTTATTTAGATGCTTATAAAATGGTGAGCGGAAGTGGCGGCAGCCGTTATCCGGATGTGAATGCTGCCATCGTCAATCAAATATTTGATGGCAGTTTAGTGTTTAATTATACAGGTCATGGCGGTTACCAACAATTATCTGCATCAGCGGTTTTAACGAATACAGAATTGCAGCAATTCAATAATCCCAATAAACTTCCATTATTCATTACGGCCACTTGTGATTTTGCACCCTATGATGATCCCACCAAAAATTCATTGGGTGGTAGTTTATTGTATGATGACAGCATTGGTGCGATTGCATTGATGACAACAACAAGAGTAGTGTTTGCAGCGAGTAATTTGGTATTGAATGATAACTATGTAAAGATCGCTTTACAGCCCGATGCAACCGGAAATTATTTGAGTTTGGGGGAAGCTGTTAAACGTACAAAAAATTATACTTATCAAACCTATAGTGATGTGTATAATAACAGGAAATTTGTTTTGTTGGGTGATCCTGCCATGAAATTAGCCTATCCTGTTTGGAAATTACAATTGCTATCAATCAATGGACAAAACATCAGTGGTAATGATACTTTGAAGGCACTGAACAAATATTCTTTTGCAGGAAAGTTGACAGATGCAGCGGGTAATTTCAAGAATGATTTTAACGGAACACTGTACACCACTGTGTATGATAAAGCACAATTGGTAAATACATTGGGTAATGATCCTGCAAGTCCGGTCACACAATTCAGCACACAAACCAATGTGTTGTACAAAGGAATTTCAACCGTAAAGAACGGGCTGTTCAATTTTAGTTTTATTGTTCCGAAAGATATCAGTTATCAAACCGGAAGAGGAAGATTGAGTTTGTATGCAGATGATGGAACCAATGATGCGAATGGCATGTCCACTTCTTTTTTTATTGGTGGGGCGGGAACTATTATTTCGACTGATACTGCTGGTCCGACCATTCATCCTTTCATGAATGATACAAATTTCAAGAATGGTGGACTGACAGATGAGAATCCTGTTTTGCTCATCCAATTATTCGATTCATCAGGGATCAATACGGTGGGTACGGGTATCGGCCATGATATCACCGCAGTGATTGACGGCGATGAAAAGAATATTATCGTATTGAATAGTTTTTATACTGCTGTTGCGGACAGTTATCAGCAGGGGCAAGTCTTGTATCAGTTATCCAATTTAGCAGAAGGCAAACATAGCATCAAAATAAAAGCATGGGATGTGGCTGACAATTCGGGCACTGCTGTGATAGAATTTACCGTGGTCAAAAAGAATAAACTACAGATACAAAAACTGTTCAATTATCCGAATCCTTTTCAGAACAACACGACCTTTTCATTCGAGCATAATCAACCCGGTATTGACCTGAATGTTACGATCGATATTTTTAGCATGAACGGATTGCTGGTTGATGAAATTAAAAAAAGCTTAAATAGTTCGGGAAACAGACAGATCAGTATTCAATGGGATGGGCGCAGTGAAAATGGGAGAAAAATGCAAGCTGGTATGTATATTTATCGTATTATTGTAACATCAATTAATGGTGTTGCTGTTGCGACCCAAAAATTAATTCTACTCTAAAAGTATTGAATGGCAGAAACTCTACGTTAAGTAATTATTGGATCTAACAGTTTATCAATTTGAAATTAATGAGGACAGGGTGTTGATGCAGTCATGCATCAATTAAGTGTGTAAGTTTTGCATAGCCAAAGCCTGACGGCTTTATGGTAAAGGACTGATTGATTTTCTATTCTTTTTTTCTTGTCCAAAAAAGGTAACCGAATAAGGTTACGTAAAAAAAGACCCCCGAAAATGATAACAGCCCATTTTCGGGATAGTACCCTGATTAAGCTGTTGTACTTCTGTGGCTTCAACGATAGGGCAATGATGACGACAAGAAAATTGATTGAACTTTTTTGTCAAATAGATTACTAATAGGAAAAAAAAGATGTTTCGAATAAGAAAAGAAACAAAATGATCATAAGAATACAATGTTTAATTAAATTTTAATTCATGAAACGACATTCATTTGGGGCTGCCATCTTGTTATTTATAATATTGGGTTCAGTTTGCGGGACGGTAGAGGCGCAGACAGGCACCGTTAATGTGGTGACCACTGCAGTTCCCTTTTTGAGGATATCTCCTGATGCAAGAGGCGGGGGAATGGGAGATGCGGGTATTGCTTCATCGCCCGATGTAAATGCCCCCTTCTGGAATCTGGGCAAAACGCCATTCAATAAAATGGGAACAGCTATTGGAGTAAACTATACACCCTGGTTAAAAGACCTTGGACTGAATGATGTGTATCTGGCCAGTTTAGCCGGTTATCGTCAGTTGACCGATGATCAGGCATTTTCTTATTCGATGCG
>CAIVCF010000021.1 GCA_903904335.1 uncultured Chitinophagaceae bacterium | reverse complement strand
GGTTATTTAATGATGTAGTGATAAGATTGATGAATCAAATTCCTCATCCTTACAATTACTTAAAAACTCTTTGCGTTTATTCTACCTAATCCTATAAATAATAAATGCCTCGCGTTAAGTGAGGCATTTTATTTTATACAATGAATGAATGAATTGATCAGTGAACTAAACTCTTACAAATATTTTTTACAATCATCGGGCCTTCATAAATAAAACCTGTCCACACTTGAACCAAAGAAGCACCTGCATTTAATTTTTCTTTAGCATCTTCACCAGTAAAAATACCGCCACTTGCCATAATAGGAATTTGGCTTTTGGTTTGTTGAGATAAATATTCAACAACTTCTGTACTCCTTACTGTTAAAGGTTTTCCGCTTAATCCGCCTTGCTGATTTATCAGTTCTACATTTTGAGTTGCAAGATTTTCTCTGCTTAAAGTTGTATTTGTTGCAACCAGTCCGTCTAATTTTATTTCAAACGAAAGAGCGACGATATCATCCAATTGTTCTTTTGTAAGATCGGGTGCGATCTTTAATAACAATGGTTTTGGTTTTGGTTTTGACTGATTGATATTTTGAAGATGCGATAATATTTTCCGCAATGATTCTTTTTCCTGTAATTCCCGAAGACCTGGTGTATTTGGAGAACTAACATTCACCACAAAATAGTCTGCCACATCAAATAATTCAGAAAAACAAATTTTATAATCTTTCCATGCGTCTTCATTAGGAGTGATTTTATTTTTGCCGATGTTTCCGCCGATGATCATTGGATGGTGGGCAGCGGACGATGGGCTGCTATTCCATTTTTCAAGTCTTTCACGAACAGCAATTGCTCCTTCGTTATTAAAACCCATACGATTTATGAGTGCTTTATCTTTTGGCAAACGAAACACTCTCGGTTGTTCATTACCCGGTTGTGCTTTGGGTGTTACTGTTCCAATTTCAACAAATCCAAAACCCAATGCTTCCAATTCATTTAAGTACACAGCATTTTTATCGAAGCCTGCACCCAGACCAACAGGGTTTTTAAAATGCAATCCGAATAATTCCTTTTCAAGTGTTGGATGATCAAAAGAAAAATTTTTGCTGATAATATTTTTAATTGGAGGAATACTGCAAGCTTTGTGGAGCATGCTCATCGAAAAATAATGTACTTCTTCAGGCGGAAAATGAAATAAAAGATCGCGTAACAAATAATACATGGCGCAAAGATAATCTGAACAGAGATTGACTGTTTAAAAGGGTGAGAAAGAAAGTTTCATTGAAAGAAGAACCTTGAGGTGTGCGACGCAACGATCGACGCCATGCGCTTTAGAGCAGGTTAACAAAAACTTATTTTCAAATTTAGTTGCATAAACAACTTTTTATTACATTTGACTTTCAAAATTCGTTTGCCATGCAGGAAGCTTACATTGTTGCGGGTTACAGAACCGCAGTTGGAAAAAGTAAAAAAGGCGGATTCAGATTTTTTCGTCCCGATGATCTCGCCGTTGAAGTGATCAAAGGTTTGATGGCGGCCACTCCTCAATTAGATCCCAAAAGAATTGATGATGTGATCGTGGGTAATGCTGTTCCCGAAGCAGAACAGGGTTTACAATTCGGAAGAATTATTGCTGCCAAAGCATTAGGCATTGAAGTGCCGGGCATCACTATCAATCGTTATTGCGCCAGCGGGTTGGAAAGTATTGCTGTGGCTACTGCAAAAATTCGCACAGGTATGGCTGAATGTATTGTTGCAGGTGGAACAGAAAGTATGAGCCTCGTTCCAACAGCAGGATGGAAAACAGTTCCTTCTTATGCCATTGCAAAAGACGAACCTGATTATTATTTAAGCATGGGATTAACTGCCGAGGCAGTTGCGAAAGAATATCATGTGAGCAGAGAAGATCAGGATGTGTTTGCTTACCATTCTCACATGAAAGCAAAAACTGCAATTGAGAACGGTTATTTTAAAAGTGGCATCCTTCCCATCAATGTGGAAGATGTTTATCTGAATGAAAAAGGAAAAAAAGCTGTCAGGAATTATATTGTTGATACTGATGAAGGTTTAAGAGCTGATACAACTGTTGAAGGATTATCAAAATTAAAACCTGCATTTGCCATTGGAGGAAGTGTTACTGCAGGTAATAGCTCACAAACCAGTGATGGTGCGGCTTTCGTGATAGTGATGGGTGAAAAGATGATGAATGAATTAGGATTGAAACCCATTGGCCGATTGGTGAATTGCGCCAGCGCCGGTGTGCATCCGCGTATTATGGGCATTGGTCCTGTTGCAGCCATTCCAAAAGTGCTAAAGCAAGCAGGCATGAGTTTGAATGATATTGATTTGATAGAATTGAATGAAGCTTTTGCTTCACAATCATTAGCTGTTATTCGTGAATTGGGATTGGATACGGACAAAGTAAATATCAATGGCGGTGCCATTGCATTGGGCCATCCCTTGGGTTGTACAGGAGCTAAGTTGACGATTCAGGTTTTGAATGATATGAAACGATTGAACAAAAAATACGGAATGGTAACAGCTTGTGTTGGCGGCGGACAGGGTATTGCTGGCATCATCGAAAATTTGTAGCCTCTGTTTTTTGCATATATAACTTCTGTGAAGAAAGCTCTGCAGTCCTTGCGGAGCTTTTTTATTGCTGATGAATATCATAGTTTTTACATAATCGTATTTCTAACTTTAGTGAACAAAATCAGTAATATGAAAACGATATTAGTGCCAACCGATTTTTCAGCAACTGCAAAAAATGCGGCACGATTTGCCATTGAGTTAGCCAAACAGATTCAGGCGGAAAAAATTATTTTATATAATACATATCAAAGCGGTTTCAGTGTTGTTGCAGATCCGATGATTCCGGCTTTGGGTGCTTTGGATCTTGACGCTATTAAAGAGGGAAGTGAAGAAGCACTGGTTAATTTTAAAGCTGAATTGATAGATTATGCAAATAATAGCATCAGTTTGGAAACAATCAGTGAATTTGCCTTGTTGACAGATGGTATTATCGAATTATGCAAGATGCAGAAAGTAGACATGATCGTAATGGGAATTACAGGTGGCGGCGCTTTACAGGAAAATCTTTTTGGTAGTAATACCATTAGTGTTGCAAAAAACATCAATATCCCCGTATTGATCATTCCGCAAAAAGCTAAATTCACAAAATTTGATAAAGTATTATTTGCTTGTGATTTTCATAAAGTAGTGGAATCCACTCCTGTTAAGCCTATCAAACAATTATTGGATCTTACAAAAGCAAAATTATTTGTGCTGCATGTTGATAGTTTCAACAGAGAAAATATTCCTCAAGTAAAATTTGAAAGCTTAATGCTCGATACATTATTCGCAGGGTACCATCCGGAATACCATTTTGCTGATTTCGCAGATTTTACAGAATGCATCAATGAATTTGTTGTTGAAAAAGAAATCGATCTGGTTATCACCATTCCGAAAAAACATGGCTTCTTCGATAATATTTTT
>CAIVCF010000020.1 GCA_903904335.1 uncultured Chitinophagaceae bacterium | reverse complement strand
TTTTGATCCTCTAAATTGACAACATGCTGAACACAGCTTATGAATAGCTTTTCCCAAAACCAACTAGCAGAAGGGATTTGAATTTCGGAAGATACTTTTAAAATTAAACGATCATTGCCTTCGAACCAGTAACGTGCATACTTATTACATGGCTCTGAACTTAACAAATCTAAATTTTCATCAATCGAACTCATCCAAGTTAATTTAAATTCAGTTGATTTCTTAACTTGATCCCAAGTATCGTTTAGAAATCTTCGAATTTTTTCTTGTGATTGTTCGAAAATATAGCGATTTGATGTGTTGACTGGATTTGCTTCAAAGTATGAACGCATTAAACCATTCCAGGTGATGGCCATATCAACACCGCGTTCACATTTAGCTTTATATGCCGCTAATAATTCATCTAGCTTTTCTGGATTATTAAAAACAGATTGATTTAGGCTATCAATCTTTTTATGTATTGCAAATGCGACTAAGTCAGCAATAGGATCTTGTGCCGCTATTTCACCTAAAACATAATTTCTTGCAGCTTCGAATGCTACTGAATCTTTGGGCTTTCCAGCATCTTTAAACTTCTCCTTTACGTCATCATATGCTTTTCTAGTTTTGGCAAAACTCCAAACCAATTGGTTTCCATCAGACAAATTCCTAGAAATGGAAAGTAATGCGTTTTGTAGTTCTGTAATTTTTAGCAATTGCCAAAAGCCTTGGAAGACATATCGATTTTATTTGGATTTTCTCTTTTGTATTTGGCTTCTTCATTTTCTTGCCAAAACTCCAGTTTTAGCTCTGCGCGTCTACTTTCAGATTTAGATGGTTTAAGAGAATTAAATGAAAAACCGCCAACTAGAAATAAGTCACGCACTTCATTTTGTTCTGTAGTACTTAAAGATATTGTCGATTGGACTTTAGGAGATAGAGAACATACTACCTGTCGGCTTCTGTCTAAAGATAATTTCAGGTTGGTCAAATAATCGCCATCTGTATCGGTATAACCTTCTACGACGACACGCCTGAAGTATTTCTTACAAGATTTTGATTTAACAGAATGAAGAACGGAAGGTATATATGATCTTAGGAAATTCGTTCCCTCTTGAGATATTTGAAAATCCCCTGATTTGAAATTAACTATTGAACCCAAATCTATACGAATAGAATCCCCAAAATTGTAAATAACTTTAGCATCAGGAAATTCCTTGCTAGCATTCTTTTCTAGTTCTGAAAAACATGACTGAATAGCTTCACCCCTATAGTCTGGCTTTGGCTTGTATTTGTCTTCTAGAAAAACAATCGTGACCGCCATCACAACTAAAAAGAGTGTCATACATGCTGTCATTAAATCCGAATAGGAAATCCAAAATGGTTTTTCAGCTTCGTCTTTTGGCTTTGGCCTTTTATAAGCACGATTAAACATTAATTATCCTTGCGAAGCTTTAATGTAGATGCAACCATTACTTCTACAGCACTACTTAACGCACCAATAGCCGAACTAGTCAGATCATCATTTTCTTTATTCATTTTAGAAACCGCTGCAAGCATCTCACCGTTGAACGTTTCGAATGATTGTTTTAAAACATCATTAACCTTATCTAGGTAGACAGTGCTTGCTTTCTCAGCAGCTCCTAATGAGCCAATAATTCGCTCCATGTCTTCAACGATTTGTTGACTCACCCCAGCTTCTCGTTTTGCTGTAGCAATAAGATTAGTTAGCTCAGCAACATAGCCTAAGTTTGCTTGTCGAGATTCTTCATACCTATTGAATAATTCACGAACCACAGCGGTAGTTGACTGTAAAGAGTTAGCAGCTGTCTCCATTTGAACTGTAATATTTTTGCTTTGATCCAAAACGTCCACGACCGCATTGCCAGCATCTGTAAACTTATCAGCCGCATTTCTCATGTTTAAAGCGCCTGTATTCATGCCGCCAATTGCATCAGTTGCTACATTCTGGATTGCTGTAATATTTTGCTCTGTTTTAATTACTGAATCTTTAATATCGTCTACTAGTTTAGTTACGCTATCAGAAAGCCCAGCGTATAAATTTTGCGTTGAAGCAGTTAGGTCTTCTGTTCTCTTGGCATCCTGGTCAATTTGTTTTCCTCGCTCTTCAGCAATACTATTAATAGCTTTTTGAAGTTCTTCCATAACAGAACGCATGGTTTCATTCATGGCGTCTTTTGCTTCAACTTGCTGTTCAACAAATAATCTTTTCAATTCATTTATAAATTCACGAAGTTGATTATTCATATTCTCTTGGGCAAGAGCTGCTCGATCCATCGACTCTTCCATCTTCTTTGACATTTCAGTTGCTGCATTTTGTCCAGCATTTGAAATGTCGCCTATAAGCCTAGTCATAGCATCTTGGACAGTCATCATTGAATCAGAAGACTTTTGAATTGCTTCATTGATACCTTTGATTTGTGAACCGAATGTGTCATCTATTTTTGCCATGAATGCTGTCATTAAGTTTTCTAACAACCCCGTTACAGCCTCGCCTTGTTGCCCCGATGCTTTCTCAACAGCACCAGATATTCTGTCCATCGGCTCCTGAAGTGAATTGGCTATAGCTGTGCCTATCTGCCCAGCTTGTTTATTCATTAACTCTTCAAGATCGCGCATCAAAGCATCTTTTAGGGCTGCGGCATGCGTTGCTGAGCTTTCTGCAGCAGTCACTAATCTTGCAAGGTAATCTTCACCAACACCACCTGAATGTAAACCATCAAGCAACTTATTCAGCTCTTCTACAGATTTGTAGCATTGATTAAGAATTTGTTTTTCAAAGAATGTTATGACAATGGCAAATAGAATTGCGATGCCAGATCCAATAAATGCAGAT
>CAIVCF010000019.1 GCA_903904335.1 uncultured Chitinophagaceae bacterium | reverse complement strand
GCAAAACCTAATTTTCCTTCAAGTTTTTGTATGGAAAACAATTGATTCTTAAATAAACCTTCCTTTTCTGAGACAAATTTTTTATCAACCCATTTTTAAAAAGAGTTGCTGTTACCAAACCGATCATTTTCCCAAATAAACGTCCCACAAATCAAAGTCCCACAAACGCATCATCGAACGTTTTTTTGGTAAAATGTGGGGTATTTAAAGACGTAATTTATCCAAAAAATAGGCTGTTCCAAAAAAGTATCACAAAAGGAAGGTTTATTTAAGAATCAATTGTTTTCCATACAAAAACTTGAAGGAAAATTAGGTTTTGCAGCTATTTGTCCTGTAAAACCTAATTGGCTAATTAAAAAGCAAACGCGACATGCATCATCCCCTTTATATTAAGGCGGGTTTGATTGGCAGCAATCTCCTGTGCAAAAGGGGCCTGAATATTAGCGCCTATGGTCACTTGTTTAAAGGTTAATTCTACACCTGCCAAAGCGCTCAATACCTGCCCACCGGTGGTGTAGCTACCTGAGTTCAACCCATCACTCAAATAAATTTTGTGACCATTCAAACGGTTGCTCTCAATATTTTCAATCGTTAATCCTGCGTTGGGTGATAGGGTAATAGTTTCCCTGATAATCCTGTAAAATGCAATACTGTTGATTATTAATTTATTTCCGTATTTATAACCCTGACTGTTGGGCAGCCCGATCTTATAGCTTACCGATGAGCTGATTCCGAATCTGTTAAATTGGATAGAATGCCTTGCATTTAAAAAAAGATCCACACTTCCTGTTCCGATTTGCGCATTGATATCTGCCATTGTAGTAGTGCTGTCATTTGCATTTACACTAAATGCTCCGGTGGGCATTTTAATGCCACCGCCGATCCAAACCTGTTGGGATGATTTAGTGGATGCATTTTTCTGAAACCTTGTGTCAAACAATTTGTAATTGGCCAGCAAAGTAATATCACCTAAACCGCTTTTCGTCATTCTTCCATCATCATCATTTTGAATATTGTGATGATATGGAAGAAAAGCCAATACCTGCCAACGTTTGCCGATATTAAACCCACCCCATATCTCGAATGTGTTATAAAAATTATCACTGTACTGAGTAGGGTCATTTAATAAAGATGTATGATATTCTGCATAGTTCCATCTCGAACCGATAAATGATTTTTTAAAACTGGGAAATAAACCCATATATAAATTTCCGCCACCGCAACCGCAGATACTGCAGGCATAATCACTTGATGCTGCTAACAGAAAGATAACAGCAATGAATAACTTTTTCATTGTTTTGAGAGTTGAATAAATGAATTGAATAAAAAAAAGATCAAAGAAGAAGCTAAGCTTTGGGAGGCTGAAAGAAGCTAAAAGCGATATCGCTTGTAACACCGTTATTAAAATGCGGGAAAGTAATTACTACTAAAGTATTAAAAGGTTGAAGATCAAATTGCTTTTTTGAATAGTATACTATCTCATCTTTATTATCATTTCTTCTTCCCGGGTTTTGCTTTTCTTTGTTTTCTTCCTGTTTTAATTTCTTCATCATCTGACAACGACCATTGCAATGCATCATGGGTTTTGCTTTGTTCTCACAATTTTTTGCAAATGAAACAGTATTACTATAATAGTTAAATACAATCAGCGCCTTATCAAAGGTTTGAACTGCAAATGCAGCAAACAAAATGATGATTGTTAGTTTTTTGAACATTGCCTAATAAATTAAAACTATACTTCCATCATCTTTTTAGCCATTGGAAAAAGAATATTATTTTCTATATGCACATGCTGATGCAGGTCTTCCTCAAAAGCTTTTAATTCTTCCAGACAAACCTTATGTGTTGTGCATGCTGTTTCAGGGGCTGTATAATGATTGGTAAGATCCCTGATAGCAAACATTAACTGTCCTGCATTATCGTGTTCAGTTTCCATTACCAATACAGGGCCATCAATAAACCCGGGTGCAAATACTTGTTGATCATTATTTTCGACAGAAGTAACTAGCTCTTTTATTCTGGGGAAGAGGATCATTTCTTCTTTTTGCATATGCGGCAATAACTCTTCGCGAACGGCTGTAAACAATTGTAATACCTGTTGCATATTGGGATATTTATCACCATGCTTTGTCACAACTTTTTCTATATGGTTATAAATGGTAGGGATAGAATTCTTTACATAAAAATGATGATGGATCAGAATGAACGAGATGAGCTGTTCAGCATTCATTTCAGTAAAAGGCATTTGCGCTTTTACCGGAGCAGCTTGCTGCATTTCTTCAATGAGACTGCTGATGTCGAGGTCTTTTTCAAGGCATACTTCTGTTAAAGTTTTACCGCCACGACAACAGAAATCAAGACTATATTTTTCCAGAACAGGGATAACTTCATGATGTTCTAATGCTATGCTCTTTAAGGTTTGTTGTTTGATATTTTCCATGTTGTTTAATTTTCAGCAAAGTTGCTATGTCTATTTTTTAAACCTTATGATTCAAATCATCTTGCAATAAATAGTTCGATCACCTGATCTTGTTTTTAAAATGGCATAGTTGCACATTCATGATCAAAATGCCACTGAACATGATCAGGGCGATACAGAATAATAGTTCATTTATAAGCGGAATGCCTGTATTAGCCAACGCTGCAACTCCCTGTATCATCAAAAACAATTCATTGATGATAATACCTGAAATAAATATTAAAAGGCCTTTCCTGAAACCCTTATCAATTGATAATATTTCAAGCGAAAGAATATATCCTATAATAAAAATGCTCGTAACGCCTAGCAAAACAAGGTGCAAATAGCCAATTACAATAGGCCTGAATCCAAATGCCAATTGACTTAAGGAAGGAACAGTAGAAAACAGTTGCAGTAACAATTTTATTGTTAGGGCAATTCCCGAAAGCATTAATAACAATCTTCCTTTTTCAGAAAAAAACGACTTTATAGTGCTTATATTCTTTATCATGAGCTTTGCTAAAAACAGCCATCCGATCAATTGTGTTATTGCTGCAGTCACTACAAAGCAGTAAATTGGAAAAGGAATAGGCATCCACAAAGCTGATAAAAAATACGCTGGCGGGCAGGCTAAGCAAAACATCCAAAAAATAATTCTTAATTGGTTTTTGATATGCTCTATTCTTTCTAATTGTGAAAACAATAAGCCCATGATTACAAAGAAGAACCAACCGTTATATTGAAAATGGAGGAAAAAATAGACAGCTGCTAATTGAAAATTTTGATTCGTGATTTTGGCAGCCATTATATACGCAAGAGAAAAAGCACCTAGCGATGAAATAACATTAAACAGCAAAGCCGCTTTGAACCATAAAAAGCTTATTTGCTTATGCTCGACACTGTTTAGATGCTTCCAAAATTTTATTGCAAAAAAGTATGAAATAAAAATAGACAATGTTGAAAAACTGATTGAAACAAGTCCATAACCCTGCAAAGGAAAACTCAGCAACATGCCGTAAGCGGTAAGGAGATTTCCGAATAAAAGTATCCGATATTGTTTATAAACGCCTTCGCCTTTATATTTTGAAAGATGATGAACCAACAAAGCCATCAATGCTTGTGTAATCCAACCGGAAAATGCAAAATGGGAGTGACCGTGTAATAAGTGTTTCTGATCGATAAAAGGTAGTGAAAATGCAATTTTATAACGAAGAATAACACCGATAGATGCTACAAGCATTAGATTAAAGATTGAAATGCGCAACCAATTTCGCAGAGTAACATTCATGCAGTTTGTTTGGTTGCAAATTAGATATAGCTAACTATAGACTATATGATTGTAATCATAGCTAACAATACACTTTGCCCTTGTCTATCACCAACTCACCTTTTTTATGCATCTGCCGAATGGCTCGGATCACAGTTTCTACTCTTAAACCTGTCATATCAGCGATTTGTTGCCTTGTCAATTGTAGCTGATTGCATTTAGGGCAGAAATTTTTATTTTCTTTTTTGAGATAATTTATAAGAGCTGATATTCTTGCTTCGGGTGCATGGTAGGCGATCGATTTCAGAATCAGGAATTTAAACCGCACTCTTTTTGCCAATAGTTTACTGAATGAAAAATGGATATCAAAATTTTCTTTGAGCAGTTGCAGGAATGTTGATTTCGATAATCTGATAACGACTGCTTCTTCATCAGCAATTGCTGCAGCGGCATAAGGGCCGTCATCAAATAAGGGCATTTCGCCAAAGCATTCTCCGGGTTCTATAATGGTTTGAATAAATTCTTTCCCTTCGTCGTCAATATTTACCCATCTGATACTACCGCTTATCAATTGATAGTAAAAAGAACATTGATTCCCTTCATTGAATAAGATCTCTCTAGCTGCCAATTTTTTATAGGTGCCACCCCAGGCGAGCAATGTATCAATATCAATCATCTCAGTCATAATCAGATAGTTCTTAAAGTTATGAAGTTTGAACGAAACTATTTTTTATGAAAGACCTTATTCATGATAATGGTCATGATTTTAGGTTCCTCATCATAAGTGCTTAGCAACCAGTGTTTATGATCGATGTTATTGCATTTATATATTTTTTCCTCAGTTATGATTGTACGCATAAAATGCTGAATGGCTGATAACTAATCTTGTGCAATCAATTACAACTAAAAAATAAAGTCGCATGAAAAAAGTTCTGGTAATGATGTTGGTAGTTGTTACTGCCTATGCTTGTGGAAATCAAAATGGCGGATCAACTACGAAGGCCCCTGGCAGTGAAGCAACAACTAACGATAATCCGTCTTATGATCCTCAACGTGGCGAAGGTAAATTCACAAAAGTAGAAGTAGCTGCTACTATTGATGCAAAACTCTTGGAAAACGGCACAAAAGTGTATACGGTTAAATGCAGTGCCTGCCACAAATTAACGGGTGAAAAATTAGTCGGGCCGGGATGGACTGGTGTAACGAAAAGACATACAGCAGAATGGATCATGAATTTTGTTACCAATACAGATGCAATGCTTAATAAAGATCCTAAGGCACAAGCATTATTAGAAATCTGTTTAGTAAGAATGCCTAATCAAAATGTAAGCGATGATGATGCAAGAGGAATCTATGAATTCATGCGTAAAAATGATGGTATAAAATAACCCTACTATAAAACAACATTTCGTTTTTTATAAATCCTAAAACAACTAATATGAGAACTTATAAGTTCAGTGCAATGGCTTTGATAGCTGTTGCATTAGTAATAGGCTTCATTGCCTGTAAACCCAAAAATGCAGGCAATGCTGTAAGTGCTGATGCTGCATCCAAAGTCTATGTTGCTCCCGGCAAATACGATGAGTTTTACAATTTTGTTTCAGGTGGATTCAGCGGTCAAATGAGTGTTTATGGATTGCCTAGTGGAAGGCTTTTAAAAGTGGTTCCCATTTTCTCTATCAATCCTGAAAATGGTTACGGATTCAGTGAAGAATCAAAACCAATGTTAAACACATCGCATGGATTTATTCCCTGGGATGACCAGCATCATTTAGACCTGTCTCAAACAAACGGTGAGATTGATGGTCGCTGGATTTTTGCTAATGCTAATAATACACCACGTGTTGCAAGGGTTGATCTCTCTACTTTTCATACCTCAGAGATCATTGAATTACCTAACAGTGCAGGTAATCACTCATCCCCATTCATTACTGAAAACACGGAATATGTTGTTGCAGGTACTAGATTTAGTGTACCACCTGATGATGTAAATGGCGATGTGCCTATTAATACATACAAGAAAAATTTTAAAGGCACCATCAGTTTTATCAGTGTAGACAAAGGAAGTGGTAAAATGGATATTGCATTTCAATTGCAATGCCCGGGTGTGAATTTTGATTTGAGCCATTCCGGTAAGGAAAAATCGCATGGATGGTTCTTTTTCTCATGCTATAATACAGAACAAGCTAATACCTTATTAGAAGTTAATGCTTCTCAGAATGATAAAGATTTTATTATGGCTGTAAATTGGAAGAAAGCGGAAGAGTATTTAAAAGCAGGTAAAGGAAGGAAGCAATCTGTAAAATATGCACATAATGTATATGACGAGAAAACACATACTGCCACTTCCGAAATTAAAACAGAAGTAACAGTATTAGATACAAAACTGCTGAAAGACATTTGTTATTTTATTCCTTGCCCTAAATCCCCGCACGGTTGTGATGTTGATCCAACAGGCGAATACATTGTAGGCAGCGGCAAACTTGCTGCATTGATACCGGTATTCAGTTTCGATAAGATTCAAGCAGCGATTGCTGCAAAAGATTATATCGGAGATTATGATGGTATTCCGATCATCAAATATGAATCTGCTTTATATGGTGAAGTAAAGAAACCTGGTCTCGGGCCTTTACATACAGAGTTTGACGGTAAGGGAAATGCCTACACTTCATTCTTCGTTTCATCAGAAGTAGTGAAATGGAATATTAAAGATTTGAAAGTGTTGGACAGAGCACCTACTTATTACTCTGTTGGTCATTTATGTATTCCCGGTGGAGATACAAAGAAGCCAAATGCAAAATATTTGATCGCTTATAATAAGATCACAAAAGACCGTTATCTGCCAACAGGTCCTGAGTTAGCACAGAGTGCACAGTTGTATGATATCAGCGGAGATAAGATGCAATTGATCTTAGACTTCCCAACCATTGGCGAACCGCACTATGCACAGGCTGTTTCTGCTGATCTGATCAAGAATAATTCTGTAAAATTCTTTAAGATTGATGAGAATACGAATAAATACGTTTCTAAAGGCGAAAGCACCACCAAAGTAGTAAGAGAAGGAAATAAAGTACATATTTATATGACTGCTATTCGTTCCCATTTTTCTCCTGATAATATTGAAGGTGTAAAACTGGGAGATGAAGTTTATTTCCATATCACGAATCTTGAACAGGATTGGGATGTGCCACATGGCTTTGCAATTAAGGCCGCAGGGAATGCTGAGTTATTGATCATGCCGGGCGAAACACAAACGTTAAAATGGACACCAGACAGGGTTGGTATCATACCAATCTATTGTACAGATTTCTGTAGCGCATTACATCAGGAAATGCAGGGATATGTGCGAGTATCACAGGCAGGAAGCAATGTGCCTATCAGTTACAGTTTAGGTACTAATCTGCCAAACGCAGACAGTACAACAAAGAAATAATTTCCCTAAAAAAGAGAGGTGTGTCAATTCAGTAGCACATACCTCTCTTTTTATTTAATGATGTGATATGAAAACGAATAGATTGAAAACAGCGACAAGAATTATTTTATTCTTATGCGGCCTTTCGCTCATTGCTGTTTTATATGTTCCGATGTGGAGTATAGAATTAAATGCCCCTCAATATCCTGAAGGATTGAGTTTAGCCATTTATGCCAACCGATTAGGCGGCAATGTTGATATCATCAATGGATTGAACCACTATATCGGCATGAAGACTTTGCATGAAAAAGATTTTGTTGAATTTTCAGTGTTACCCTACTTTATTTTATTTTTTGCTGCAGCTTTTGTTTTAACTGGATTGATCGGAAAAAGAAAATTATTGTACATACTATTCATACTTTTTGTAAGTTTTGGTGTGTTGGCGATGGTCGATTTTTGGCGATGGGAATTTAATTACGGGCACGACCTGAATCCTGAAGCAGCCATCAAGGTTCCCGGTATGTCATATCAGCCACCCCTCATAGGCTACAAACAATTACTGAATTTTGGTGCATACTCAATGCCTGATATCGGCGGATGGATCTTTGTTTTGGCGGGTACATTACTTCTGTTATTGTTAATGATAGAAGTAAGAGGGTTAAAAAAAATGAAGCTTAGTGATAATAATGTAAAATTGATGGCCCCGATCATCGGTATGTTTTTTATCAGCAGTTGCAATACCGAACCTAAGCACATCAATTTAGGAAAGGACAATTGTGATTTTTGTAAAATGACGATCAGTGATAATCGTTTTGGTGCTGAGATAGTAACCAAAAAAGGAAAGGCCTATAAGTTCGATGATTCGCATTGCTTACTGTCATTTCTTCATTCAAAAATGATCGAGCAAAATGAAATTGCAGATGTGTATTTTATTGATTTTAGTAATGATCATGCATTTGTAAAAGCAGATCATGCTTTCATATTACAAAGTGAATTATTTAAAAGTCCAATGAACGGCAATATTGCAGCTTTTGCAAATGAAGACAGTATGAAAAAAATGATGCAGCAATATTCCGGAAAAAGTCTAACCTGGGGTGAGTTAAACCAATGAAATATTTTTTGATCATATTGTGTCTGTTGCATTGCACGACAAATGTTTTTTCGAAAGCGATACATGTTGGAAAGAATCAGTTATATAAATCAATTAATGCTGCAATTAGTTCTGCTGATGCCGGCGATACTGTTCTGGTAGATGCTGGTTTGTATCTTGAAAAGAGCATTTCTATAAATAAAAAGATCGTTCTTAAAGGG
>CAIVCF010000018.1 GCA_903904335.1 uncultured Chitinophagaceae bacterium | reverse complement strand
AGGCAAGTGATTTTGGTATTGATGGCGGATGGTCCGGTAATCGTGTAACCAGTGCATTAGTAGGTCTTTTCCCAGATCCTAACGGAACTGGCGATAAACGTGCTGAATTTTATACTAATGGACAAAGTTTGGTGATCAATAGTATCCCCACTTTTACAGATGGCTATGGTGTGACAAAATTCAAAAACTTGACACGTACAGGGGTAGCAGGACAGAGTTTATCTTTTGCAGATATAGATTTTCCTTTGTTTCGTTTAGCTGAACAATATCTTATTTATGCAGAAGCAACTTTACAAGGTGGAGCAGGCGGAAGTGCAACACAAGCATTGGCTTATGTTAATTTGTTGCGTGCAAGAGCACAGGCAACACCTTTGACAAGTATAGCTTTACAGGATATTTTAAATGAAAGAGGTCGCGAATTATATTGGGAAGGATTCCGTCGTACAGATTTGATCCGTTTCAATCAATTTGTAGAAGGAACTTATTTGTGGCCTTGGAAAGGTGGTATTCAATCAGGTACTTCAGTAGCATCATTCAGAAAATTATATCCGATACCTTCTGCTGAAATATCATCCAATACAAACCTTGTTCAAAATCCGGGATATTAATTCTTCAATCATGAATGAATTAAAAAACAAATTAAAAATATCTGATAAAATAAATTATTATGAAAACATTAATTAAAAATCTGTTTTTCATCGGCATGGGAGTAGCCTTCTTTGCATCTTGTAAAAAAGATGAGAACATAGACTACTTTAATGGTGGAACCACACCTGTTTTAACAGCTTCGGTGTCGGGGACAATCCCATTGTCCAATGCAACTCAAAATAATGTTGCGGTAACTTTTTCATGGACAAATCCTAATTATGCTTTTACAACAGGTGTAAGCTCTCAGAATGTTTCTTATCTGTTAGAGATTGATACTTTAGGAGCAAATTTTACCAGCCCGCTTCATCTTTCAACATCTATAAGCCCTGACTTGGGTTTAGCATATGTAGATGCAGCATTGAATTCTGCTTTATCCAATCAAATGTTATTGGCAGTTGGTGTAAAACATACCATACAGGTAAGAGTTACAGCTACACTTAATTCTGTAACAAACACAAAACTTGTATCCAATGTATTACAATTTAGTGTAACACCTTGGAATCCGCCGCCAGTTGTAACACCTCCTGCGTCAGGTACTTTATTTATAGTAGGGGGAGATACAAAATTAGGTGCATGGTCTAACCCTGTTGCTGTTCCGGCTCAACAGTTTACAAAAGTAAGTTCGACTTTATATACAATTACAATTGCATTAAATGGTGATGGCAATTATGATTTTATACCTGTAAATGGGTCCTGGAGCGAAAAATATTGTGTTAAGGATGCAACTGTTCCGGGCTTAAGTGCCGGTGGTAGTTTTGAGGATGTAACATCAGGAGGTAGTGATATACCCGGACCGGGGGTTGCAGGCACTTATAAGATTGTAGTAGATTTTCAGCATGGAACATTTACAACAACCAAACAATAATTATGTGTTTTAAACAATCATAAAAATACCATTATGAAATATTTATTAAAATTTATTTTCACCATAAGCATAATAGCAATAGCTTTTTCTGCTTGTAATAAAGTTGGGAGCTTGCCCTTATACAAAACAGGGAATGCCGTTGTGTTGACAAGCTCGTCAACTAACATTACGCCTGCACCAAGCGATTCCAATAATGCAGTTGTAACTTTTTCCTGGACATCTCCTAATTATGCTACTGATACGACTACTCAAAAATTTATACTTGAGATAGATTCTACAGGACGCAATTTTACAAAGGAAATTACAAAGACAGTTACCGGCACGCTGAATACTGCTTTTACAGGCGGACAGCTGAATAATATTTTAGCAGCATTTGGTTTTACTCCGGGGCAAACATTCACTTTTGATATAAGAGTAACATCTTCTTACGGTAATAATAATGATCTCTACAGATCTAATGTAATTACCGTTAAGATAACGTCTTATTTAGTGCCATTGACTTTGGTTCCATCATCAACTAATCCAATAACATTGTTGGTTGCGAATGCTTCAAATACTGCGATTTCGTTTAATTGGAATTCTACTCCGTATGGAACTAACACCATTAATTATGCATTGCAGTTTGATACAGTAGGCGGGAATTTTGTTAGTCCTCAGGTAATTAAATACGGAACCGCACTCACTTCAAGCATACTTGTTAATGACTTGAATAATGCAGCTATTGCGGCAGGTGTGCAAGGTGGTTCTACAAAAAATATGGAGTTTAGAGTAGTTAGCTACTTAGGAACTTCCTATGCAACACAAATGGTTCTTTCCAATGCTGTTGTCATTAAAGTAACAACATTTACGCCCGTACCTCCTGCTTTATACATTGTTGGTGATGCAACACCGGGCGGATGGAGTAATCCTGTACCAACACCATCACAACAATTTACAAGGATCGATGCGGTTTCTTATGGCATCGTTGTAAATCTAACTGCAGGCAAAAGCTATTTGATGTTACCATTAAATGGCGATTGGGGTCATAAGTATGGTGGTGCTAGTGCAACAGGTGGTCAATTATTATCAGATAATGCAGTTCCGGGTTCAAATACACCGGCCCCTGCTACCAGTGGCATGTATCAGATAGTTGTAAACTTCCAAACAGGTACTTATACAGTTACACCATTTACTGCTACTATTCCAACTAATTTATATATTGTGGGTGATGCAACAGATGGAGGATGGAATAATCCGGTTCCAACTCCTTCTCAACAATTCACCCAGATAGATGCAGTTTCTTTTGGTATAGTTGTGAATATGACCGCAGGAAAGAGTTATTTATTCTTGCCGTTAAACGGTGACTGGAATCATAAATTTGGTGGAACCAGTGCAACAGGTGGCGCATTGTTAGCTGATGGTGCCGTTCCCGGTTCTAATACACCGGCTCCTGCTACAAGTGGAACGTATCAGATCGTTGTTAATTTCCAAAACAATACATATACGGTAACACCATATCTTGGTCCTTTCCCTGCACCGACTAATTTATATATTGTTGGAGATGCAACAGCAGGCGGATGGAATAATCCGGTACCTGTACCATCACAACAATTCACAAGAATTAATACTACTGATTTCCAATTGACAGTTGCTTTAACTGCAGGAAAGAGTTTCTTACTCTTGCCTTTAAATGGCGATTGGACCCATAAATATGGCGGTACAAGTGCAACAGGCGGAACAATATTGGCTGATGGTGCCGTTCCAAGTTCAAATACACCTGCACCTGCGGTATCAGGCAATTATTTGATAGATGTAAACTTCCTTACAGGAAAATATACGCTGACAAAACAATAATGTTAAATTGATCTAATTAATAAAAAGAAAGAGCAGTAAGCAATTACTGCTCTTTTTATTTGATGTAATCATAAATGGATTGAACTAATTTTGTAAAAGAAAACATATCATCATTATGAAAAGCATTTTCAGATATTCTTATTTTCTATTGATGGTAATAATATTTGGATGCAGTAAACAGGATGCATCCTTACAAACTACTCCTGTCACACCTGTTACTCCTGTCACACCGGTGACCCCCGTTACACCCACTTATGTTTTTGCAAAAGGCGCCGATATCAGTTGGGTAACACAGATGGAAGCATCGGGCTATAAATTTTATGATGCCAATGGTGTTCAGCAGGATTGTTTTCAATTGATGAAAAGCCTGGGTATGAACTCCATTCGTTTAAGGGTTTGGGTAAATCCCTCGGATGGATGGTGTAATGCAGCTGATCTTATTGCAAAAGCTGTACGTGCAAAAAATGCCGGAATGCGTATCATGATTGACTTTCATTACAGTGATGTATGGGCTGATCCGGGACATCAGACAATACCGGCAGCATGGGCTGGACAAAATATCTCAGCTTTAGAAAGCTCTGTTTATAATTATACGCAAACAATATTAAATACATTAAAAACAAACGGAGTAACCCCTTCCTGGGTTCAGATCGGTAATGAAACAAATGATGGCATGTTATGGGAAACCGGAAGAGCATCCACCAATATGGCAAATTTCGCAGGGCTGATTAATTCAGGGTATAATGCTGTCAAAGCGATCGATACAACCATAAAAGTGATCGTTCATATTTCCAATGGATATGATAATAGTTTATTCAGATGGATGTTTGATGGATTAAAAGCTAATAACGCAAACTGGGATATCATTGGCATGTCGTTATATCCACCTACCGCAACTTGGGCAAATTATAACGTACAGTGCCTCGCGAATATCAATGACATGATTTCCCGTTATGGAAAATCGGTGATGATCTGCGAAGTAGGCATGGATGTTAATTCTCCCACTACCTGTCAATCTTTTTTAACCGATCTGATCAGTAAAGTAAAATCTGTAAACAATGGGCTCGGCGTTTTTTATTGGGAGCCCGAATGCTATAATTGGCAGGGATATACTTTAGGTGCATTTGATAATTCAGGTAAACCAACTGTTGCACTCAGTGCATTCGCTAACTAAATAAGCAATAAAAAAATTTACTGTTTGATTACTGCAACTGAAATGAATCTAATTAGATATAAAACATTTCTTACTTTGCAAACATTAATACTATTCTATGTTGTACTCAATGACAGGTTACGGAAGATCGGAAGAAACAGTAGGCGATAAAACTTTTTTGGTAGAAGTTAAATCACTGAATGGCAAACAATTTGATCTGCGTTTGCAATTACCCGCTTTGCTTAAGCCTTATGAATTTGAGATCAGGAATATTTTGAATGAAGGATTAGAACGCGGCAGTGTGGAATGCATCATCAGCATCAAACAAAACGGAACTGCCAAACCCGTAACTGTAAATACAGATTTATTGAAAGCATACTATCAATCAGTAGCGCAAGTTGCAACTGAATTAAAAGCGGATGTGGATCAGTTACTCGCAGCAGTATTGAGATTACCCGAGGTGGTAGTTAATTCAACAGAAATGATCAGTGAACATGATTGGAAACAATTTCAATCTGTATTAAAAAAAGCGATAAGCGATTTGAATGATCATCGAATTGAAGAAGGAAAATCTTTGGAAGCAGATTTATTAAGCAGACTTGTAAATATTGAAGCACATCAAAAAACAATTACAACCTTAGAACCTCGCCGAAGAGAAAAAATAAAGGAGAATTTAGTAAAATTATTGGAAGAAAATGTTGGCAAAGAAAATTATGATGCCAACAGAATGGAACAGGAGTTGATCTTTTATATTGAAAAGATAGACATCAGTGAAGAGCAGGTTCGTTTAAAAAATCATTGCGATTATTTTCGCTCCATACTGGAAGAAAAGGGGAAAAGCAAGGGTAAAAAATTATCTTTCATACTGCAGGAGTTCGGCAGAGAGATCAATACAACAGGCTCCAAAGCCAATGATTACGAAATCCAGAAATGTGTGGTATTGATGAAAGATGAATTGGAAAAAGCAAAAGAGCAGATATTGAATGTTCTGTAATATTTTGCCGTTAATTTTGAAAGATGAAACCAATTATTTTTTTAATAGCGGCAATATTTTTCATGTATTCCTGCAATACGCTTGATGTGTATGAGAAAACGGCTTCATTCTCCTTGCATGAATGGAAAAGTAATCAGGTCTTACCCTTTACGTTTACCATTAAAGACACGATCACTCCGTATAATTTTTATATTGTACTGCGCCATGAAGATGCATACCGATATAAAAATATCTGGCTGAACATTTTGGTGAAAGACCCCGATTCAAGTTATACGATCAAACGCGAATTTATTTTAGCTGATAATACCAAATGGCTGGGAACAGGGATGGATGATATCATTGAACACCGCATGACTTTTAATGCACTACCCATCCGGCTCAAAAAAGGCGACTATACTTTTACTTTACAGCAGATCATGCGTGAAGACCCTTTGCAACATGTATTAAATGCAGGCATTCGTGTTGAAAAAGCAAAACAATGAGTTTTTTTTCAAAACATAAATTAGTAGTCCTTACCGCTGTTTATTGGTTCATGTTGCTGTACATTCTCACTGCATTATTGTGGTGGTTCATTGCTTTAAATAATCAAAATGCGGTCATGTCGGAATTGCGAATGAGAGATTTGCAGAAAGACGATCTGCAATATGCTGTTAAAGCAGAAAAAATAACGACAGATAAAAATCGTAAAACAGCACAGTTTATTGGAGAAGGAACAATTTTTTTGGCATTGATAGTAGTTGGAGCTGTATTTGTTTACAGGGCAACAAGGCGTCAATTAAGATTGTCGCATCAGCAACAAAATTTCATGATGGCAGTAACGCATGAATTAAAAACACCGATAGCCATCACTCGTTTAAACTTAGAAACCTTGATCAAACGGAGATTGGAACCTGAGATGCAGGAAAAACTGATCTCTAATACCATTCATGAAACTGATCGATTGAATATTTTGTGTAACAATATTTTAATGGCAGCACAATTGGATTCAGGGTCTTATCATATCACGAAACAAAAAATCAACTTAAGCGAATTGATTGAGGGATGTGTTGCAGATTTTAAAATACGATTCCCGCAACGCAACATCAGTTGTGAAATACAGAACGGAATTTATTTTGAAAGTGAAGAATTGATTTTGCAGATGCTGACAAATAACTTAATTGATAATGCCTTGAAATATTCGGATAAAGAATCTGAAGTAACAGTTGCATTAACTGAGGCCAATAAAAAAATACGATTACAGGTAAGTGATGAGGGAGAAGGGTTGTCGGATGCTGAAAAGAAAAAAATATTTCATAAATTTTACAGGATCGGCAACGAAAATACAAGGAAAACAAAAGGCACAGGATTAGGTTTATATCTTTGCCGAAAAATAATGGAAGACCATAAAGGCCAGATTACAGTCATGGATAATCTGCCTTCAGGAACTATATTTACAGCTACATTTCATTCAGCATGAAAGAAAATTCAAAGGGGAATATTTTATTGGTAGAAGATGAAGAAAATCTTCACGAAACATTAAAGCTCAACCTGGAAATGGAGGGCTATGAAGTTAGTTCTGCTTTCAATGGTAATCAGGCATTAAAGGCTGTTGCCGGCGAATATTTTGATTTGATATTGCTGGATGTGATGATACCGGAAATTGACGGGATCAGGGTTCTGGAAACAATACGTGTAAATAATAATGAAGTGCCCGTTTTGATATTAAGCGCAAAAAATTCAAGTGCAGATAAAGTGTTGGGATTGAAAAAAGGTGCTGATGATTATCTCACAAAACCGTTTAATCTGGAAGAGTTGTTATTGCGTGTGGCAAAGATGATCCACAAAAATAAAAAGTTGCTGGTAAAAGAATCGATAGGTGATACGTATGAGTTCGGGAAAAATAAAATTGATTTTAAAGCACAGCGAGCCACTTCTTTTACGGGACAGGAAGTGGAGCTGAGCAAGAAGGAAACCATGCTCTTAAAATTGTTGATCGAGAACAAAGGTGATGTTGTAACACGCGAAAAGATATTACAAATGGTTTGGGGCTATAATGTTTATCCCACCACAAGAACGATCGATAATTTTATTCTCAACTTCCGTAAATATTTTGAAGAGGACAGCCGAAACCCGAAACATATTCATTCTGTTCGCGGTGTGGGATATAAATACACTGATTAATTAAATCAATTTTTCAAGAGAAGTAAATACAGTTTCTTTATTTACAATTGCAATTGGTGAGTACAAAGCTTCATTGCATTGTTCTATAATCTGCAAAAGACCACTATTTTTTAGATCATCTTTTTGCTTTTGCAATAATTCAATAGCTAATTGTTTTGCCTGTGTAAAAAATTCCTTATCTGTTTCAAGTGTCAGCAATTCATTTAATTTGTCAGCATCAGTTATCACAATCGGTTCAGATATTTTTTCTTCTTCAATAGGAGCTGTAATAATTTCCTCTTTTGCATGCTCGGTTACTGTAATACTTTCATTTTTCAGTTGTTGATTTTTTCTTCCAAACCTCAGCCACCAGGAAATGCCCGCCAGCAATGCAATAGCAGGAACGATCCAGATATATTTATGATTGGTGATGTCCTGAGAAATCTTATTCAGTTCATAACCTTTTTTTAAAGCAGGCGCAACTGTGAGCATGATACTGTCACTCCTGACAGTTTTATATTGATTTGAACTGATATCCAGATAAGTAAATTCAATAGGAGGGATAATTATTTTACCCGATTGTTTTGCAATGAACGGAATGAAAAAAGTTTTTGTTCCGCTTGCAGGGAAAGCCATTTTATTGATATCTGATTTTTCGGTATTGTCAAAATGCTCTGTATTTTTTGGCCAGTTTATTTTTGGACAATTGATGCTTTGAAAATTTCCATAACCTTCAATAGTTATTTCAATCATGTTATTGTCTTCCGCTGTATCAATTATTTTATTTGCTTTTGCACTGATATTAAAATTGCCGATGGTTCCGTTAAATTCTGCAGGTTTATTTTTTTCAGGTAACGGATTCACATGTATCGTAAGCGGTTCACTGCTTACTGTTACAGATTGTGTAATAGGTGTCATATTCCCCGATGAATTTCTTTTGAACAAGGTGATCTCATTATCAACTGAAGCTATATCCAATTTCAGATCACCCGCCTGTAAAGGAAACAACTGTATTTTTCGGATGATATAACTTTTATATTCTTTGCCTTTATATTTTGCGATCTGCGGTAACTGATCTTCTGTTGTCATTTCATACACGGTACAACCGTTGATGGCAGGCTGTTTCGCGACTTTTGATTGTGAGCGAAGCCGGGTAAATAATTCATACGTGACCAAGATCGGCTCACCCACGACACAGGATGTTTTATTGGCATTCACTTTTACAAAAATATTATCCTTGATTTTGGATGCCGCTGTTTCGCCGGGTTGTAATACAGAAGTTTTATCAATCTCATCTTCACCTAAAATATCTTCCTGAAAAAATCCGCCGGGTAATTGCAAACCGTTAGAAGCTGCAGTTGCACCCGCAACATGTGCAGTATTTTTTACGGTGATGTTGACAGGAGCGCAACTTAATTTTTTCCCATCCACATCAACACTTGCCGCAGGAATCGAAAATATTCCTGCTGATTTGGGTTGTAAACTGAATACATAACTGATGCTCGATTCTGTTTTGCCGTTTACTGAAATTTGTTGTGAAGAATATGCCGGCCCTGATAAAACTTTCCACTTTGCAAAATCCGGTTGTGAAAAATTAGTGGCATCAAGAGCACCGCTCACCTTATATTCAACCTGCAGCACATCTTCTTTTCCAATTTCAGAAGCACTTGGTTTGATCTGAAATTGGATCTGACTGATACTTTTTGTTTGTACCAATAAAATGAAAGCTGCAATAAAACTGTATCGTAAAATTTTCAGCATAGTATCTCAACAAATATACTCTGAGTTATTATTGAAGTGGATGAAATGTGGTTAATGATGGGTTAAAAGATTGCATCATTTGCAGTATGTTTGTTGCAAACAATTTATACATGAGCCTGCAAACAATTGTTGATTTTTTAGATCCCGTAAATCTCTACGAATTATCCGATGATCAGGGATATAAAGACACGCAACTCGGTCGCCATATTGCTTTATACGATGAAGAATTCCCTGATATATCCAATGCCGATATTGTATTGGTGGGCTGCGGCGAAATGCGTGGTGCAGGTATTGAATATATAAATGCAGGATCACCCGATGCCATCAGAAAAGAATATTACAGCTTATTTCACTGGCATGATGAAATTAATGTTGCAGATGTTGGTAATGTAAAACGCGGCGCTTCATTGCATGATACGTATGCAGCATTAAAAGCTGTGGTTAGCGAATTGATCGAACACGGAAAGCGCGTTGTGATATTAGGTGGTTCGCACGATATCACTGTTGCTCAATACAATGCCTATGCAGCAGCAGAAAAAATTATTGAAGCAACTTGTGTGGATGCAAGGATCGACCTGAATATGGATAGTGTATTGGCGGCAGATAATTTTTTAATGGCAGTATTAACGAGCGAACCAAACTTTATCAAACACTATAACCATATCGGATTTCAAAGTTATATGGTGCACCCCCATATGTTGGAAACGATCGATAAATTACATTTCGATTGTTATCGTGTTGGAAAAGTGAAAGAGAACCTCGAAGAAATGGAACCCGCCATTCGCAACACTAATTTATTTTCTTTTGATATTGCTGCCATTCAACATGCACATGCACCGGCCAATCGTTTAACGCCAAACGGATTTACCGGAGAAGAAGCGTGTACGTTGATGCAATATGCAGGCATGAGCCGAAACATAAGCAGCATAGGCATTTACGGCTATGCGCCCGAATTGGATGAACATGGTTTAACTGCCAAACAGATAGCTCACATGCTTTGGTATTTGATGGACGGAATTTATAAGGGCAAGAAAGAAGCGAGTTTAAATGAACGCAATCATTTCAATGAATTCAATATTGCATTTGCAGAAGTGGAAACAGTTTTTTTGCAAAGTAAAAAAACAGGAAGATGGTGGATGCAGGTTCCCGATGGTAAGTTTATCGCCTGCAGTAAAGTAGATTATTTTTTGGCATCAAATAATGAGATGCCGGAAAGATGGATGCGTGCTGTGGAAAGAAGTTGATCTATTTTTTGCAAGCGATAGAATATTAATTAAGCTTTTGTTGCGTCGCACTCTTCAACGTTCGGAACTTTGTTGAACCTTTTATTGAAGCGTAACATTCAACACAGAGAATCGAAGTTGAAAGAGTTGCACTGAGTTCTCTGCGTTAACTCTTTTTCTCTTTAACTCTGTGGTGAAATTGTTGCATACAGAACAAACCGTACAAGTGTGCGACGCAACAAAAGTTCAAAATAGTTACAAAAGCTTGCATCATAAAAAAAGTCCATGCAATTTGCACGGACTTTTTTATTAGCGGGGGTAGGCTATTACCAAATATGTGTTCTTGTTTCCGGTGCTTTATACATCTTATCGCTCGCTTTAATTTTAAATGCTTTGTACCATGCATCGATATTGGTTAACGGTGCATTGCCGCGATGAATACCGGGTGCATGAGGATCGGTTAAGATCAATTGTGCTTCTGCATCCGGTAAAATATTGTTTCTCCAAACCTGTGCCCAACTTAAGAAGAAACGTTGCTGCGGCGTAAAACCATCTATCTTTTTACCCTTTTTGAATTGCTCGGTTTTTGAGAAGGCTTCGTATGCAATGCTTAATCCGCCTAAGTCTGCCAAGTTTTCACCCAATGTTAATTTTCCTTTTACATGAATGGAATCCTGTACGGTCAATGCATCGTATTGTTTAACCACTTCATCTGCTTTAGCAATAAATTTATCTGCATCTTCTTTTGTCCACCAATCTTTTAAATTTCCAACGGCATCAAATTGACGGCCCTGATCATCGAAGCCATGTGTCATCTCATGACCGATCACAGCAGCAATGCCGCCATAATTCACGGCATCATCCGCACCAAAATCGAAGAATGGAAATTGTAAGATACCTGCCGGGAAAGTAAGATCGTTATTGGATGGACTGTAAGAAGCATTGATAGTAGGTGGTGTCATACCCATTTCTGTTCTGTCAACAGGCTTACCCATTCTGCTTACATTAAAATTGTAAAACCAAACACTGCAACTGCGAACATTTTTATAATAATCGGTTGCTGTAATTTCAATGCCATCATAGGTTCTCCATTTATCAGGATAAGCGATCTTCTTCACCATTGCATTTAATTTTTCCAATGCTTTTTGTTTGGTGGCTTCACTCATCCAATCCAAACGTTTGATGCGATCAGCAAAAGTGGCTTGCATATTGTTCACCAACTTTACCATGTAATCTTTTGCTTCGGGCTTGAAATATTTTTCTACATAGATCTGACCAATTAGATCACCAAGCATTCTATCAATTAAATTGCTCATTCTTTCCCAACGGGGTGTAGGGACTTTTTGTCCGGTTTGAACTTTATTGAATTCAAAATCAGCATCAACAAAATCATGACTCAAATAAGGAGCCGCGCTTCTTATTAAATGCCAACGCAAATAACTTTTCCAATCATTCAATGGCACTTCAGTCAGCATGCTGTTTACTTTTTTCAAAAATTCAGGGTTGCCTGCCAATACACTATCGGCCCCGTTAATTTTTGCTTCGCTCAGAATGGAAGCCCAGTCTAAGTTTGAAGTGGTTGCACTCAGGTCTTTCACCGCAAATTTGTGATAGGTTTTATTCGGGTCACGCATTTCAATTCTGCTCATTTGTGCAGCAGCCAATGTTGTTTCTATTTTTAAAACAGCGGCAGCATCAGCGGCAGATGTTGCTGCATCTTCGCCCACCAATGAAAACATTTTTTGTACATGTATTTTATACGCATCACGAATTTTTTTGCTGCGTGTATCATCTTTCAGATAATAATCTCTGTCGGGCAAACTGGTTCCGCCCTGACCAATGGTTGGAATATATACCATTACATTTTTTCTGTCAGGACTAACGCCTGTTCCGAATAAAGGACTTCCTAAACCATTTACACGAAAGCTGATAACTTCGTGTATAACATCATTTACACTTGCGAGGTTATTGATTCTATCCAGATCAGCTTTGATGGGCTGATAACCTTTTGCTTCAATGGCAGCACTGTCCATTCCACTTTTATAGAAATCGCCGATGATCTTTGTTTTGCGATCGGGATTGGTTGCTTTGGTTGCATCATCCAATAATGTTTGCAAACGTTTGGTGCTTTCCTGACGGAGTTCATCGAAACTTCCCCAACGTGTTCTCGAAGCGGGAACCGGATTATTCTTTATCCAGGTACCATTGGCATATTGATAAAAATTATCACCCGGTTTTACCGACAGGTCCATATTGGCCTTATCGATATATTTTGTTGTTTGTGAAAAAGAAGCAATGCTTGCAAGCAGTAATATTGCTGGCAACAATCTTTTTGAAAGTTGTAATTTCATATTTCAGTGTTTTGGTGTAACAAGGTAATAAAATTAGCGGATGTGAAAAACCTGCCTTCATTTGTTTGATGAACGGATGAAAATTCAACACAGAGCAAAAGGGTTTTGGAGTCAGCGCAGAGCACTCAGCGAAACTCTTTTTCTCTTTTACTCAGTGGTAAAAAAATCAGTATGAAAATAAATACCGGCATTTGTTGTCTTTTATTGGCATTGGCAGCCTGTACTTCACAGAAAAAATTGGCAAATCCTGCAAACCCCATTGTTGCTAATGTAAAATCCGAAAATGCAATTGAAAAAGCTGCACAACAATTTTTATTGAACGATAGTAATCTTGCGGCTGCGCATCTCGGCATCAGCATTTATGATCCTGCAGAAAAAAAATACCTGTACAATTATCAGGGAGATAAATATTTTATCCCGGCAAGCAATACAAAACTGCTCACTTGTTATGCTGCGATGAAATATTTGGGAGATAGTTTGGTGGGGTTGCGGGTTCAAAAGTTTTCTGACTCCTCATTTTTTATACAAGCAACTGCTGATCCGACTTTTTTGCATCCCGATTTTAAAACTCAACCTGTTCTTGATTTTCTACAAAAAAATAGCTCACGACAATTTCGTTTTTTTAATGGAAAATGGAATGAAAAACCATTAGGCTTTGGCTGGGCTTGGGATGATTATAGTGATGATTATATGGTTGAGCGTAGTTCCTTTCCTATTTTTGGTAATGTTATTAGAATTCAAACTATTGGAAATGATATAGTAATAAATCCGCCTGCTGATAGATTATTTCCTTTGGGCTTTGGTGAGTCTGATATTATACCGCCTGCTTTTAATTTCAAGAAAGGGAAATTTACTTTTCATCGATACTTAAATTCAAATGAGTTAATAATAAAGGAGGCAAGGAGTGAGTTTAAATATCAAGAAATACCATTCATTACGAATGGAAATGCTACTGCTGTTGATTATCTAAAAATGGTTTTGCCAAAATTAAATTTATTAACAGGCGGGAACTTGAATTTAAGTTCAACATATAATATTCATTCCCAACCCACCGATTCTCTCTTAAAAATAACCATGCACCGCAGCGATAATTTTTTTGCAGAACAAACTTTATTGATGGTAAGCAATGAAAGATTGGGAATGATGAGTGATGTAGCGATTATCGACACTTTATTAAAAACAGATTACAAAGCCATGCCGCAAAAACCTAAATGGGTAGATGGCAGCGGATTGAGCCGTTACAATTTAATATCACCGCAGGATTTTGTTTTTGTATTGGAGAAAATGAAAAATGAATTTGCATGGAACCGGATCACCACCATACTGCCAACAGGTAATTCCGGAACATTAGGCGGGTTATATAAAAATTATGCAGGAAAAATTTATGCCAAAACAGGAACCGTAAGCAATAATCTGGCATTAAGCGGATACATCATTACCAATCAAAACAAACAACTTATTTTTTCCGTTATAGTGAATAATCATCAGGCTTCTGCATCCGCCATTCGAAGATCGATAGAAAAATTTATCACTGATGTAATTGATAAGAATTAACCTACCTACCCCTCCTGAAAGAGGGGTCAAAAAAGTCATTTCCTTTTTTTGAGCGAAATATTCGTACAAAGTTATTTCAACACCCCTCTAGAGGCTGGGGTGGCCTATCTTCCAAACATTCTGTCCAAATAATCTTCTTTAAATTCTAAATAAGTTGGAGAACCTGTGACTGTGATATTTGGTGTGCTGCATTGAAATAATTCTTCCGCCAGACTTTGCATTTCTTTTTGTGTTAATGCTTGTCCTGCTTTGATGGATTGTTGTCTGCTCATGCAACGAATCAATTTTTCGCGCTTGCTGAATTTAATATCACTGCTGAAATGTTTGAATTGCTCTATCAATAATTCAATGGAATGTTTTTCATTGCCCTGCAATACATCCGCCGGCGTGCCCTGTATCACGAAAGTATTGCTGCCAAAGGGTTCTATCTGATAACCGATTTCGAGAAGATCCGGTAAAATATCTACGAGTAAAGCAGCATCTGCTGCCGCCAATTCCAATGTTACCGGAAATAAACTTTTTTGAGTGGCCATTTGTTTGCCATGTGCGGTCATGCTGTATCGTTCATACAAAATTCTTTCATGTGCCAATTGCTGATGCAATAAAATAAATCCGCTATGGGTAGGTGCAATGATGTAGGTATTATGCAGTTGCAGAAATGTTGAATGCTGAAAGCTGAAGGCTGAAGGCTTTTTATTTCCTGATTCATAATCAAAGTTAATTTTACTTTCTGCGTTACGCATTAAGCTTTCAGCATTTTGCTTTTCACTTGATTCAAAGAAACTTTTCCAATCCTTCAACTCAGTTTTCTCATTCACATCAATTTTATGCGCCTGATTTTTTTGCGTAAATGTCTTGAAGAGATTCGAAGAAGAAGCCGCTTCTTTATTTTCAATAGTGAACGGTTTGCTGACTGCATCCAGACTTTGT
>CAIVCF010000017.1 GCA_903904335.1 uncultured Chitinophagaceae bacterium | reverse complement strand
GTTGTTTGCTGTTTTAGCTAATGAATGTATATGCGGAGGTGATGTGAAATTTGGTAAAGGGAAAAAAGGAATTCCCAATGTCACCATGGGAAAGATCAGTTTTCCGTGGTAGCAGGTAGAGGTGTTTTTTCTGCAATACTTTTTAATCGAGCCAGGTTGCTTTCCATCATTGTCCCTAATATTTTATCATTCATCATCGAAGCAAATTTCTCCCAGGGATACCATTTGATATGCTGTTCAAACTGCCATTGAACAATCGTAATTTTAGAAGCCGAGTCATTCAGCACATTGATTACTGAAGTCATTTTTTTACTCTTGTTTTGCCAACTTGCATGAATAGAATAAACAGAACCAGTTGTATCGATCAAAACAGTTGTGCCTGCAAGATTTGCTTCAATTGGAGATATGATCTTTACAGATTCTTTTTCCATTCCATTGATCCATCTTTTCCAACCTTCAAAATTTTTTACTAACGGAACAATAGAATCTTTGGGTACATTAATATTTACAGCCCTTGATACAATTACTGCTGAAGGAAATAATAATGAAATAAAAGTAACTACCGCAAATAGTACAACTGCACTGATCAATCCGAGTTTTAAAAAACGCATAGAATTAATTTATTCCCATTTAAATGTTTTGATAGCTACAGCATACACTACTATTCCCCAAATGCCGAGTATGCTTATTTCTTTCCATACATCAATCAAACTTGCTCCCTCAAAAGCTATGCTGCGCATGGCATTATTGAAATGAGTTAATGGCAAAATTTTACAAAGCGGTTGAAGCCATGTTGGAAAATTATCAATAGAAAAAAATGTTCCGGCTAATAAAAATTGGGGTAATGTAAATAAATTGGCAAAAGGTGGAATGGTACTTTCATTCTTTGCCAAACCGCTTACGATAAATCCAAATCCCATGAATACCAATAGAGCTAAAAAGCTTAATGCCATTATTTCTAAGAATGTTACAAATCCATGCACCAATGTAAAATGAAATGCAAGGTTACCCAAACCAATAATGATGATGGCTGTCATTAACTGAAATATCACACGGCTTAATGTTTCTCCGAGAATGATATAGGATCGGCGAATAGGTGTTGCATAAAATCTTTTCAATACCAATTGCTGCCGCAGATTAAAAAATAGAAATGCCACCCCAAAAACACCGGCACTTAATAAAGAGAATCCTAATTGTCCGGGTAAAATAAAATCGATTGTCCTGTAAATACGTCCGGGAATTTTTTCTACATCATTGCTGATCGTTGCAATAGTGGGCGTATTGGGAAATGCCTGTTTATTGATTCCTGAAACAACTGATTCTATGATCTGTTTCAACACTGCAATATTTTGTGGAGAAACGGCTTCAGAACTTTTTAACTGAATATGAAATGGCGCTGTTCCCTGATTTGATTTTTCTATCAAAATAACTGCAGTCAGTCTGCCCTTCTCAAGGTCTTCTTTTAATTCTTTATCCGATTTTGTTTTGAATTTTAAGTTGGGTATACCTTTCAGGATATTGTACACCATATTTGTTGTGTCGGAATTTTTATCCATCGCCACATTCAAAGAATAGCCGCCACCTCCACCAATAAATCCAAACACCAAAATAAAGATCAGCGGAAAACCAATGCTGAACAGCACTGCGGAAGGGCTGCGAAAAGTGGCCTTTAGACTTCCTTTCGTTATTGCCAGCATGGCTCTTATCTGATTGTAGTTATCTGCCATAAAAATTTCTTAAGTCACAAATCTATCTGTTTATTCTTCTAATCCAAAAATTGAAAACAGAAATTACTTTTATGTTACCAACAATTGATTTTTATGGCATCTTCGTTGCGTCGCACTCTTGTACCCTTTTATCATGAATCAACTAACTTGCACAATACATCATGAAAGAATTTACTGCATATATTTTAATTGGCGGAAATATCGGTGACCGTTTTGCAAATCTGCTGACCGCTAAAGAACTCATCAACAAACAATGCGGTACCATCATCAAAGAATCATCCGTTTATCAAACAGCGGCATGGGGATTAAAAGAGCAGCCTGATTTTTTGAATCAGGTATTGATTTTATCAACAACATTGAATCCTGAAACATTGATGAGGTCATTGTTATCTGTTGAAGAAACCATGGGGCGTAAAAGAAGCATCAAATTCGGGCCGAGGATCATAGATCTCGATATTTTACTGATCAATGACTTTTTAATAGAATCAGAATTTCTAACAGTGCCACATCCTGCCTTACAACAAAGGAAATTTGCTTTGATTCCTCTGCATGAAGTTGCACCCGATCTGCTGCATCCTGTTGAACATAAAACTATCAACCAATTATTAACGGAATGCAAGGATGAATTAGTTGTGCAAAAAATTTCTACGCCTGCAAGCTGATGCCTGTTAATTTTGGCAACATCTTATGGCAACAATGAAACATCATTTTATAACTGTTGAAGGAAATATCGGTGCAGGGAAAACAACACTTACACATTTGCTGGCAAAGCATTTGAATGCAAGGCTGATACTGGAAGAATTTGCCGATAACCCTTTTTTGCCAAAGTTTTACGAGAATCCAAAACAATATGCTTTCCCTTTAGAGTTGTTCTTCATGGCAGAACGATATAAACAATTAAAGGAAATGTTGCAGACTAAAGATATGTTTCAGAATGTAACCGTTTCAGATTACCTGTTCACCAAATGTTTGCTTTTCGCAAAAGTGAATTTGCCTGAAGAAGAGTTCCGTTTGTACCAGAAATTGTTTGATATCATGCACCAGCAACTGCTATTTCCCGATGTATTGATTTATCTGCATGCACCTGTTTCCAAATTGCAGGAAAACATCAAAAAAAGAAAAAGGGCTTACGAACAAAACATACCGGATGAATATCTGTTTAACATTCAGGAAACTTATACCAGTTATATTAAACATCACAATATCAAAACGATCTTCATCGATGCAAGTAATGCGGATTTTTTAGGAAATGAAAAACATTTGCAGGTTGTACTCGATGCATTGGACAAAGATTATGAAGTAGGGCAACATTATTTTACTTTGCCATAGGTTAATACTGCAAAAAATCGATAGTATTTTATTATTGCAAACGTTTGCTGTGGTTTTCACCGAAATCCTGTTGCTTCTGCAGTTATTTTGATTAAGTTTAAGTTTCGTATTTAACCAATACAGCTAACGAAAGATGCCAAAGAAGAATATCACAATCATAATATTCATTATTGCTGCTTTTTCGTTTCATCCTGCTTTCTCACAAACTTCAT
>CAIVCF010000016.1 GCA_903904335.1 uncultured Chitinophagaceae bacterium | reverse complement strand
TTGGTGGAGGGGAGAGATCTCTGGATCGGGGGTGTGAAGATCCCGTACAGTAAAGGGGCATTGGGGCATAGTGATGCCGATGTATTATTGCATGCCATCTGTGATGCTTTGTTGGGTGCTGCCTGTCTGGGTGATATTGGTGTTCATTTTCCCGATACTTCTAATGAATTTAAAAATATTGATAGTAAGATCTTATTGGCAAGAACGGTTGGCTTGGTCAAAAACGAAGGATATAGCATTGGCAATATTGATTCAACTCTTTGTCTGCAGGCGCCCAAGATAAAACCTTATGTGGGGCAGATGCAAGAAACAATTGCAGCAATTTGTGGTATCAGCATAAAAGATATTTCTATAAAAGCGACGACGACGGAAACTATGGGCTTCGTTGGACGAGAAGAAGGTTTAGTAGCATATGCAAGTGTATTGCTTGTTTGATGCCCTCCTTCGCTTCAAACTTCGCTAAAGCTACAGTTGATGAAAAAGCTACGGAGGATAAATGGGGTTCGTCGGACGAGAAGAGGGATTAGTAGCGTATGCAACCGTCTTGCTTAGGTAATCAGAGCATGACAGATGAATATTTTTTTCACGCAAAGAACGCGACGATTATTTGATTATAAAAGGGATGGCATGCTGAGATTTTTTTAGTTGTTGATTTTGTAAGAGCGTAAGTTTACGAGCGCAAAGGAAAATCCTTCGGATTTTGGGAGAACCGGCTAACTTCAACTATTAATAACTAAATATTTATAGGCTAAGCGTTTTAACGAAATGTCATGCTGAGCCCGCCCGGATGAACATCCGTTCGGACGGGGCACTTGAAGCCTGCCCGACTTTGTCATTCAGGCGGGCATGATTTGATTACCGACAATTAACTTCACCCTTCGAGTGGGTGACATTAAACCGTTTGAACATCTTCTTCATGAACCCCATTACCGAACTCAAATCCACCTGGCAAAGCATTCCCTCTGAAGTGCAACGTTTCTTAAAACGTGCATTGCTCATTTTCATTATCTGGAAACTGATCTATCATTTGTTTTTATTTAACGGAAGGGTGATCGATAAACCCTTGACGGATTGGAGTACGAAGGGTGCAGCGAAGATCATGCAGATATTTTACCCAAAAGCTAAATTAGTGGTGAAAGGAGAATGCAATGCTATGCCTGAATTTAATAATGATTTGTTTTGCTTTGATATTTTGTATTTGGACGGAAGAAATATATTAGGTGTAGCAGATGTCTGTAATGCTTTGGAATTATATCTTTTGTATATCGGTTTTTTAATGGCTTTCCCAGCTTCTTTACAAAGAGCATTATTTTTTTCATTAATAGGTATCGTTGTCATTTACTTCGCCAATATTATTCGCCTATCCGCATTAGCATTTATGAATATGCACCGTGTAAATGCAGTGGATATGGCACACCATTATATCTTTAAGATGTTAGTGTATGCATTGATCTTCGGGTTATGGGTTCTATTTACTAAAAGGCAAATTCATGATGAAAAAACTACCTAAAAAATACATACCATTCATTGTGCTTATTTTCTTGCTAGTTTTTGTATGGGTAGAAGAAGTGATAATCGGTGAAGGTTATTTCACCACTTATTTACACCTTCCAGAACATAAGATTTTACGTTTTTCGATAAGAGCCATCTACGCGCTAGTTATTTTTGGACTGGGGTATATTGGCTTAGTAAATCTTAAGGTAAAGTTGCTAAAGGTTCTCTGGGTATATTGGTATATTTTATCTGCTATTGCAGCTCTAATAAGAATTATTTTGGATATTTTTATTAATGATCATTTTGGTTATAATATTTGGAATTTTTTAGTCACCATTTATGTTACCAGTTTAACGCCTTTCCCCTATCTCTTTTTATACATATTGTATTTCTTATTTCCTAAAAAACAAAAGGCTTAGTTCTTTAATGTAAATAAAATGGTATTTGCTGCAGATATTTTATTTGCTTTAATTCGACTGTATCCATTTTGGGATAATAAATAGCTGCAAAAGTTGCAAATTGTCTTGAATCCCCATCTTTTAGAAGCATTCTTGCACCATGATCCTGCCTTAAAACAGCTTTTTTCCCCCTATATTTGCGCTCGTTAAAAACAGATACAGTCGTCGGTCATTTTTATGTTCCCCCCAGTTTGATCGGATTGCCGTAAATATCTGTTTTCTAATTATTTGTGATAATTTTACGAAAAGTAGGATTAGCACATCTTTATTTTAAACCTTATTAAAACGAACCAAGACTAGTCAGCATTTTTCTTTAAAAAATTAAATGAAGAAATGCCGTCACTGTGGGTTAGGTTGGCGAAGCCGTGAATAAAGGTTTAAAAAGTTTAAAAGGTTCAAAAAGTTAAAAGGTTGGGGAAAAGGGAAGTCGGTATTTAGAACAATAGATTCAACCTGACTTTGCATATCAAACAATACAATGCTTTCTTTTAAAAATACAAGATTAGATATACAGCAACAGGATGCTTTAGAAACTGCATTGGATAATGTAAATGCAAATGTGTACTTATTTGGTTCAAGGGCAGATCTTTCTGCTAAAGGAGGAGATGTAGATCTGTTATTGGTTTTAAATGACGAAAAGCAGGATGTTTTTAAAACAATGATGCAGGTCAGCAGAAAATACCAAACTGTTTGTGATGAAAAAATTGATGTATTGGTTTATCCTGCTTTACAGCATCTCGATAAAGAACAAAGGTCTTTTTTTGACAGTATCCATAAAATATGCCTGACAATTTAAAAGCCATATTGGAACAAAACGGTATCAAGCTTAGAAGAAGCATCGCTATCTTTTTGGCTATTGCAGAAAACGCTCCTGTTTATGATTCTTTGTATGTATACACAGCTTCCGAATTGGAAAAATTTGATGCATTAACCGGTCGTTTTTTAAGGGTATATGAAACTGCTGTTCAATTTTTCAGAACAGTTGATCTTTTCGAAAGTATTGAAAAGGCTGACACTTTCCGTGATCTGATTCATCATGTATGCAAATTAAGATGGATTCAAAATGAAGAAATCTGGATGGAAATGCGTATTGTTCGTAATAAAATAACACATGATTATTTGCCGGAACAATTTTCGGAAATGTATAGCATCATTTGTACTGCGTTTACGAAAGAGATCATCTTTTTGAATAGTAAATTGGGGATTTGAGTGTTAAGTCATTAGTCGGGAGTCTGCTGTCTGGAGGAAGAAGGTCGTGAATCGGGAATCGCGGGTTTAGAAACGGTTGTCATTTTGAATCCCTACAAATGGAAAGATCAACAATACAAGTACTTGCTATCCTTCCATTATTTACTATCTTTATTATCGAAATTTCGAAGTAAAAGAAACCTATATATGCTTACAATTAATCCTCAATATATCACAGATAATACAGGTAAAAAACTCTCTGTTATACTGCCTATTAAAGAGTTTACAAACATTATGGAAGAGATCGAAGAATCGGAAGATATTCGATTGTATGATGCGGCAAAAAAAGAGGATGATGGTAAACGCATTTTGTTTTCTGATTATCTAAAAAAACGTGCATCCAAAAAAAGTTAAATACAGTATTGTATTATCCAAAAAAGCTCAAAAGCAATTGGATAAGCTACCCGACAATATTGCAAACCCAATTATCGAATCAATTGCTTTGCTGGAAGATGACCCAAGGCCTCACGGTTGTAAAAAATTGAAGAACAGAGATGGTTATCGAATTCGTGTTGGTGATTATCGTGTAATTTATGATGTGTTTGACAGTCAGCTATTAATAGATATCATAGTATTAGGGCATAGAAAAGATATTTATGAATGATGGGAGAGATGTTATTGGTCGGAAGTCATTAGTCGGGAGTTGCCCTCCTTCGACAAGGCTTCGGAGGATATAGAATTAAGAGTAAGAGGAAAGTTTTTAGGATGTTGTCATGCTTGAGGCTCTGGAAGCCTGCCCGATTTCGCCATTCAGGCGGGCTTGATGAACGAAAATTTTCGGTTAATTGAATTCACCCTTCGAGTGCCTCTCCAAGAAGGAGTCCTACGGACAGGGTGACAGCACGTTAATAATTTATCTTTAATTACATCTTAGCAAACACTCGCGGCTCAAAGCTATCTCCTCGGAGCTCACTTTAAAAAACCTTATTTTTATTAATAATTTTATCATATCAATCGCTTCATGAAAAAAATGAAACAGATCTTAGGTGTTATCATAGCTGTTCTGGTTTTTGCTTCTTTCTCTTTTGCACAACAAGCTTCTTCCATCAATATTGATCAGTTATCTGATCAGCAATTGATGCAATACTTAGGCATGGCCAATGGTAGCGGGATGAGTGAAGCAGATGCAATTGCGAAAGCAAAGGAAAAAGGATTGAGCGATGAACAAATCCAAAAACTGAGACAAAGAATACAATCATTAAATGGAGGATCAGCAGGTGCAAAGGGATCATCGGATACGGCTGATTTCAGAACTGGTGGAATTAATAGGGCCCCGGTAAATTCAGTTTTAATGATCAACGGATTACCCGTTTTTGGTTCCAGTCTATTTGCTAAAGAAAATTTGATATTCGAGCCTAATCTGCAAATTCCAACTCCTGTTAATTATCAGATTGGTACTGGAGATCAGTTGAATATTGATCTTTTCGGTTATTCGGATGCGAATTTTAAGTTGAAAGTTTCTCCTGACGGTAATATCAGAATTCCTAATCTGGGCCCGGTGAAAGTGGCGGGTTTGAATTTTGAAACCGCACAACAAAAGATCAAGTCACAATTATCAAAAATATATCCTCAGATCGGCAGCGGACAAACATCGGTGCAGGTTTCTCTGGGTAATATCAGAAGTATCAGAATAACGCTGATCGGGGAAATTAAAAAGCCCGGTACTTATACCCTGCCTTCATTAGCTACTATTGCCAATGCCCTTTATGTATCAGGAGGGCCCGATACCATTGGTTCTTATCGTAATATTCAATTGGTTAGAAATGGGAAAACCATTTCGGTATTTGATCTGTATGATTTTTTACTGAAAGGAGATCTTAGTAAAAACCTGCGCTTGGAAGATGATGATATCATAAGAGTAAATCCCTATGAAACAAGAGTGACCATTACGGGTGCTATTAAAAGAAAAGCGATCTATGAAGCTAAGAAAACAGAATCGCTGCAGGATATGGTGACTATTGCCGGCGGATTTGGAGATAATGCATATCGTGAATTTATCCGCTTGGTACGTAACGGTAAAAACAGCAAGGAAGCGATCACTGTAAAAGCGGAACAGTTGGGCAGTTTTAAATTACAATCGGGTGACAGTTGTTTTATAGACAGTATCAGTATGCGATTTACCAATAAATTGGTGATCACAGGAGCAGTTTCTCACCCCGGTGTTTATTCAGTGCAAGAATTTGCTTCTCTGAAACCCTTATTGCAAACAGCCGTCTTAAGAGAAGATGCTTACCTGCAACGTGCCATGATAAAGCGAAAGAATGCTGAATATGTTCCAAAAACAGTAGATGTGAATCTGGCGGATGTCCTTTCCGGAAACACTGATATCAGATTACAAAGAGAAGACAGCATTCGTATATTTTCTTTACTGGAATTGAGACCCAAGGATTCGGTTACCATAAACGGAGAAGTGAACAGGCCGGGTTCTTATGGCTTTGCAGACAGTATGCAATTGCAGGATTTGATCCTGATGGCAGGCGGTTTCAATGACGGCGCCAGTAAAGCTGAGATTGAAGTCGCAAGAAGAGTGAAGGATAGTACAGACAAGGAAGGGGAAACCCCCCAATATGCGATTGTAACAACCGTTAGTTTGAATAAAATTTTGGATAAAACAGCAGGCCTCCCTGTTATTTATTTGCATGCATACGATATTGTTTCGGTAAGAAAAGATCCTTCTTATAAAGATCAGATCACGGTAGAATTACAGGGTGAAGTATTGTATCCGGGAAAATATACGGTACAAAATAATAAAGAAACAATTTCTGCTTTGGTAAAAAGGGCCGGTGGTTTAAGAACTACTGCTTATCCTGAAGGGGGTATATTGTTGCGCAATACTTTTTCGGATACTGTGGAAGCCAATTTATCCGAGGATCGTATCCTCAATATCAGGAATCAATCAAGAGGTGCAGATTCTTTGAGTAATCAACTGATCAGCAGTATCAGCAGAAATAAAAAGATCGTCAGTTTTAATCTGGAAACGGCTTTGAAGGAACCCAATTCTGTGAATGATATCCTGTTGCAGATGGGAGATGTTTTGAGAATCCCTAAATACCAGGAAACAGTACAGAGTTTCGGTTCGGTTTATGTTTCCAAAAAAGTGCTGTATGAAAAAGGTCTTTCCTTTAAAAAAGTCATTGATGAATCCGGTGGATTTTTAGCGCAGGCTTCCCGAAAAAGATCTTATGTGATGTATCCCAATGGCGAAGTAAAAAGTACGAAACATTTTTTGTTTTTCAGGTCTTATCCAAAGATTAAGCCCGGATCAGAAGTTTATGTTCCTGAAAAGGATAAAAGAAATGCATTCAGTTTAACCGAACTAGCGGCTATTACGGGATTGGTAACAGGACTACTTACCACATTTGTATTATTAAGGACTCTATAAAAACATCGTAATAGTGGTGGATAATGCTGCATGTATAAAAGACTTCTGTTATGCTGCTGTTGGTCGCCGACCAAAAGAATATTCTATAACTTTTTTGATTTTTTTCAGCAGGAAAACATTGTTGGTCAGCGACCAACAATAGCGTAATCACTACTGTGACTTCAACAATAGGGCTATGATGTTGACAGAAAAGGGAAAGAGTAGGTATTTATTTCAAATTATTAATAGTTTTTGACATTTTTTTCATTGAGCAATAATCTCGCTATGCATCTGTTGGTCGCTGACCAACAGGATATCAGTGATTTTTTTATTTTATCTCATCAGGGGAAACATTGTTGGTCAGCGACCAACAATAGCGCAATATTTTAAATTAGCAATGAAACAATTTTCCTTTTACAAATAATAAACTTAATTTGCATCTTCACACCCCCCCCCCTTGTACCACTAATATTCACTTAAACAACTCTTATGTTTAAAAAGATTAGTATCCTGCCAAGGTGGATCATCTTATTCTTAGACCTGGGTATTGCTTGTTTTTCTTTTTGTTTAGCCCTTTTGGTAAAACACAATCTTAGTATTTCTGGGATCTTAGTTCCGGATCTTTTCAGCCATCTATTGTTTCTGACGGTAGTGAATTTAGCGATCTTTACTTCTATCCGTACCTATATGGGCATTGTGCGCTATACGGGTTTCAGAGATGCTTTACGCATTTTATTGGCAGCCAGCATTTCCAGTTTTGTTCTATTCTTATTTAATCATTTTTCTATATCGATCATACCCAATTCTCATTTCGGTAATGATACTTTATTGGTGTATTTTACCTTTTGCTTTTTGGGACTTACTTCTTATCGGGTGTTGATCAAATATGTATTTGGTGTAATGCGCAACTATAATATGGACCGAAAGGCTGTGATGATTTATGGGGCAGGAGAAGCGGGCATAGCTACCAAACGTGTGCTGGAAAATCATTCCGAGAAAAATGTAAATATTGTAGCATTCATTGATGATGACCGAAAAAAAGTGAATAAAGTAGTGGACGGAATCAGAATTGTAGGTTGTGATGAGTTTAAACAATATGCCCTGAAGCAACCCATTGACGAATTGATCATTGCTGCTTTTGCATTACCTACCGAAAGAAAAAATGAGATCGTTGATTTTTGTCTGGACCGGCAGATAAAAATATTGAATATCCCTCCTATTCATCAATGGGTGGATGGCAGTTTCTCAGCAAAACAGCTACAGTATATTAAGATCGAGCAGCTGTTGGAACGCGATTCCATCCATATTTATAATAAGGAGATCAGTGAACAAATCAATCACAAACGAATTTTAGTAACAGGGGCGGCAGGTTCCATTGGATCTGAAATTGTTCGGCAATTGGTACAATATAATCCTGAGATGATCATATTATGCGATCAGGCAGAAACGCCCTTGCATCATTTGCAATTGGAATTGAATGATCTAAAAACCAAAGTAAACTGCATTCCCTTTCTGGCAGACATTACAAATGAAGCCAGAATGCGGGATCTTTTCAGGCAGTTTGAACCGCAATATGTGTATCATGCGGCAGCTTATAAGCATGTGCCCATGATGGAGGTTTCTCCCGTAGAAGCGATAAGGAATAATGTGTTAGGAACTCAGATCATTGCCGACCTCTCTGTTGCCAATAAAGTGCATCGTTTTGTGATGATCTCTACCGATAAAGCGGTGAATCCCACCAATGTGATGGGCGCTTCCAAAAGGCTGGCAGAGATATATGTACAGGGACTTTCCAATGCAGCAAATCAAAATACTAAATTCATCACTACACGTTTTGGAAATGTATTAGGTTCTAACGGTTCGGTTATCAATTTGTTTAAAGAACAGATCGAAAAGGGCGGGCCGGTTACAGTTACCCATCCCAATATCACACGTTATTTCATGACCATACCGGAAGCTTCTCAACTGGTGTTGGAAGCAGGCTCGATGGGTAAGGGAGGAGAGATCTTTGTGTTTGATATGGGCAAACCAATTACTATCGCCGAATTAGCCAAGAAGATGATACGCTTATATGGATTAACACCCGGTATTGATATCAATATCAGTTATACGGGATTAAGGCCCGGGGAAAAACTATATGAAGAGCTGTTGAATGATGCCGAGAACACTACTTTGACCTATAATGAAAAGATCCTGATCGCTAAAGTGCGGGAAGTGAATATTGCTGATATCAAAGCTAATTTTAAAGAACTGGAATATTTATTGCGCACCAGCAATAATGAAATGGAAATGGTATCCAAAATGAAGGAATTTGTACCTGAATTTTTAAGCAATAATTCTGTATTTGAAAGTTTGGATGCTCCAACAGTTGAATATAATAATGTGATCTCGATAAATAGAGTTGGGTAATAATATATTTTTTTATAACTATACTATAATGAATACATTTTATCACTTTTTAAAATACAAATCTAGGATTAAATGATAATTGTAAAATTAAAAGGTGGTTTAGGAAATCAAATGTTTCAATATGCTATAGGGCGGAGAATGGCGGTGATTAACAAAGCGAAATTAAAACTGGACCTTACGTGGTTTGAAAATGTTGGCAATGATACACCACGTAATTATGAATTAAAACACTATCGTATTGAAGAGGATTTTGCATCTAAAGATGAAATACGAGAGTTAAAAAGAGGGACGGGGTGGGGTATGAAAAATTATCGGAGAGTTGAAAAAAAATTTGTTCCTTTAAAATGGAGAAAATATATAACAGAAAGTACAAATAGTTTTAATGCTGACGTGCTCCAATTAAAAGATAATATTTATTTGGATGGAGTATGGGCAAGTCATAAATATTTTCAAGATGTAAATGAAGTCATATTAAAGGAATTTCAATTACGGAATTCTTCAAATGAAGCTAATTTGATAATGACAAAAGATATTGAGTCTTGTAATTCAATTTCTATTCATGTTCGACGTGGCGACTATGTTTCAAATCCAATAACAAATCAATATCATGGGCTTTGTTCAATTGAATATTATAAACTGGCAATTTCAAAAATCACTAAACTAATTAAAGAACCTATTTTTTATTTATTTTCCGATGATCCACTATGGGTAAAAGACAATTTGCGAATTGATTTCCCTGTAGTTTATGTTACACATAACACCTCTGAACATGGTCATGAAGACTTAAAGTTAATGCAGTTTTGTAAGCATAATATTATTGCGAACAGTAGTTTTAGTTGGTGGGCTGCGTGGTTAAACAAGAATCCTAATAAAATTATTTTTGCTCCTTCTAAATGGTCAAATAATATATCTAATAGTAAATTTTTTTTACCTAATGATTGGAATGTACTATAGTTTACTAGTATTTTATTTTTGAATTTCAATTTAATTGCTACTTTTTTGATGAAAGGCATCGATATTTTGTAATGTCG
>CAIVCF010000015.1 GCA_903904335.1 uncultured Chitinophagaceae bacterium | reverse complement strand
TCAGTTGAAATAGTTGCAATTGCTTCAAGACGTTCATTATTTGTAATTAACCCAAGCCATACCATAAATGGCAGTTTAGATTCTTCTTTTTTATACAACAAGTATGCATATCCCAATTGTTCCTTATATCCGCACTGAATTAATAAATCGCAGAAATATCCATCCGAAACCTCTGTGTCTTTATCTATAAACTTCAAACACATTAGTGTATTATATACTGTCTTACCAAATTTAGTTTCAAGTAAATTATTTTTTGAAAAATTAAGTTTGTACTCAACATCCAATGACTTTAACCATTTTTGAATTGGGATAAGATCATTTTTTTTCCGAGCAAGTACAATGATATCTTCGTCAGCTTCAGTTTTTTCAATCAACTCTTTGATTGAGCATGCTATTGAATAAGCTTCCTGCTCCTGGTCTTCATAGGATGTAAGTGTCGGGGTATCATTTTGCCACTTTTCAAGTTTGTCATTCCCTGCCACCATTGGACTTTTCTTTAATGGGTGAATGTGTTTAGACTGACTTATCAAATCATATGACTTGTTTAAAATGTTAGTTGTACTTCTGTAATTCGTATCTAATACTATAGTCTGGATCTCTGGAAGCATATTTGAAATCCACTCAAAATTGCTCAAATTAGCTCCTTGGAAACGATATATGGTCTGCAATTCATCACCAACTATACATAAGTTAGGGCATTCAACATCTTGAATTAATAATCCAATTAACGCAACCATGATTTTATTACAATCCTGAAACTCGTCCACCATAATATATTGATAACGCTCCTGTAAAGACTGTGTTAGGGAGTTATTTGATTCTAATATATAGACTGAATCATTCAACATATCCTGAAACTCAATTTTTCTCTTATCCTCTAAGACACTTTGATATTCATTATACAAAGGAATGATTGACTTGCTAAAATCAGCGATATTTTGAGCTAAGACTCTTCCCTTTTTGTTCAGTTCACCACTTTTCAGCAAGTACTCTTGTTCATATGGTAGAATAGACTCTAGACATTGATTGGTATAAGAAATGATATCCTCATTAGTGATACACTCTTTCTTAAACAAATTGAAAATATCATGAAGTGACTGCAGCTTTTTTGCAGATGCAGGTTTGATATCATAAAAGGTTCCAGCAGTCTTAGGATTCGTTAAAAGCTTCTCTAAAATCATGAACCTTTGTCCTAGAGTTAAAATAGAGGTATTGTTTTTGGATCCTGGCTTTTGGCCCTCAATAATGATATCATGTGCGAAAGAGTGGAAAGTGGACACCTTAACTTGGTCAGCAGCTTCACCCATTAATCCCCTTAGCTTGTTCTTCATTGAATCAACACCTGCATTAGAGAATGTTAAGCAAAGGATGTTTGAAGGCTTCATATCAGTCTTTTGGAGAATATTACAGCACCTTAATGCCACTACCGTGCTCTTACCAGAACCAGCATTAGCCAAGACACACAAGGGACCATTGATAGTGTTAACCGCCTGTTTTTGATTTGGATTTAGGTTTTCGTAGCCTTGTTTGAAATTTGTGTTAGTATTCATTATTTATATTTTACTTGTTTATGGTTTAATCTCAACAGTTAAACCCTTTTAATTTGTAACCGATTTCAACCATCTTATTACCTATACTTTTCTCATTAACTTTTATATACTCCCTTAGCAGGGTTTTTAATTCTTTTATTTCATCATCAGTCATTGGAATAACCTCCTTTTTAGGGAATTTCATACCCATTAATCTTAATTCTTTTCTTTT
>CAIVCF010000014.1 GCA_903904335.1 uncultured Chitinophagaceae bacterium | reverse complement strand
GCCTTTAATTGGTTCGACAATGGGCATTTGTCATCAGCAGGACGGTATAATAGTTTGGGAAGAATGATAGGCAAATGGCAATTTTTTTATCCCTCCGATCGGCTCGCTTCACTGGAATCTTATGACGAAACAGGGCGTTTAATTGACAAGACATATTTTGATGAAAATGGTAATTCCATGGATACAACTGACCGATCAAAACCTGCAGAATTTCCGGGTGGATTAAAAGCATGGCAAAAATATTTAGACAAGAAATTGTATTTTCCAAGTCAATTTAAAATAGTAAATTCTGATAAAGCAGTTGTAGTTATTGATTTTACAATTCGAGAAGATGGTTTTGTTGAAACTCCCTTTTATGAACCTTTTAATGTTATTGTTTTGGATGTTATTAAGAAATCTCCTAAATGGAATCCTGCATTTTTTCATAACAGAAATGTGAAGTTTCGTCATCTACAAGCAATTACTTTTAATCAGGTCAGCGAGTAAATACAACGAACTTCAAAAGAAAATAAACATATAACTTCGATTCTATAATTTTATACAATGAAGTTCAAAATATTTTTATTGATTGTTATTGCAATATGCTTTCATCAGGCATTCAGTCAAAACAGAAAAATTGATACCACTTTAATGATCGGGAAAGCAGGTTACAAAGTTTCCTGCAACAATAAAATGCCAGACAAAAATTCGGTTATGCTAAAACCTATTGGATTTGAAGCAGGTGCAAGGGATATTAATTTTTATGTAAAAGGAAAGATCATGCGTGCAGAAATCGAAGATTTTAATAATGATGGTTTTCCGGATATTGTAATTTTTGCTACCGGCGGTGAAGTAGTAACTGATTATGTAAATGTGGTAAATGTTTATGCGATCGCATCAGCAGAAAATAAATCTTTCACACCTATTTATTTCCCTGATATTTTAGATGATCCAAAATTACGGATCGGTTATAAGGGACATGATGAATTTTCATTGATGGAAGGAACACTGCTGAGAAAATTTCCTGTTTATAACGTAGGTGACAGTACCAATAATCCAACAGGCGGTAAAAGAATTGTACAATATAAATGTTTTCCTGTTGAAGGAGGAGGCGCTTATAAATTTAAAGTACTGACTACCTATGCAGTGAAGGAATAATGATAGTATAGCTGATAAAAAAATACCCGCTTCATAATGAGCGGGTATTTTTTTATCAGTATTTTACTTTATCTGTGATGGCTTCCACCCCCATGTCCACCACCACCGCTTCTGCTTCCACCGCCATTATTGCTTGGTCTGCTTTGCTGCGGTGCAGGAGTTGATCTTTGCATTTGAAAATTTTGTGTGCGCATTTGTCCGCGATCATGCATTTGTTGCTGACTGTTTAAATTCTGTATCACATTACTTCTATTGCTGTTTACAGGCTGCCATTGATTTCCTTGACGTTGTTGAATTTGTCCGTTAGCGCCTCTCTGAAAAACATTTCCTTCTCTGTCAGTGGTAATAACCTGTCCCTGTGAACGATTCATGGTTGAATTAACAGAACCGTTTTGTGTTCCTGGCATGACAGCACTTCTATTAACGTTTTCAATTCTGCCGTTATTAATAACGGTGTTGTTTCTGTTATTTACCTGTACATTATTTCTGGTAACAACATCTCTTCTGTAATTATAAATATTAGTTGTGTTATTGTTGTAACGAACAGTATTG
>CAIVCF010000013.1 GCA_903904335.1 uncultured Chitinophagaceae bacterium | reverse complement strand
TTATAAATTATTATTGATAGCATCCTGCCTTCTGTCAACACCCCAACTCAAAAACACTCCAATGAAATAAAAACTTTTTGCTGGAGGTGTAATAGATTCTTTTCTTGCACCATCATGACTGTAATTATATCCATACACTAAATTGCTACCCAATAAATTTGTAACCGATGCAACTAGCACAGCAAACGCTTTATGTATTTTAGTTAAATAATTCATACTGAAACCAAGGTTATTAAAATCAATTGTTTTGCCCTGATCGCCGATCAGATATTTTCCGAGCCCGTTATTGTAAGCAAAATAATAATAAGGCCTTCCTGTTGCATAACTATATGTGAAATTGAATCCGGTATTAATTTTAGGATAAAACCTTTTTACAACCAATGATGCAGTATGGTTTGCAGAAAAATTCGGTTGCAGTTGCTGCGGGTAATTCAAATAATCTCTTTTGGTATCGAGGTAAGAATAACTGATCCAGTAATCTAAATTCTTGATCGTTTTTTTATCTCTCCAAAACAGCTCAATACCTTGCGCATAACCACTTCCGCTATTATTATATGTTGGAAATGTTTTGATCAGGTCTTCATATTTTTTATAGAACGCTTCTATACGAAAAGTATAAAACGTATTCATTTTTTGGTAGTTGATGATATAATGTGTTGCTTTTGTGTAACCCAGATCGGTGGTATAAATTAATTGGGATTGTTCTGGTTTCTGATAAAAAATTCCATAAGCCAATGAAACCTGTGCATCTTTTCCTGTTTTATATGCTAAAGAAATACGTGGTGCAATATTCGCTTTATTGATAAGTGATGAATATTCGAAACGTGCTCCTACTTTTGCTGCAATATCATTGGTAATGTAAAGGTCTGCTTCAGAAAATAAAGAAGTGAAATTATCCTTCTGCAAATTTGTATAACCATTGTATGTGCTCTTATTATACACATACCAATATTCACCGCCAAAACGAACCACACTAATACCGCTGATCCTTTTGTCGAATACAGCTTTTATCTGCGCCAGATTTTGCCAATTGTTCAATTGAAAATTAGTGCTGTCTAACCAAGGCAAAGAAGGATAATGAACCTGCACATTATTTTGATTTTGCAATTGCTGTTCGATCAGATCATGATTGATGCTCCAGCTTGTTCCAAGATTCATCTTCCAACCTCTTCCTAAACTTTCTCTCCAACTTAAATTATTATACCAATTCACGTTTTCCAATGCGAATGCGGTTTTTAAATTGCTGCTGTCAATATTGGGTCTTCGCAATCCAAGATGATTGTAGGCAAATGTTGTATAATATTTGATAATGCCGCCTATTGTTTTAACCCTGTAATTGGCATCGGCAGTATGAAATTCAGGAACACGGAAATAATCAATTGACTGTTTTACGATTTGAAAATATGGCCAAACGTTTGTGTAGCCATAATCAAATCCCCAGGATGATTTTTTATTTTTTGATAATTCCTGCAACCCAGCTCCAACAAAAACGGTAGAAATCGAAGCATTCAATTGTGATTGATCAGGCATATCTATTGATTCTAATATCAATGCTGAGGATAACGCCTGACCATACAAAGCAGAATAACCGCCCGTACTGAAAACCGTTCCTTTAAATAAGTTCGGTGCAAATCTTCCGCGTTGTGCAAGATCCGGGACACTTGAATAGTAAGGATTATTGACCAATGTGCCATCAATGAATTGTTTGGTTTCGTATCCAGCACCACCGCGAACAAATAAACCTTCCTGTTCGCCAACCTGCTGAGCTCCGGGTAATGTTTTTACAGTAGCAGTAATATCTGCATTGGCGCCACCCGTTGTATAAATATCCAAAGAACTCAAAACAGTAGCTGCTCTTTTTTTATCGCCTGCTTCAAAACTTCCTGCAGTAACAGAAACAGCTTTTAATTCGGTGACTTCTTCTTTCAATGCAAAATTGATAGTGAGGGGTTCTTTATTAATTGTAATAGTTTGTTCTGCTGATTTATATCCCAGTATTTTAGCTACGAGTACAAAATCGCCTTTCTCAAAAGTTTTAAAGGAAAAATGTCCACTTGAATCGCTGACCGCGCCATCATATGTGCTTTTTAGTGTAATACTTGCTCCGTCAATAATTCTGCCTCTTGTATCTTTTACAATGCCCGAAACTTTCACTTGCGAATAAACTGCAGTAATTGAAAAGATAATCGTCAATAAAAACAGTGTCGCTTTTTTCATGTGTCTTGTGAATTGAAAACACAAACATAAAATAGTTTATTTTATAAACCAAATAATTTTTAGCTTATCCAGCCAAAATAAAAACGGCTCTGATGTTTCAGAGCCGTTTAGTATAATCGGTGTTTTGTAATTATTTGTATTGAGCCATTAGATTTTTTGCTAGATCGGTCATTTTCGCGATGCTCGCATCATTCAATTGTCCTTTCTTGAATTCGGCTAATACATCCGGCAATTTATTTTCCATTTCCAACAAGAAGTGGCTCTCAAATTCTTTTACTTTATTAACCGGAATTTCACGCAATAAGCCTTGCGTTCCTAAATAAATAATCGCTACTTGCTTTTCAACTGAAACAGGAGAATATTGCAACTGCTTTAATATTTCAACGTTACGTGCACCTTTATCAATTACTGATTTTGTTGCAGCATCCAAATCACCACCAAATTTAGAGAACGCTTCCAACTCACGATATAAAGCCTGATCTAATTTTAGTGTACCTGCCACTTTTTTCATTGATTTAATCTGTGCATTACCACCCACACGACTTACAGAAATACCTACGTTAATGGCAGGACGAATACCCGCATTAAACAAGTTACCTTCTAAGAATATTTGTCCGTCAGTAATAGAAATTACGTTTGTTGGAATGTACGCAGATACGTCACCAGCCTGTGTTTCAATAATCGGTAAGGCTGTTAAAGAGCCGCCTCCTTTTACCAAATGCTTGATAGAAGGTGGTAAGTCGTTCATATTTTTTGCAACATCATCATTCGTAATAATTTTTGCAGCTCTTTCCAATAAACGGCTATGTAAATAAAATACATCACCCGGATACGCTTCACGTCCCGGAGGTCTTCTCAACAACAATGAAACTTCACGATATGCAACCGCTTGTTTACTTAAATCATCAAAAATAATTAATGCTGGACGACCAGTATCGCGGAAGAATTCTCCGATCGCAGCACCTGCAAATGGAGCATAGAACTGTTGTGGTGCAGGATCTGATGCAGAAGCACACACAATAGTGGTATAGGCCATTGCACCATTATCGCTCAACACTTTCATTACACCTGCAACGGTTGATGCTTTTTGTCCGATAGCAACATATATACAATAAACCGGTTGACCGGCATCGTAAAATTCTTTTTGATTGATGATGGTATCAACACAAATGGCAGTCTTTCCGGTTTGACGGTCACCGATCACCAACTCACGCTGACCACGACCAATAGGAATCATTGCATCAATAGCTTTGATACCTGTTTGCAATGGTTCTTTTACGGGCTCACGATAAATTACACCTGGCGCTTTTCTTTCTAATGGCATTTCATACAACTCACCCAGTATAGGACCCTTTCCGTCAATTGGTTCTCCTAAAGTATTAATTACACGTCCAGCCATTCCTTCACCAACTTTAATGGATGCAATCTGTCCGGTACGTTTTACTTTAGCACCCTCTTTAATATCACCACTTTCACCCATCAATACCACACCTACATTATCTTCTTCCAGATTCAATGCAATTGCTTTTACACCATTTTCAAACTCTACTAATTCACCTGAACGTACATTGTTTAAACCATATACACGGGCAATACCATCACCTACCTGAAGTACTGTACCTACTTCTTCCAAATCAGCTACAGCATTAAAATTGCTTAATTGCTGCCTCAGTATCGCTGATATTTCATCCGGCTTGATCTCTACCATATTTTGAAATTTAAAAATTGATTTTTATGATCGTTGTCTATTAAATATTCTTTATGAAGATATTTTTTGAGAATTGTTTTTTGATGTCTTTCAAATCTCTTTGAATACTGGCATCAACTAAATTATTATTGAACTCTAACACAAATCCGCCGATTAATTTTTCATCCACTTTAGATTCCAATTCAATTGTTCCGAAATGATTGGCATCCTTTACTTTCGTTTCAATTAATTTTTTTAAGTCATCACTTAATGCAACAGCAGTGGTGATCTTTAATTTATGAATGTCTTTGATCTCGTTGTATTGATCGATGAAAGCTTCTACTACTTCGGGCAAATCGCTTTCGCGTGTTTTGACAACCAGTAAGTGATTGAATAAATTTGTCAATTCTCCCACTCTGCCTTTTGTTACAGCTTCAATGATGGCCTTCTTCTTATCTGCATGAATGATCGGGCTGCGCAAAAGATTTACAAATTCAGGACTGCCTTTACAAACTGCCTGCAAGTATTTCATATCTGCATACACAGCTTCTAATTGATCCTTTTCAGTGGCAAGGTCAATTAAACTCTTTGCATATCTTCCTGCTAAACGTGGATTGGGCATAATTCAAATTTTCAAATTCTGTGATGTGCAGATGTGCAGATTAAACCATCTGCTCATTTAAAATTTGCACATTCGCATATTAATTCAACTTCACTCCTTCAGCAATATCCTTAATATATTTTTCCTGCTCGGCTTTATTGCTTAGTTCTCTTTTCAATATTTTTTCACTCACTTCAATTACTAAAGCGCCTACTTGATTTTTAACATCGGTCAATGCCGCATTTTTTTGCTGCTGAATGGCTAATTGTGCATCAGCAACAATTCTGTCAAACTCAGCTCTTGCTTTTTCTTTTGCATCAGAGATCATTTTATCTGAATGATCTTTGGCTTCTCTTAAAATAACGGTTCTTTCTTCGCGTGCTTTAGCCAAAATGGTTTCATTTTCGCTTTGCAATTGTGCCATTTCAGCTTTTACTCTTTCAGCAGTTGAAATAGCATCAGCGATTCCATCTTCTCTTTCTTTTAACCCTTTTAAAATTGCAGGCCATGCAAATTTTTTGAGGATAAAAAACACAATCAAAAAAGCCAAGAGGTTCCAGACAAATAACCCTAAATCAGGAGTTAGTAATTGCATATATAATTCAGTTTAAAAATTCTTTTTAAAATACTGCATCCTCCGCCCTTTGCTTCGAATGCAGTAATTTTTTACGTGCACAATACTTGCTACTATTTGAAAACAGCAAGCAAACCTGCTACTGCACCCAAAAGGGCAACACCTTCTACCAAGGCTGCAGCAAGGATCATGTTAGCACGAATGTCATTTGATGCTTCCGGTTGGCGTGCAATACCTTCAACAGCACCTTTACCGATTTGACCGATACCAATACCTGCACCAATGGCAGCTAAACCGGCACCGATTGCACCATATCCAGGTTGGATTTCCAACAAAACATTCATTAAACTCATGACTATTTGTTTTATAATTAAGAAAAAAATATTAATGATGTGCTTCTTCGTGATGTTCACCTTCAAAAGCCTGACCAATAAATACTGCAGTCAAGTTTGCAAAAATGAACGCCTGTATAAAAGCAACCAACACTTCAATTAAATAAATAAATACTGCTAACAATACAAACAATGGTGATGTCCCCCACCCCAATGCTGTATTCATTGCTCCAAAAATAAAGATCAAACAAATAAAACTAAGGATGATGATATGACCCGACAACATATTTGCAAACAACCTTATGATGAGTGCAAATGGCTTTGTAAAAATTCCCAACAATTCAACCGGCGTCATAATTGGTTTTACAAATCCGGGAACCGGAGGCCAAAAAATATGTAACCAAAAATGTTTATTTGTATTAAATAATATAACAACGAAAGAAATAATCCCAAGCATGGCAGTGAAAGCGATATTTCCTGTAACATTAGCTGTTCCGGGAATTAATCCAATCAAGTTATTGATGAGAATAAAAAAGAAAACAGTTAATAAATACGGCATGAACTTTTCGTATTTATGACCCAAGTTTGGTTTTGCAACTTCATCACGAACAAAAGTAATTACAGGTTCTACAAGTCCTTGAAAACCTGATGGCGCAGACTTTACGCCTTTTCCATTTGTATATTTTTTTGCAACTCTATTCATTAACCAAACTAAAAGAATCATTGCAATGATTAATTGCACCACATTTTTTGTGAATGAAAAATCATACACTTTCGTTGTAAGATCCGGAAGACCATTTGCATCTGCAGCATAGATTTTTCTTTCCGTATAAAGCAGCTGACCTTTTGCATCTTTTACTGCTTCAAGATGATGCTCTTTTAAATATTCTTCAGTAGCTACAATATATCCTTCATGAATTTCTTTTCCTTCATCAAATTTCGAATAGTTGAAAAATGAAACTCCTTTTGAAGGACTGTACAATAAAACAGGTAATGGAATTGAAATAGCATGTCCGCCTAAAGTAAAAAAATGAAATTCATGTGCATCACCAACATGTTCCAAAATGATTTTGGCCGGATCGATCGCACCTTCTTTTTTAGGTTGAGAAGATTGTTCAGTTTTACCTGCTTCGACCGGACTTGCTTCTTGTGCCAATAATTTACCTGAAATTATTACGAAGAAAAGGCTGAAAACCGCAACCGCCAATGATTTCACACTTCTAAAGGTCATACCTGTCTCTAAATTTGCCGCAAAGATAGGGGTAGAAGCCTTAAAAATTGAATTGAATAAAGGGAATTTGTGAAAAAAATTAAGATGCTGAAAACACCGCCTTTTTCTTGCGTTCAAATTGCATTTCGTGCAGTTTTGCGTAAAATCCGCCATGCGCTAACAGCTCATCATGGCTGCCCATTTCCTTGATCTCGCCTTTGTCTAATACAATTATTTTATCCGCTTTTCTGATAGTAGATAACCGATGTGCTATCACAATGGAAGTCCTGTCGGCAATCAATGTATCAATTGCTTTTTGAATTAATATCTCACTTTCTGTATCAATGGAGGAAGTGGCTTCATCAAGAATTAAAATAGCAGGATTGTACAGTAATGCACGTACAAAAGAGATCAATTGTCTTTGACCCAAACTCAAGGTATTTCCTCTTTCCATTACATCATAATCGTATCCTTTAGGTAATTGCATGATAAAATCATGCATACCCAGCATTTTTGCAGCAGCAATTACCCTATCTCTGGAAATCTCAGGATTACGTAAAGTGATATTGTCCATCACCGATCCTGAAAAAAGGAACACATCCTGCAATACCACACCGATATTTTTTCGCAAGAGATCTAATTGATAATTCTCGACATTGACAGCGTCAATTTTGATGGCGCCCTTTTGAATATGATATAACCTGTTCAATAAACTGATGATAGAAGTTTTGCCACTTCCGGTATGACCCACCAAAGCCACCGTTTGTCCGGCTTCAACAGAAAAGTTGATATCTTTTAAAACATATTGTTCTTCATTATATGCAAACCAAACATGGTCGAACTCTATCGCACCTTTGATTACTGCCGACTTTGTGCTATTGACTCCCGAATCAACAGTAACATCATCATTATCCATTACTTTAAAAACCCTTTCTGCAGCAATCATTCCCATTTGCAATACGTTAAACTTATCCGCAATGACTCTTAAAGGGCGAAATATCAAATTCATGTACATGATGAAAGCCACGATCTTACCTGAAAAATTTATTTTATCACTTGGATTGGTGATCGCTAAATTGGCCACCCACCAAACTATTAAAGCAGTGCTGATGGCTAACACTATTTCAACAATAGGAAAGAAAACGCTGTAAGCAAAAATGGCTTTGATATTGGCGTTGCGATGTTCCTTATTTATTTTTCTGAATTTTTCAAATTCTCTGTCTTCGGCTGCAAATGCCTGTACTATCTGCATCCCGGTGATATGCTCCTGCACAAATGCATTCAAACTCGCTACTGCATTTCTTACTTTAATAAAACTTTTATTTACGCTTTCTTTAAAATAGTATGTGGCAAGAATCAAAACAGGAAACGGTATCAATGCAATAAATGATAATCGCCAATCCATACTAAACATTGTCACCAATAAAAAAATAATGGTGAGCAGATCGGCAAGGATCGGTATCAAACCATCGCTGAAAATATCATTGATACTTTCAATATCATTGATGGTTCTTGTGGTTAATGTACCAATGGGGGTTTTATCGAACTGACTTAAATTTAGCTGTAATATTTTTTGATAGATCGTAACTCGAAGATCCTTCACCACATTTTGCCCCAACCATGCCGTAATGAAAGTAAATGCAAAACGGATCAATGTTTCGGTAATTAAAAAAATGATCTGAAAAATAGTGACAGCAATAATAAATTGAGTTATATTGTTTGTATCTGTATTGAATAAAACCGCTTTAAGCCATATCGGACTATGAATATCTTTTCCGGAAGCTTTATCCACAGTTAATTGTATCAGATAAGGGCGTATCGGTGCAAATGCAGCCATCAATATGGCTAAAAGCAAACTGCTGTAAAAAAAAGCATTGTATGGTTTTACAAAGTGAAAAACCCTGCTTAATAAAGAGATGTTGATTATTTTTTTCTTGTTACCGTCGCTCATGTGTGTGGCAAATGTAACAAGTTTGTCAAGTGATAGTTTACCGTTGCAGGAAATTTATAAGGATGCAGCAACAAAATGGAATACAGAGTCATTCCATCAAAGAAAGCCATTCATTTCTTATATTCGTAACCATGTTACCCGAGCAAGAAACCGTTACAGATGAACAGTTGCCTCCGTATAATCTGAATGAAGAACAAGAGAAGAAAGAGATCATCAGACAATACAGGGCATTATTAAGAAGCCTACGCCCCAAATTAAAAAAAGGTGATAAGGAATTGGTGCGTCATGCTTTTGAAATGGCTGCCGAAGCACATAAAACAACACGGCGCAAAAGCGGCGAACCTTATATATTACACCCTTTGGCAGTTTCGATGATCTGTGTGGAAGAAATAGGTTTGGGCGTAAGAAGTACGATTTGTGCTTTGCTGCATGATACAGTTGAAGACACCGATATTACCTTAGATGATCTGGAAAGAGAATTCGGAACAGAGATCGCTAAAATAGTGGATGGTCTTACTAAAATTTCTACAGTTATTGATACCAACATTTCTCAACAGGCAGAAAATTTCAAGAAAATATTATTAACACTGACAGATGATCCGAGAGTAATATTGATCAAACTTGCAGATCGTTTGCATAACATGCGCACACTCGACAGCATGAAGCGTGAAAAACAATTAAAGATCGCTTCAGAAACAGTTTGGGTTTATGCGCCACTCGCTCACCGCATGGGTTTGTACAGTATCAAAACCGAATTGGAAGATCTGGCAATGAAATATATGGAGCCTGAAGCTTACAAAGAGATCGCTAAAAAATTATCAGAAACAAAAAGAGAAAGAACCAGATACATCAATGAGTTTATCAAACCGATTAAAGAAAAATTAGCAGGATCCGATTTTGATTTTGAAATGTATGGCCGTCCAAAAAGTATTCACAGTATTTGGAATAAAATAAAAAAGAAGGCAGTATCATTTGAAGAAGTGTACGATCTGTTTGCAATTCGGGTAATTATTAATTCAACTCCTGAAAAAGAAAAAGAAGATTGCTGGAAAGTATATTCGATGATCACTGACGAATACACACCCTCACCCGAACGTTTACGCGATTGGTTAAGCAATCCGAAAAGCAATGGATATGAAGCTTTGCATACGACTGTAATGGGACCACAAGGTAAATGGGTGGAAGTACAGATACGAACAAAACGCATGAATGAAATTGCGGAGAAAGGTTTGGCTGCACATTATAAATATAAAGAAGGAAGCAATGATGAGGATCGTTTTGATAAATGGTTCGGACAAATAAGAGAAGTGCTGGCCACACAAGATTCTGATACGGTAGATTTTTTACAGGATTTCAAAACATCTTTTCTTGCAGAAGAAATCTATGTGTACACACCAAAAGGTGAAGTGAAAATGTTGCCAACAGGAAGTACTGCATTAGATTTCGCATTTTCTATACATTCTGCTATCGGTACAAAATGTATCGGTGCAAAAGTGCATCACAAGCTGGTTCCCATCAGCCATAAATTAAGAAGTGGTGACCAGATAGAGATCATCACCAGCAATAAACAAAAACCTTCTGAAGATTGGTTGAATTTTGTTGTCACTGCCAAAGCAAAAAATAAAATTAAAGACGCGCTGCGTGAAGAAAAACGCAAAGTGGCAGATGATGCCAAATACACATTGCAGCGCAAACTGGAAGGGATGGGAGCAGCTTATACTTCAGGTAATATTGAAGAACTGATGCATTTTTATAAGCTAACTTCTCAATTAGATCTTTTTTATAAGATTGCAACAAAAAGTATTGATTTAAAAGAGTTGAAAGACTTTCATGTGCTGGGTGACAGGCTCGAAGCGCCTAAGCCAAAACTTGCCATACAGGAGGTTATTTTCGATCATCCGCATCAAAAACATTATTCAAAAAAAGATAGTGAGCTGATCATTTTTGGCGAAAGCAGTGATAAGATCCAATATACATTGGCTAAATGTTGTAACCCTATTCCCGGTGATGATGTATTTGGTTTTGTAAGCACCGGTAAAGGTTTGATCATTCATCGAACCAATTGTCCTAATGCACCACAATTACTTGCAAACTATAGTCATCGAGTAGTAAAAACAAAATGGGCAAAAAATAAAGAGATATCTTTCTTAACCGGTTTAAAAATTATTGGACTAGATGATGTAGGCGTGATCAATAAGATCACCAATGTAATAAGCGGAGAATTAAAAATAAATATTGCAGGTTTAACCATTGAATCGGGTGAGGGATTATTTCAGGGAACAATAAAAGTGTTTGTGCACGATAAAGAAGAATTGGAAGAATTGGTGGAGAGATTAATGAATCTGCAAGGTATCCAAACAGTTGACAGGTTTGATATGGAAGACACAAAATAAAAATTATTTCCACTAATTATTATAATCATCGTTTTCAAACATTCCTTCACTTACATTTGCGGCATTAATACTTTAGTTATGGTTGACGTAATTCTTGGTTTACAATGGGGTGATGAAGGCAAAGGAAAAATTGTTGATTACTTTGCTCCCAAGTATGATGTAGTTGCCCGCTTTCAGGGCGGCCCCAATGCAGGACATACATTATATGTTAACGGAGAGAAAATGGTGTTGCACCAAATACCTTCCGGCATATTTCATCAGAATACCATTAATATTATTGGCAACGGTGTAGTGCTTGATCCAGTAACATTAAAAAAAGAATGTGATAAAGTGGCAGCGATGGGTATTGATGTAAAAAAGAATTTATTCATTTCTGAAAGAACAAATATTATTGTTCCCACACACCGCGCTTTGGATAAAGCAAGTGAGATGCAGAAAGGCGAAAGCAAGATCGGCTCAACTTTAAAAGGTATCGGTCCGGCATACATGGATAAAACCGGGCGCAATGCAATTCGTGTGGGAGATTTACTGGATAAAAGTTTTATCACACAATACATCAAGCTTCGTTTAAAACATCAGAAACTGCTGGATAATTTTAATTTTATTGAAGATATAACTGCTTGGGAAGAAGAATTTTTTGAAGCATTGGAATTTCTGCGCACACTGAATGTGGTGAACGGAGAATATTTCATTAACAAAAAAATATCCGAAGGAAAAAAAGTATTGGCCGAAGGTGCACAGGGAAGTATGCTGGATATTGATTTCGGAACTTTTCCTTTTGTCACTTCATCCAATACGATCTCTGCAGGTGTTTGTACCGGTTTAGGTGTATCACCCAAACAGATCAATGAAGTTCTGGGCGTAACAAAAGCTTATTGTACCAGAGTAGGAAGCGGCCCATTCCCTACCGAGCTCGAAGATGCTACTGGCGAAGAATTAAGAAAAACAGGCAATGAGTTTGGTGCTACTACCGGTCGTCCGCGTCGTTGCGGATGGATCGATCTGGTTGCACTTCGCTATGCATGTATGATTAATGGCGTAACGCAAGTCGTAATGACAAAAGCCGATGTTTTAGATGCTTTTGAAGATTTGAAAGTTTGTACAGCTTATAAAATTGACGGCAAAGAAAAACAAGAAGTGCCTTTTCAAATGACCAGAGTTCAAATTGAACCTGTGCATAAAAGTTTCAAAGGCTGGAATATTGATACAACCTCAATAACAGAAGCAGCCAAATTGCCTACACAAATGTCAAGTTATATTGATTTCATTAACAATTATATCGGTGCTCCCGTAAAATTTGTTTCAAATGGTCCGGGGCGTGAGCAAATTATCAGCCTTTAAAAAATATTGGCTAAAAAACAATAAAAAAATTTTGGTTACTATTATTTTACGTTGAAATTTTACATCTCTAAACTTATTAGAACATGGCAACGAAATCTGATAAGAATAAAAAAACTTCAGTACCTAAGAATGTATCGGATGATGATACATTAAAGCCTTCTTCCAAGAGTAAAAAACAATTGGATGAAGATGATGATGATTTTGAAGATGATGATGAAGACATAAAACCATCATCAAAAAAATCTGCATCTAAATCAGTGTCAAGAAAATCTAAAGAAGATGATGATGATGACGATGATGTAGATGAAAAAGAAGATGATTGGGAAAAACCTGAAGAAGGTGATGATGATTGGGATCCTGATTTCGATGAATTTGATATCCCGAAATCAAAGGGTAAAAAATCCGCAGTTGCCGGTAAAAAGAAAGCTGAAGAAGAGGACGATTTTAAAATTGATGAAGACTTTAAAGAATTCGATCTTTTTAATGACAAAGATGAATTTGATGACGATGACGATGATTTTTAATCATAAAAAATATGTTTGACAAAAAAGTTGAATAGTTTATCTGTTCAACTTTTTTCATAATCATCACAGTTTAGTTCAAGGAAGTTGTTCCATCCAGCAACATACGAATGGATTGCAATAAAATTTCCCATTTTTTTGCTTCAAAAATAATTTGTCTGTCTTTAGGCAATCTTAATAAATAAGTTTTTCCTCCTGCGAGATCCTTGTCAAATCCGGGGTTCCATTTATTGAATTGATTGATGTCCATCAATAAAAAATTGGTCAGCACTGTAGAATTATACCTTCCGTTTATTTCGGTAACATAACTGATGTTCGCATCTTCATCACTGAGTTTTATATCTGTATTAATTCTGCTTGCTAAAAACATTTTCGTTTCATTCGATGTCATTGTAGTCAACCCTCCGCCACCTTCAAAAAAATAATTAGTGGCTATATATTTTTTTACATGCGTTCTCGTTTCCTCTCGCATCAAATATTGAATGGTCCAGAAATCCCTGCTGCCGGTTTTTTCAATTGCCTGACGTATTCTTCCGGCGCCACCGTTATATGCAGCGATCACCAATAACCAATCACCGAATTCATCATATAATTCTTTGATCAGTTTTGCAGCAACAACCGTGCTTTTATAAAAATCAGTTCGGTCATCATTATATTTTCCGGTATGCAAACCGTAACGGTGTGCTTCATAATCCATCAATTGCCAGGGACCAACAGCTCCGGCCCATGAAACCAAATTGGATTGAAAATGACTCTCGATAACACTTAAATATTTTAATTCTTTCGGCACACCATATTGCGGAAGGATGTTATCACACATATCAAAATAAGGCTTAGCCCAGGATTTCATTTTTTCCAATTCTTTTCCCTGTTTGCGGATATATTCCTGTGTAAAAGAAACAGCCTGCGGATTTAAAGGTGTGTTGAAAGTTTTACCTGAAATGGTATTTCTTTCGGTAATTATACTTTTAAAATCAGATTTATCAGTAATGGTTGTATCCGGATTGTAATATGTTGTTCCCGCATTGACCATAACTGAAATAAATAATGCAACATAAAAAGTTACTGCTTTTTTTAATGAAGAATGAATTGTATGATCTTCCAACCGATGCATGAAATGAATTATTTTATGAAACAAATGTTGCAGCAGTTAGTTTTGGCGAATGATACATTAATCCAATCATGGTTTTAACTGCATCATTTGTTTTGAAATGGAAAGCAAAGATAATTCATCAAAATGAGATGTCATCACCTGCAAACCAAAAGGCAGTCCATTGCTATGTTTGAATAAAGGAACAGATATGGCAGGAATGCCTACAAGATTTGCATATACTGTATAAATATCAGCCAAAAACATTTCTATCGGATCATCAGTTTTTTCACCAATTTTAAAAGCAGTGGTGGGAACTGTTGGAGAAATGATGGCATCATATTCTGCAAAAATATTTTTTGTCTGATCACTCAATATGTTTCTTACCTGTTGTGCTTTTGTAAAATAAGCATCATAATAACCTGCACTTAAAACAAAGGTTCCCAATAAAATTCTGCGTTGCACTTCTTTTCCAAAACCTTCACTTCTGCTTTTTTTATATAGTTCTGTTAACTCGTCTCCTTCATTCAACGAAGCACGATAACCATATTTAACACCATCAAACCTCGACAAATTACTGGATGCTTCTGCGGTTGTGAGTATATAATAAGTGGGAACGATATAATTCAATAAATTAAAATCAACTGCTTCAATACTATGCCCGGCATTTTTTAATGTTTGAATATATGATTGAATGGATGATGCCATCTCTTTATCCAAACCCGAATGTTCCAAAGCTTGCTTGAAATAAGCGATGCGGTATGTCTTTTTATTTTCTGTTAATTGCGCAGAGTAAGCCGGTACTTTTTGTTCAGATGCGGTACTGTCAAAATCATCTGCACCTGAAATAATTTCTAAAACCAATGCAGCATCTTCAATACTGTTAGCAAAAATTCCAATTTGATCGAATGATGATGCATAAGCAATCAATCCATATCTTGAAACTCTTCCGTAAGTCGGTTTTAATCCAACAACACCGCAAAAATCTGCCGGCTGACGAACAGAGCCGCCTGTATCACTTCCCAAACTGATCATACTTAATCCTGCCTGTACGCTAACAGCAGATCCACCTGAAGAACCGCCCGGAACACGGGTTTCGTCAATGGCATTTCTTACAACACCGAAAGCCGAATTTTCGCTGCTGCTTCCCATCGCAAATTCATCACAATTATTCCTTCCAATGATGATGGCATCTTCCGCTAATAATTTTTCAACAGCTGTAGCATTATAAATAGAAGTGAAATTTTCAAGAATATGTGAAGAGGCAGATACTTTATGATCTTTAAAACAGATCACATCCTTTAATGAGATCACAACGCCGTGAAGTTTACCTGATTTCTTTCCTGCCTTGCGATTTGTATCAAGTTCTTTTGCCCTTTTCAAGGCTTCATCTTCATATACTTCTAAAAAAGCATTGAGGCGATTTTTCTCTTTGATCTTTGACAAATAATGATTAACTGCAATCACGCATCCCTCAGGTTCGGTTGTCAAATAAGTGTGATAATCTTGTATTGAACTGAATGAAAACAAATTCTGAATTTTAATACTGTTATTAACTCCATTCCTCTTGTTCTGCAACTTTCCTTTTCTTTTCTACTCTAACACAAAGGAAAATACTTATCTCGTACAATAATACCAAAGGAATACTGCAGATAATTGTACTTAACATATCCGGAGGTGTGATGATAGAAGTTGCTATTACGATGATGATAACTGCATGTCTTCGGTATTTACGCAAAAAACCTGAACTTACTACTCCGATTTTTGCCAGGAAATAAAGAACCAAAGGAAGCTGAAAAGCAATGCCTGAACCCAATATCAAAGGAACCATTGTATTAAAATAACTGGCAATGGTCCAGAAATTTTCTATGCTCTCATCTATAGAAAAATTTGCAAAGAAATTAATGGTATAAGGTGCTACAATATAGTAACCGAATAAAACACCGATAAAAAAAAGTAGTGATACCCAGAAGATCACACCTCTTGTGCCTTTCAATTCATTTGTTTTAAGTGCAGGCTTTACAAATTTCCAGAACTGCCAAAAAACATAAGGAAAAGCAAGAATAAAACCACCTATTAAAATAACATTGAGAAAAACATTGAACTGCCCGGCAACTGCATTACTCTGCATTCGAATATGAATGGCTGTTAAACAAAGATCATTTCCCATTCCCAGAAACTTCCCCAATTTACACAGATAGGTATAAGTAATAAAATCAGGATGCACTGGGCCCATCAAAATATTTCTGATGATGAATTTATGATAAACACCCATTATGATAGCTCCGATAACAATTG
>CAIVCF010000012.1 GCA_903904335.1 uncultured Chitinophagaceae bacterium | reverse complement strand
TGGGCTGCAAGTGATGTGGGTTGGGTTGTTGGTCACAGTTATATTGTGTATGCTCCTTTGATTCATGGATGCACCACTATTTTATTTGAAGGCAAACCTGTTAGAACACCCGATGCAGGCGAGTTCTGGCGTGTAGCTGCGGAGCATAAAGTTAAATCCATGTTCACTGCACCAACCGCTATTCGTGCAATCAAAAAAGAAGATGCAGATGGATTGTTGATGAAGAATAAAGATCTCTCCAACCTTAAAACATTATTTCTTGCAGGCGAAAGATGCGATCCTGCAACGTATCATTGGGTGAATGATTTGTTGCAGATTCCTGTTATCGATCATTGGTGGCAAACAGAAAGCGGCTGGCCAATGTTAGGCATCATGATGGGCATCGAACAAATACCTGCAAAAGCCGGAAGTGCGGGTAAACCCATTTGCGGATTTGATGTTAGAATTTTGGAAGATGACGGATCGGTTATCACCGTTGATAATGAGGAAGGTTTCGTGGCTGTTAAATTACCATTGCCTCCGGGATGTTTGCCAACTTTGTGGAAAAACGATGAATGGTTCAAGGAATCTTATCTCTATCATTTTCCCGGATATTATTTAACAGGCGATGGCGGACATTTAGATAAAGAAGGGTATTACTATATCATGGGTAGAATTGATGATGTGATCAATGTTGCAGGACACCGCTTAAGTACGGGTGAGATGGAAGAAATTATTGCACGCCATCCTGCAGTTGCTGAATGCGCAGTGATCGGTATTGCAGATGAGTTACGCGGACAAAGGCCCATTGGTTTATTAGTGATGAAAGACAATCATCACAACGAAGAAGCAGAACTCGAAAATGAATTGATACAGTTGGTAAGAGATCAGATCGGTGCCGTTGCATTCTTCCGAAATGCCTTGTTGGTAAAGCGATTGCCGAAAACAAGAAGCGGAAAAATTTTAAGAAAAACAATGCGTATGATGGCTGATGGAGCACCTTTTACTGTTCCATCAACCATTGATGATCCCGCTATTTTGGATGAAATAAAAGATAGATTTATTAACCGGAAAGTGGGCATCGCATTTCAATAATCAAAGTAAAGTATAAGTTTTATTTTTTGACCGGCGTATACTCAACCATGATACTTCGTTGTGTCACTCACTTGTGCTACATTAACACGATGCAGCAATTCAAATGTAAAAAAAGTGCGTATCGTATTAAACACTTATGTTATTTTTATTATACAAATGCTTTCTCCGTTAATTAGTTGTTAATCGAACCCTTTCAGGCAGCAAGTTTGGCTTAATTCTACTCATTAATGTTTAAACTTGTATTGTTATCAAAACCTCTGAATGATGAGAGTAACCCTTTTAATCTGCCTAGCGATATTCTGTATGTCCTTCACCAACTGGCATAAAAGCATGGATGAAGCAAAAATGCTCGCACAAAAAGAACACAAACATATTTTATTGAATTTTTCGGGTTCTGATTGGTGCGGACCCTGTATCAGATTACACAAAGAAATTTTTGATAGTGAGGCGTTTCAACAATTTGCAGAAACAAATCTTGTTTTAGTCAACGCAGATTTCCCGCGACTGAAAAAAAATCAATTATCCGCTTCTCAGCAAAAAATAAATGATGCCATTGCAGATCAATATAATTCAAAAGGCAGTTTTCCATTTACTGTTTTATTAAATGAAAATGGAAAGGTCTTGAAACAATGGGAGGGCTTTCCCAAAATGACACCTGATGAGTTTGTGGATGATGTTAGAACTATCATTGATGCCGATAAATGATTTGCATGAAGCCAAAACAGGTGTTTAAGATAGGTACAAAATTAATGGGCAATCATTTTGAGATCAGTGTTGTAGCAGATGATGAGGATTGGGCTAACACAAGAATTAACGCAGCCATCAATGAAATAAAAAGAATTGAAAAACTTCTAACGACATTCGACGATAATAGCGAAACAAATCTGATCAATCGTAATGCAGGTATTGAAGCGGTTGAGGTTTGCGACGAAACTTTTCAGTTGATCGAAAGATCAATTAGGATTTCAAATATTACGCAGGGAGCTTTTGATATTACTTATGGCTCGATCGATAAAAGCCTTTGGAATTTCGATACAACTATGAAGACTTTACCTGATAAAGAAACCGCGAAAGAAATGGTGCGGTTGATTAATTACAGGAATATCATTTTGGATAGAGAAAATAAAACTGTTTTTCTGAAAGAAAAGGGAATGCGGATTGGTTTTGGAGGTATCGGAAAAGGGTATGCAGCAGAAATGGCGAAGCAAGTAATGCAACAGATGGGTGTTGAAAGCGGAATTGTTAATGCTTCCGGAGACCTTACTGCATGGGGGCTTCAGCCGAACGGAGAAGAATGGACCATTGGTATAGCCAATCCGAATATTAAAGATCAAGTATTCTCTTTCATGAAAATAACCGGACTGGCTGTTGCAACATCAGGCAACTATGAAAAGTTCATTTTGATTGACGGAAAAAAATATTCTCACACCATCAATCCCAAAACTGGATTGCCGGTAACAGGAATCAAAAGTGTGACCATCATTACTAAAAATGCAGAGATTGCAGATGCGATGGCAACACCGGTTACAATAATGGGCGTGCAGGCAGGATTGGATATGATCAATCAGATAAAAGATATTGAAGCCATCATAATTGATGATGATAATAAAATGTTCACTTCAAAAAACATTCGTATTACAAAATAGAACTACCATGAAAAAGCAACCCTTAGTAAAAATGTTGGCAGCAATATTATTTATTGCTTCACTAACTTCTTGTGTAAATGTAAAAGAGTATCAGAAGAACAAATTGAATGATTCTGAAATGGCCTTATCAAACAGAAAGGTCGAAAAAAATGAATTGAATTTCCAGTCATACCGTGAAGGCGCATCTGGTGCCAATGGCGGTAAAACCGGTGGCGGATGCGGTTGTAATTAATTTATTCAATTTTCAGAATCAGAGCAACATGAAAAAAATCTGTTTAACAGTTATAGGCTTATACATTTTATTCCTGAGTGCTTTCTCACAGGCAACAAAAGACAGCAGTGCATACAAATCAAAGCCATTGCGTTTGGATGAAGTTGATATTGTTTCAAGTTATTACACACAGGATGGAAATCATTCACCGGTTACCGGTGGTATCGGTACTGAAAAAGTGACCGACTTATCCAATGGAGTAGAATTAAAATTTGTTTCATGGGATAAGAGTGAACGTAAACATACTTTGATGGCAGGTTTGGGAGTAGATCACCATACTTCAGCATCAGCAGCATTCGTTTCTAAAACAGGGGCTTCAAAAACAGATGGCACAAGGATATATCCATCTTTAGACTGGACGGTTGAGAATGAAAATAAGGGAAGCAGTTTCGGAATCGGTTCTTATTATTCAACAGAGTATAATTATAAATCTGTTGGTGCAGATATTCATTTCTCACAAAAAACAAAAAACAGAAACGGGGAGTTCAGTGCAAAAGCACAGGCATATTTTGATAAGGTAACGATGATCTATCCATCAGAATTAGTACCGGGCACTGTTACAACTTATACCCCGGGTGGAACAATAATCATCACAACGGCAAGTGGCAGAACTACTGTATTATCTACAGGCGGAACAACCACTACTACGGGTGGTGAAAAACATATTCCTTCCAGTCCGCGTAATACTTTTACAGGAACATTATCGTATTCGCAGATTGTGAATAAGCGTTTGCAGATGTTGTTTACGATGGATGTTGTTGGACAGAATGGATATTTGGGATTGCCTTTTCATCGAGTTTATTTTATAAACGGAATTGACAGTACCGAAAAGCTGCCTTCCACCAGATTTAAGCTACCTATAGGTTTCCGGTTGAATTATTTCATGGGTGATAATATTATTTTCAGAACCTATTACCGATATTATATGGATGATTGGGGAATAATATCACATACTGCAAGCATTGAGATACCGATTAAAATAACTCCGTTTTTTTCGATTTCACCTTTTTACAGATTTTATACGCAAACCGCTTCCACATATTTTGCTCCGTATGAAGTGCATAAACAGAATGAACAATATTATACCAGTAATTATTCTTTATCAGCATTTCAAAGTAACTTTTTTGGAGCAGGTATCAGACTGGCACCACCGAAAGGAGTATTTGGTTGGCAGAACCTGAATTCTCTTGAAATGCGTTACGGGCATTATTCTCAAACAACTGATCTGGTTTCGGATGTGATCTCTTTTGAGTTTAAGTTTAAATAAGTGATTTGCAAGTAGCTCTTAATGTTTTGAAATTATAAATTGTCAAAGGGAAATTGTTTTAATGAATGAATAAAGAAAAATGAAAAAAATTTGTTTAACAGTTATAGGACTCTATTTATTGTTCCTTCATGCCTTTTCTCAGTCGGCTATTAAAAAGGATTCAACAAAGGCTGTCGTAAAAGAAGAGGCTCCTGCATACATAGAAAAATCTTTGAGCCTGGATGAAATAAATATTGTTTCAAGTTATTATCATCAAAATGGAAATCATTCAGCAGTAACTGGAGGCATCGGTACAGAATTGGTTACGGATATTTCCAATGGTATCGATCTCAAGTTTATAGGAAGCGATTTAGATGGATATAAATACACACTTACTGCAGGATTGGGAATTGATTATCACACAGCCGCATCATCGGCGTATGTAAATAAAAGCGGAGCATCAAGTACCGGAGGAACAAGAGTATATCCATCCATTAATTATTCTGAAGAGAATAAGAAAGGCACAATTAAAGGGATAGGACTCTATTATTCTGCAGAATATAATTACCATTCATTTGGAATTGATGCGAACTATTCAAAAAAAATAGGACACGGCGGAGAACTAAGTACTAAAATCACAGCCTATTTTGATAAAGTGAAATTGATATATCCTTCTGAATTAAGACCGATAACAGCACAAGTCGTAACATCGGCAAGCAGCGGGGGCGGGGCCAATTCTATTCCTTCATCACCAAGATATACTTATACCGGATCTGTTGCGTATTCTCAAATCGTAAATAAGAATATACAGGCAAGTTTATTACTGGATGCTGTGGCACAAAACGGTTTATTATCATTGCCCTTTCACAGAGTTTATTTTGATGACGGAACTGTTCATGTTAAAAATTTGCCTGACCTGCGGTTTAAACTTCCTGTTGGATTCCGGCTAAATTATTTTATTAGTGAAAATATTTTTTGAGATCTTATTACAGATATTATACTGATGATTGGGGAATAACCGCACATACTGCAAGTTTGGAGATCCCCATTAAAATAACACCGTTCTTTTCTGTATCACCTTTTTATCGGTATTACACACAAACAGCAGCAAAATATTTCGCACCTTATGAAGTGCATACAGCAAAAGATACTTATTACACCAGTAATTATTCGTATTCTGCATTTAGTAGTAATTATTTCGGCGTGGGTATTCGAACAGCACCACCGGGTGGTGTTTGGAAATCTGCCATCAGTTCTTTAGAAATAAGATACGGACATTATAGTCAAACAACAGACTTAAACTCAAATATCATTTCAGTCAATTTTTCGTTTAAACAATAGCCCTTAATATTTTTTAAAAAGAAGGGTTTGTATTTTGTTTAATAGCAGAAACAAAGCCTTCTTTGTTTTTAATGTTATTTTCGCAAAAACAAAAGCAGAATGTCTATTGAAGTTCGGGGGTTATTAAAACAATACGGCGAACAAAAAGCGGTGAACGATATTTCTTTCACTATTAATAAAGGAGAGATCGTTGGCTTTCTCGGTCCTAATGGTGCAGGTAAAAGCACAACGATGAAAATCATAACCGGTTATTTGTCACAGGATACAGGAACAGTAAAAGTTTGCGGTATTGATGTACAAGAAAGTCCGATCGAAATAAAAAAGAAAATAGGTTATCTCCCCGAATCAAACCCTTTGTATTCCGATATGTATGTGAAGGAATACTTGCAATTCGTAGCAGGAGTTCATTCTATTGTTAAT
>CAIVCF010000011.1 GCA_903904335.1 uncultured Chitinophagaceae bacterium | reverse complement strand
TTAGCAGAAGTGATACAAAAAATAGGAATGGATTTTCTGGTACTGGAAACAGACGCACCTTATTTAACGCCCATCCCTTTTCGTGGCAAAAGAAATGAGAGCAGCTATTTGAAGTATGTTATAGAAAAAATAGCTGATGCATTATCGTTATCGGTTACTGAAATAGCAAAAGCCACGACTGCCAATGCAGAAAAAATATTCGGAAGCTAAGTTCTAACAGTTATTTTTGCAATCCTTTTAAAAATAGGAGACTTGTCCGAGTGGTTGAAGGAGCACGCCTGGAAAGTGTGTATACGGGAAACTGTATCGAGGGTTCGAATCCCTCAGTCTCCGCTTTAAACTTCTAAGCTTTAACGAAAAAGCTTTTCATATAATATAGTTTTTTCCCGCCTTCTTCATCAAGCTTCTTTGCTGAATGTACATGTTCAAATGAAGTTTTGAAAAGTCTGTAAAGCCTTCAAATTCAGGATGCTATAATGATCAGTATTTCCTTCTGTATCAGAAGTAATTATTTTTTACCAGAAAAACATTGTTAACATCTAGGTAACTCTGTGGTAACAATTCGGTAACATGTAGAAACAACCTTTGCAGCGAAATAAAAAACTACACTTATGACACGAAAATTTCAAGCATTATCAATTTTAACTTTCTTTTTGATAATGTTCTCTGCAAATGTTTCAAATGCTCAACATGTATTTAATTCAGATACCGCTTTTAAAGCCGGAAGTCCCGGTTCAGGAAGGATTTGGGGTTATGCTTTCGGTGATTTTTACTATAAAAGCCATGCAGATGCTTTAAGCAGAGGCGGTTCTAATCAATATTCAGGTATTCCACAATCAAGAAATGAATTTGCTTTCCGTCGTATTTATTTAGGATACGATTATAATATCACTAAGAAATTCTCTGCAGAATTATTGTTAGCAGCAGAAGATGATTTCCCTGCTTTCAATCCTCCATCTTCCTCAGCTGCCAGTGGAGATTTGCTTTCTAACAACAAACTTGCTTTCTATATCAAATTAGCTAATATCCGTTGGAAGAATATTTGGAAAGGAACTGATTTTGTATTTGGACAAGTTTCTACTCCTTCTTTCCCATTGTTATCAGAAAAAATCTGGAATTACAGATCTATTGAAAGAACTATTGCGGACATACGTCGTACACCTTCTTATGATTTTGGTGGTGCTTTACAAGGTGTTTTTGATCCAGCTACAAAAGATTTCGGATATAATTTAATGATCGGTAACGGAACAAGTGCTAAAGCTGCAAGCACCAGTTACAAATGGTTATATGGTGATGTATATGCTTATTTATTCGAGAAAAAAGTGGTTATAGATGTTTATGGCGATTATTTCAGAACAAACTGGGGAACAAGCCCTGGTGTTGATCGTGCACGTCAGATGTGGAAAGGTTATATAGCTTATAACAGTTCTGCTACTGCTAAAGGCGGAATGAATCCGGGTGTAGGATATACTGTGGGTGCTGAATTTTTTGTAAATAATTTGAAGAATGATGTTTTTGCAACCAAAATTGCAGGTGGTGTAGATACATTGAATAATTCAGCAACAGGTGCATCTTTCTATGTTCATGGAGATATCGTTAAATCTAAATTGAGATTCTTTGTACGTTATGATTTGTACAATCCAATGAAGAAAGTGATCGATAACAACACGTATAATAAATATGTAGCTAATACCGGAAATTATAATGATAACTCTTACACAATGACTTATAATTCTAACGGTACACCAACTGCTGCAACTGCAACTGGTGATATGACTTACAAACAAACATTTTTTACTTTGGGTTTAGATTATATGCCTGTAAAGAATGTACACTTAATGCCTAATGTATGGATCAATCATTATGCTTCTCAGCTGTCTGGTGTTACCGGTACAACTGCTGGTGATAATGATACCGTATTCAGACTTACTTTCTACTATGTTTTCGGTAAGTAGTTTATACTAACGATAAAAAAATAAAAAAAAATAAATATGAAAAAAATCACACAAATCTTAAGTATCGCATTGATAGCTGTAGGATTTGCATCAAGTGCAAAAGCACAGGATGACAAAACGTTGTTAGGTGCCGGTGCAACTTTTCCTTATCCTTTGTACTCAAAAATGTTTTCTGAGTATAATGCTAAAACTGGTATTCAGGTAAATTATCAATCAATCGGTTCAGGTGGTGGTATATTACAATTGACTAACAAGACAGTTGATTTCGGTGCATCTGATGGTCCGATGAATGCTGATCAAACAACAAAAATTGGTGCTCCTGTTCTTCACATTCCAATTGTATCTGGAGCTGTTGTTCTTACTTATAATTTACCTGGTGATAATAATGGTATTGTTTTAACACCTGATGTTATTGCAGATATTTTCTTAGGTAAAATAACTTCATGGAGTGATCCAAGAATCGTTTCTAAAAACAAAGGAGTAAATATTCCTGCTTTACCCATATTAGTTGCACACCGTTCAGACGGAAGTGGAACAACTGCGATCTTTACAAGTTACTTATCTAAAGTTAGTTCTGATTGGAATACAAAAGTAGGACAAGGTGGTGCGGTAAATTGGCCTGCCGGTTTAGGTGGAAAAGGTAACGAAGGTGTTAGTGGTTTAGTAAAACAAACACCCGGTGCAATTGGTTATGTTGAGCTGATCTATGCTTTACAAAACAAAATGGACTATGCGAAAGTGGTGAACAAAAAAGGAAAAATCATTTTACCATCCATCGCATCTGTTACAGCTGCGGGTAATGTAAAATTGCCGGAAGATTCTAAAATATTTTTGACAGATACTGATGCACCTGATGGCTATCCAATTGCGGGCCTTACTTGGCAGATCATCTATAAAGAACAGAATTATAATGGTCGTTCATTAGACAGAGCAAAAAAATTGTTAGCGCTTTTATGGTGGAATATTCATGAAGGTCAACAATATGCTGCACCATTAAATTATGCGCCTTTATCTAAAGAAGCTTTAAAAGTGGCTGAGAAAATTGTTAAGTCTGCTACTTATGACGGCAAGCCTATTTTGAAATAGAGTAATTAGAAATTATATATTTCCGGTTTTGAAATTTAATATCAAAAAGATTACCTGTAGTTTTAAAACAGCTACAGGTAATTGTATATATTAGTATTATGGAAATTGATATAACTGCAAACAAAAAAAGCTATAATAAAAAAATTGGAATGGAAGTGTTTTTTAAAAAAACACTGATCATTATAGCGTTGATTATGGTTGTTTTAGTGTTGGGTATTATGCTTACACTAATTATAGAATCAATTCCATCCATGAAATCCTTAGGCCTAAAATATTTGTGGGGTAAAACCTGGGATCCGGTTAATAATGTTTATGGTGCGTATCCTTTTTTATTGGGCACTTTATTAACATCCTTCATATCACTCATCATATCCATTCCTTTTTCTTTTGCAATTGCTGTTTATTTAGGAGAATACAATTCGAAAGGATGGCTTTCGAATGTATTGAAGAATTTAGTGGAGTTGATCGCTGCAGTTCCTTCTGTTATATATGGTTTTTGGGGATTGCTTGTACTTGTGCCTTTAGTAAGGGCATTTGAAATAAAATTTAATATCCTTCCTTATGGCATCGGGATATTTACATCATCGATTGTTCTAGCCATCATGATCATTCCTTATGCGGCTTCCATGGGCAGGGAATTGATTAAAATGGTACCCTCCAATTTAAAAGAAGGTGCTTATTCATTGGGTGCTACCAGATACGAGGTAATTAAAAATGTTATACTCCCGTATACCAAAACAGGCTTATTTGCAGGTGTATTGTTATCATTAGGCCGTGCTTTAGGTGAAACAATGGCAGTAACGATGGTGATAGGAAATACAACTTTAATTCCTACCAGCATTTTTGCACCGGGAAATACAATGGCCAGTGTGATAGCAAATGAATTTACCGAGGCAGATCATACTTTATATCTTTCTGCCTTAATTGAATTGGGTTTGTTTTTATTCTGTGTAACAGTAGTCATTAATATGATTGGAAAATTTCTTATTTCTAGATATACCAATAAATAAATCATGCAAGCAAACGTAAATCTAAGGGTAGCAAAAAGTAAAGCTGTACAGGTAGTGATCTTTATTTTCGCCTTCCTGGTAACCTTGCCATTATTATTTATCATTCTTTATATTTTTCAAAAGGGGATATCTGTTATCAACTGGACTTTCCTTACACATGTTCCCAAACCCGTTGGTGAAATTGGCGGTGGTATTGCAAATGCTTTGTTAGGTAGTATACTGATTGTTTTCTTTGCATCCGTTTTCGCCATTCCCATAGGAGTTTTTTGCGGGATCTATTTAAGCGAAAATAAAAATACTAAGTTGGCTTACTGGAGCAGATTATGTGTCGATGTGCTACAAGGTGTTCCTTCCATTGTAATTGGGATTGTTGTGTATTTCTGGATAGTTAAATCGGTAGGAACCTTTTCTGCCATTTCCGGTAGTGTGGCATTGGCCATCATGATGTTACCTATCATTATTCGGTCAACCGAAGAAACATTGAACTTATTGCCTTCATCACTAAAAGAGGCAGCTATCGCGTTAGCAATGCCCTATCATCGGGTTATCATGAAAGTTATATTGCCCTGCGGTATCAGTGGCATACTTTCAGGGATCATTCTATCCGTTGCAAGAATTGCAGGTGAGACCGCGCCTTTGCTTTTTACAGCATTCGGCAACCCTTATATCAATACCAATATGCGTAAGCCCATGCAAAGCTTACCGCTTCTGATATTTAATTATGCCACCAGTCCATATGATGATTGGCATGATTTGGCATGGGGAGCTGCATTAATATTATTATTTACTGTTTTATTATTAAACATCATAACAAAGATCACTACAAAAAGATGGAACGTACAATTATAAAAAGCGAAAATTTCAATGCATATTTTGGCACAAACCACGTGGTTAAAAATGTGAATATTGAAATTGAACGAAATAAAGTTATAGCAGTAATGGGACCTTCAGGTTGTGGTAAAACAACTTATCTTAGATGTATTAATCGTTTGCACGAATTAATAGAAGGTGCTACTTGCAGCGGCAAAATGTTGTTAGATGGTAAGGATGTTTATAGTATGCATCCTATTTTTACAAGGCTTAAGATCGGAATGGTCTTTCAACGTCCTAATCCTTTCCCCAATCTCAGTATTTATGAAAATGTAGTTGCCGGTTATATACTCAATGGAGTCAAAATCAAAAAAGCAGAAAAAGACGCTATTGTAGAAAAATCCTTATTACATGCAGCATTGTGGAATGAGGTGAAAGATTCCCTACATAAAAAGGGAACTTTCTTATCAGGTGGTCAGCAACAACGATTGTGTATCGCAAGAGCTATTGCGATGGAGCCTGAAGTTTTGTTGTTAGATGAACCTACTTCAGCATTAGATCCTATCTCAACTTCAAGTATAGAAGAATTGCTTCATGAATTAAAGAAAAATTTTACATTGATCATTGTAACGCATAATATGCAACAAGCTGCTCGCGTTAGTGATAAAACAGCTTTTTTTTATTTAGGAGAATTAGTGGAATTTGATGAAACGAAAAAGATGTTTACTAATCCTGAGGATATACGGACACAGAATTATATTACAGGCAGATTCAGCTAAACATAATAACTTTAATACACTTAAATACGATTATACATGACACAGTTTGAAACAGAAATATTAGAATTGAAAAGTGAAGTAAGAAACATGTGGATGTTGGTGCGTTCGCAATTATCTAAGACATTGGATGCCTTAGTTAATTTTGATAAGGATCTGGCACGTGAGGTTACTGTAAAAGAGAAAAGAGTCAACGGATCCGAATTAAAGATAGATCGCGATTGCGAAAATATTTTTGCTTTATATCAACCTGTTGCCATTGATCTCCGTTTTTTATTAGCTGTTTTAAAGATCAATTCAAATCTTGAAAGAATCGGTGATATTGCGGAAGGGATAGCAAAATATATCATTGACACAGATGCTGTATTTAGCCCGGAACTTATTAGAGTGAGCAGGGTTTTGGAAATGTTTGGCGAATCAATGGTCATGTTCGAAGATACCTTGGCTGCTTTTGAAACAGATGATACCACTTTAGCGAGAAGTGTCTTTAAAAAGGATGAATTTTTGGATCATATCAATCAAACAGCTAATGAAAATATAGAAGCTTATATAAAGCAATTCCCTGAAGATATCAATCAAGCTTTATATGCTATATCAATCATTCGAAAATTAGAAAGAGTAGGGGATCAGTCGAAAAATATTGCCGAGGAGATCATCTTTTATCTTGAAGCAAAAGTGTTGAAGCACAGTAAAAAAGGTAAATAGAAACAACTTTGGGGCTAACTATATTATAGAACTAATTTATTTCGAGGGGAATAAATTAAATAAGAGGGTTCAAAAAAATTTTGAACCCTCTTATTTTAAATATCAATATCCAATAACATCTTCTGTATTATTTTACATCTGCGATATTAAAATAATTGAGAATGATCAGCTTTTCATCCATATTCATTTCCTTTTGTTTTTTATCCGCCCATTTTAGTACTTCCAGTGACGTATTATCAGAATAAAAATTAAATTTCGGTAATGATAATTCTGCTATCACAGCATCATGAAAATGTTGCTCTCCTTTCTGAACAACAAAGCTGATGTAAGTTTTATAATGTCCCATGTTTAAGTATTTGTTTTGCGATGAAATAAATTAATGATGCAAGCAAAGAAGTAAGAGGTAATGTAATAATCCATGCTATTAAAAGATTCCTGGTAATACCCCATCTAACGGCTGATAATCTTTTTATAGAACCAACACCTATTATTGACCCATTAATGGTATGGGTAGTGCTTACCGGTATTCCAAGCATATTAGTGATCAAAAGAGTAATCGCTCCCCCGGTTTCTGCACTAAAGCCTTCAAAAGGAGTAAGATGCGTTATTCTTGTTCCCATTGTTTTTACGACTCTCCATCCACCTATCAATGTACCAAATGCCATGGCCGATTGGCAGGATATAATCACCCAAAATGGTATAGAGTCTGTTACTGCTATTTTTCCGGAAGCGATCAATGCAATAAATATGATTCCCATTGCTTTCTGTGCATCATTGGCACCATACCCTAAACTATAAGCTGCGAGGGATATTAATTGCATTCGCTTAAATGTTTTATCTACTTTTTTATAAGTTAGTTTTTTACATAGGTGAGAAATAGTAATGGCAATTGAAAAGGCGATAATAAACCCGATAAGCGGTGCTAAAACAATGAAAAGAATAATCTTCAATACTTCAGGGTAAAAAATAGCAGTAAATCCTGCATGCGCTATGGCGGCACCTATTAATCCACCGATGAGTGTATGCGTAGAACTTGTAGGAATGGCAAGCCGCCATGTAATTAAATTCCAGATAATAGCACTGATCATTGCACTATATAAAACTTGTAATGATACTATCTCAGGGTTGACGATACTTTTTGCTATTGTGTTCGCAATATGTAAACCAAATGCCAAATAAGCAATAAAGTTGAAAAAAGCCGCCCAAATTATTGCTTGTCCGGGCCTTAGTACTCTGGTAGAAACAATAGTTGCAATGGAACTTGGGGCATCATGGAAACTATTGATTATGTCAAATAGTAAGGCTAATGAAATTACAATTATTAATGTGAGCATAGTACAGTTAATAAATGTTTATGTGGTCGAATATTATGAGTTGACCCTAAAAGGATGAAATGACAGACCCTGTATTTGATAAGCCTAGATTTTCTCCATGTTAAGTTAGATTAAATACCTGATGACTTTTTGTAAGGAAATTTCTTAACCAAATAATAATATTGAAGGATTTAATATTATTTGAGATTCAAATTAGAATCAGCTATTTTAACAATCTATCATTAAACGCTGTAGCAATAAACAAATCTTATTGGCAAAGTGCTAACATCTTTTGGCAAAACTTTTGTGTTATTATTCAATCAATAAATGAATGCTATGAAATTATTGTATGCAGCTATCGTAACTGTTTCCATTGCAGGCCTGTCTTGCAGATCGTCTAAAACCTATTTCACACCGCAGATAAGAACCAAAGTTGAAAATGCCGGCATAAACCTAAATAAGATACAGTTCTATGTTGACAGAGATATGGAATTGAAAAGAGAGATCACCAAAGAAGAAGCGAGTGTTACCAAAGGGAAGGTGAAAATAATAGACGGCAAGTATATCAATATCATCAACCTCGAAAAATATACACCGGGTATTTGTTCCGCAACGTTTCCCGATAAGATCCTTGTTTCTTTTGAAACAGGAGAAAATAAAGCACTTACTTTTGGCAAAACTAGAGATGCTTCAGCAACTGATCCGTATAAGATCCTTGCCTTTGAATGGTATGATAATGGCGATGGAAGGGTCAAATACGAAGGAAAATCTTATCGTATTACCAATGGCACTGAAGGCAGTGTGATGATCAAATCCAAGTTTGTACGAAAAGCAGATAAAGTAACAAAAAGAAATATGGAAGGAGTGAAAGTGTCGTCCAAATAATTTACCAGTTGTCCATTTGTTCGGGTACAATCCTTTCCGGTTGTTTTGGCTGATGTTCTTTCCAGTCGGGATCGTATGTAACAAACCAGCTTAGCCATAATGTTCTGGATAACCGCATGATCAAAGGCTGACAGATCAACAGTAGAGTGATGCTGGTCCCCATCCAGTAAAATATTCTGTTATCATCAATGGAGAATGACATACCGATCAAAACCCACCAGGCAACAAATGTGGTAACTAAAAATGCAATGGATAAGCCATAACTCACATAGCCTGTGCCGTAATAAAAACCTACTTCAATTTCTGTGCGTTGATCGCATACAGGACAATGTTCATGCATCTTTGTATAATTATTGAAATCGTATGCGTTCTTTGTCTTGAAAATATCGCCAACTCTGCATCTCGGACATTTATTGGTGAGCAGACTGATCAAATAATTTGGTTTTGTATGATGATCTTTGTTCATATTATATGCAAGGTAATCAGAGAATACAGAAACTCCTATTTCGAATACCGGAATCTTGAATCTTGTAACTTGAGCCTTGAGCCTTGAGTCCTGAACTCCTTATTTTTCAATTACTTTTTCCATTTGCATACTCCTCGATCCCTTAACGAGAAAATAAGTATTCTCAAAATGCTGTTCGAGGAACCATTGCTTCGCTTGGGTTGATTGATCAAAATAAATAAACGGATGTTTTATTTTTTTAAAATCGCCGCCAACCAATACTACCTTTTCCCATTTATATTGTTGAATCAATTCAATTAATGCCTCATGTTCTTGAATACTTTCATCACCTAATTCCATCATCGAACCTAAAAGCAATATTTTATTCTTTGCAGGAAGTTTCGCAAAATTTTCAATGGCCAATTTCATGCTCGATGGATTGGCATTGTACGCATCCAAAATAATTTTGTTGCTGCCGCGATCGATCATTTGGGAACGGCTGTTGGAAGGAATATAATTTTCAATTGCTGCTTTGATCTTTTCTTCGGGCACATTAAAATATTTTCCAACTGCAATGGCACATAAAATATTGGGCAAATTATAATCACCCACCAATTGTGTTTGCACACTACCAACATTTATTCCTTTGCTGATGAATATTTCTATAAAAGGATCACTCTTTTTTACATGACCTATAATATCGGCATTGGTTGTTCCGTAGGTATAAATAGAGTGAATGTCTTTGCTCATACTGTTTAAATAATCATAATCATTATCAACAAAAGCCACACCCTTGTTTGCACGAAGAAAATCAAATAATTCCCCTTTACCTTTTCTTACGCCTTCCATGCCGCCAAAACCTTCGAGATGCGCTTTACCGCAATTGGTGATGATGCCATGAGAGGGAAGGGTATAAGTGCAATAACTTTCAATTTCTTTTTGATGATTGGCGCCCATTTCTATCACTGCAAAATCTGCATCTTGTTGTACACTTAATATGGTTAGCGGCACACCGATATGATTATTGAGATTGCCCTGCGTAGTGTAAGTTTTGTATTGTGATGATAAAACTGCGTGCACCAATTCTTTGGTGGTTGTTTTTCCGTTACTTCCTGTAATGGCAATAAAGGGAACCATGAATTGTTGACGATGATATTTTGCCAATTGCTGTAAGGCATCTAACGCATCACCAACTTTTATTAATCTTTCATCTGTTGAATCGATCATTTCATCAATCACAGCATAAGCTGCACCCTGCTCCAATGCTTGTAATGCAAAATCATTGGCATTGAAATTAGGGCCTTTCAATGCAAAAAAAATATCGCCTTTTCGCAACTTGCGTGTATCGGTTTGAACAGATGGATGAAGCTTATAAATCTGATACAATTGCTCTATGGTCACGGATCAATAATTTGTTTCAAAATTATACGTCTTTGCATTAAATCAAGTGAAAGATTTTATGGGTGTGCTGTTTATGTTTTCTCTGAATAGGATTATTACGGTTTCATTGTTGATTTGGTTATTCATTATTGGGCATGATATCCATGAGGGAAGCTCGTAGAACTACTATTTTTAAAATGATGAAGCGTTTACTAAATTAAGATTGAATATCTAAAAATGCAAAAATGCATACTACCGCCTCGATGGGGTTGAAAGTTCTTTCGGATTATTTTCTTTACCATAAAACTGGCATACGGGCAGGAAAGCTTATGTTTAAATTGATGAAAAGGTAGTCTTGGAAAGAAAAGCCCAGCGGGCTGAAATTATGGTAACATAAAAGTCGCAAGGAATGATATAAGCCCCTCCGGGGCTAATTTTACATTCAAAAGCGAAAGTAACTTTCGAAAAAGCAGAATTGGAAAATGTAGGCGATATATAAATTCCCCCTTCAGGGGGTTAGTCCAAAGGACTCCATCGGAGGGGGTAGGGTAGACAAAAGAAAACCATCCATGTTAAGTGGATGGTCTCTTGTTCTGAAAAAATCAGAACATGCTGTAACCTTTACCTTATTTTTTAGCCCTTCTTGCAGGGAAGAAGTTGCCAGTTTTAGATTTTTTGGATGTTCCTTCAGAAGCACCGTAATGTGTCATGGCACAACGGAAACCAATGGTGCTGCTGCTTTGATCTTCTTCTAAGAAACGACGAGAGCCCGGTGTTAACCAATAAGGCCTGTCATTCCAACTACCGCCTTTCACCACTCTTGATTTATCGGAGATCAATGTTGTTAAACCATAGCCGTAAGAGAAATTACTTGCAGAATCTCCGTCTAAGAAATTAACTGCATAAGAATGCTGATAATTTCTTCTGCTTTTTAAAGCTGAATCTGATTCAGGTATCATTTTGATACGACCCAAACTGTCGCGTAAGTTTCCTTCACCTTTACTTATATCTACCTGTTGAAATTTATTACCACGGAAAGGATTAAAATCATCAGCTTCTAAACTTGTTAATGGTCTGTACACATCCGCCACCCACTCACTCACATTACCGCTCATATTATATAGACCAAAACCGTTGGGTGCAAATGAAGTCACTTCTGCAGGAATGGCCGCATTATCATTTAATCCGCCTGCAACACCCATGTTATCGCCGGTTCCTCGCTTGAAATTGGCTAAGAAAGCACCTTGAAAAGCACCTTTACGTGTAGAACGAAGATTATCAAAACCATCATTTCCCCAAGCATAGATCTGTTTGTTGGCCAACACTTCTTCTCCGCGTTGTTTAGCGTTTGGTTTTCTCTGTAAATTTTCAATGATAAAACCATATGCGGCATATTCCCATTCTGCTTCTGTTGGTAAACGGTAATCACCAAAGAAGATACCATCATCAAAACGCACACTCGTTCTTGGCCTGCCCTGTGCATCTCTTAATGGATTAGATTTTGAAGTAGCTAATTTGCCCGGTTGTACCTGATATTCGCCCATCAGGTAAGATTTGGTATTAAAATTTTCCTGACCGCCGCCGTTCAATTCTGTTTTGATATTATTTCTGTTGATGTATTGTCTGTTGATCAGTTCCAATTCATTGACACGATCTGTTCTCCAGATACAATAATCGCTGGCCTGTTTCCATGTAACGCCAACAACGGGATAATAATTATAGGAAGGATGACGGAAATAATATTCCACATAAGGTTCGTTGTAAGCCAATTCGCTTCTCCAAACCAAGGTATCGGGTTTGGCACCATCTAACACTTTTTCGTATTGAGGATCGCTGAACACATTATTCAGCCAGTATAAATACTCACGATAAGCAACATTGGAAACCTCTGTTCTGTCAATAAAAAATGAATTGACAGTTACACGTTTGGGGATATTGTTCCAATCACCCATTACGTCTTCCTGTGTAGCGCCCATGGTAAAAGTACCACCCTGTACAAACACTAAACCCGGAGCTGTTTTAATATCATGGGGTTTAGCAACACTGAAATTGCCTTGTGTTTTATCGTTGTAATTCCAGCCCGTTGTAGCGGATCTTTCCGGCTTTTTCTTCATGAAATTGCAGGAGGTCATTGCACCAACCGTAGCCAGTAACAAAACACAATTTCTTACACCTGTAAAAGCTTGCATAGTTGTAATTTAAATTCTTAAACAATAAAAATAAGAGGGTAGAATTATTTGTGCCTTGCGAATATAGTGGATTTTAATAAATACTTCAATTGCCGGGCCTTTAATGATGTTAGTAAAAACCTAATTTTAACGAGTATTTAAACCTAGGGTAAAGATATTTAAATTTCCGTTGCCTATTTGCGAATATTTTTGATCGTTAAAATTAATGAAACGTCACAAATATCTTTTTATTGTCGTCATTTTTATTGCTTTTGCAGTTGCTGCAAATGGTCAGCGTAATTATGCCGCTAATTCAGTACTCTCTTCCGGCAGTTGGTTTAAGATAGGTGTGAAACAGGAAGGAATTTATAAAATAGATATTCCTTTTTTAAACAGCCTTGGAATTAATACTGCCAATCTCCCTTCTGCCTCCATTCGTTTGTATGGAAACGGAGGCGGAATGTTGGATGAAAATAATACAGTGCCCAGACAAGATGATCTTTTTGAAAATGCCATTGAAGTATTTGACGGAGGTGACGGTGTCTTAAATGGTAATGATTATTTTTTATTTTATGCAGCAGGTCCCAATCATTGGATCAAAGACAGTTTGAATCAACGATTCATTCATCAAAAAAATCTGTATAGCGATACGAGTTATTATTTTATATCTGTTGGTGGAACAGGAAAAAGAATTCAAACAACAACGATCAATGCGGTTTCCAATATTGTTGTCGGTTCTTTTAATGAAAGATATTTTTATGAGAATGATTTGATCAATTTTTTAAACAGCGGTAAACAATGGTATGGCGAGGAATTCAGCACGAATAACGGAAATACATTGACCCGTTCTTTTCCTGTTGATTTTACGGGATTGATCTCTTCGCAACCATTAGTATTGTCTACAAGCCTTGCAGGGCGTAGTGTTGGGGCTGCCAGCAGTTTT
>CAIVCF010000010.1 GCA_903904335.1 uncultured Chitinophagaceae bacterium | reverse complement strand
TTCTCTCCACATCTTCTTACCTCTTTCTATTTCAGTGTCATTTTTCACGTCGCTTTCAGCTCCGATTTCCTTCCCATTTTTTACACCATGAGAAAAAAAAGATAGGAACATGTGTATCATTTGCTTAACATAACGTAAATACATTATAGGGCAATTTATATTACATTTGTAGGCATGAAGCTGCTAATCAAACTGATAGTCCTTCTGCTTTTGTTGTTACTCTGCATTAAATCATCATAGCTTTAATGCAGAAGTATTTGGAAGGAAATTTAAACTTTGGTTTTGCTGAGTTTAATTTTTGGTGCATACCAATACAAGATAATTCCTACAATAAATAATCCTAAAGAGATCAATTCTGCCTGCGTTGGTTGAAACGGTAATCCGTTATATTTTGTATTCACCCGAATCTTTTCGATCATAAATCTTTCAAATCCGTTTAAAATTAGATACACTGCAAAAATTCTTCCGGGCACTTTAAATTTCTTTCTGAACGACCAGATGATTACGAATAAGATCAAACAAATGATGGTTTCATAAAATGGTGTTGGAAAAACACCAATGGGCAAAAAATGACAATAATTTCCCTGGCAACCTGCAAACGGAGCGCCTTCATTCACTACATTATGCGGATAGTTGTAAGCGAATAACCAATTGGGCAATCCCCAAAACGGCTGTACTGACAATGAATGAACACTTGATGTTGCGAACTGCTCTGCATAAAATCGTGCATTGCCTTGCAAAACACTATTGTATTGTTCGGGTGTTGCTGAAATCAATTTTCCCTGTGCATCGCTGATGAATGCACTGTTTAATATACCCCAATCGCCGTCGCCGGCAACCTGGCAACCGATGCGACCTGTTGCATAAGCCAGCATTAAGCCCGGTGCGTTTGCATCGCATAGATGAACAAATGGTATTTGATATTTTCTGGAGTATATATATAATGCTACTGCAGCGCATATCAAACCACCATAAAAAGTCAATCCGCTAAACGAGATCAGCGCTTCGCCCGGATTTTTAATAAAATCATCCCAATTTTCGAGATTATGAAAAACTTTTGCTCCGGCAAATCCGAAAAGTGCTGCAAAAACAACAATATCACCTACCCTATCCTGCGGCCATATCCTGATGGTGCGCTGTTCGGGTTTTGCTAATTTCTGTTTGTATTTTTCCCACCATTTCAATCCTGCGAAAACCAATCCCAGTAAGATACCGAACGTAAGATTTCCTTGCGAAGAAAGAATATATGATTGAGGATCATTCAAAGCATCCGGTGTGATAAATGCACCGATGATCTTGAATCCCATAATAAATCCCAAGAAAAAATTGATCAGTAAATCAGCAATAGATGCCGTACCGCCAACAACGATGGATTGTTCGGTATAAACCAACAATCCTTGCGATTGTTTTCGACGAAGTTCCAATGTAAGTATCCATGCTGCGAGAATAAATGAAAAAGCTACAAAAAACCCGAATGAATTGATCAGACGCAACCAGGGCAAATCAACATGAAAAATATCTTTAAAAGCGTAGTATAAATTTGGATACATATCAGCCGCTGTTTTCGTTAATAAAAGCCTGCAATGTTAAACAGAAAAATGCACATCAAGATCATAAATGGTTGAATCTTACACATGTATTCTATTCAAAAATAATAAGCCTCGCTTACGGCGAGGCTTTTACTTACTAACACACCCTAAAACAAAGTTTCTTGCTTGTTAATTACAAAATTTATTGAACTCATTGATCAAATGCTGAGCAATCACTTGTGCGGGTCTGCCTTCGATCTGATGGCGCTCTACTATACTCACTAATGCACCGTCTTTAAACAATGCAATTGCCGGTGATGATGGTGGATAAGGCAACAAATGTTCTCTTACTTTTTTAACGGCATCTGTATCAAACCCTGCAAAACTGGTTGCTAATCTGTCCGGACGTTTTACGGCATTATGTACAGCCATCAGAACACCTGGTCTGCAGGTTCCTGCTGCACAACCGCAAACAGAATTAATGACTACCAAAGTAGTTCCTTGTTTTTGTAAAGTATTGTTCACTTCCTCAGCGGTCAACATTTCTTCAAAACCGCTATCGGTGAGTTCTGCTTTCATCGGTACTACTATTTCTTCAGGATACATTTCTTTTTTTGATTGATGTTATGAATTTAATGAAACAAAATTAGTTTAAAACTCGAAACGAAAATGAATTCATAATCAGCCAAGCTGTCTTTTTTCGGCAATCGAAAATGTCATTATGTCTGTAAATAATTAGAAAATTAGTAATTATGGCTTGTAAATCGGTGTTGGTACAAGGTTTGAAAAAATATTTCCTGAAAATTAATTCAAAAATTAAAAACTTATAATTATGACAATCATTAAGCACAACCCAAAAGTGTACAACACACTGTTTGACGAATTCTTTAATGCCTTTCCTGCTAATTGGGGAAGAGATAATGAATCTAACTGGTCTGTTGTTCCTGTTAACATTCATGAAACCAATGATGGCTATCATGTAGAGTTGAATGCGCCAGGCAGAAACAAGGAAGATTTTAAGATCAATGTTGAGAACGGTTTATTGACTGTAAGTTTTGAAAAGAAGGAAGAACCTGAAAACAAAGATTACAAAACGATACGTCGCGAATTCCATGGAAATGTACTCCCTCATATACACACTTGGCTATCCACGTGGTAACTTCATTGTTGATGGCTCCCCAACAGG
>CAIVCF010000009.1 GCA_903904335.1 uncultured Chitinophagaceae bacterium | reverse complement strand
AACAAATACTTGTCTATTGCTTCGCCTGCGTCCTCAATAAGCCAATGAAGAACATAGTTACCCCTTTGATCAGGGTTAAAGTATTGCCATTTTCTATTCACTTTTGAGATATAAAATTCGGGGTAGTTATTCATCCACCATTCGCCGGTCTTTGTTTGTGGGGAGCAGAAGTAAACGCCGGTATCTACTTCAAAAACACTGTATCGATTAAGGCCGCAACTGATAGTTATAAAATCAAATAGAAATACCATTTCAAACGGGTTTGTGTTGAAAAAATGTTGAAATGGTAGTAAATAATAAAGGGCTTCAATTGCTTGAAACCCTTTGTGGTATTGTGTGGGAGTTGACGGGATCGAACCGCCGACCCTCTGCTTGTAAGGCAGATGCTCTAAACCAGCTGAGCTAAACTCCCTTTATTTATTTTGATCGCCGCCGATTCCTTCCGATCGTAAATCGGAATGCTCTAAACCAGCTGAGCTAAACTCCCTTTTGCAACAAGTTCATTGTTTATTTGGGAGTGCAAAAATAGGGTCTGTATGGTAACAGCCAAAATTTTTTTAATTGAGTTGTACAGCAGGGAGGCGATATTGCTGACTATCGTATACAAACAGTTCTTCAATTACATAGGTCCAGTACTTGTATAATGGGGTTTTTGAGAGGTAATTATCCACTTCTGTCTTTGATTCTGCGCTTAAAGTGATCCAACAGGTTTGGCTCTCCATGCTTACTGCATACATGTCTATCACTCCTTTATTGATCAAATAGTTGATATAAGTGCGGTGTGGCGGAACAAAAGTCATAAAGTTCTCGTCCATAGTGAATTTAATGATTGCCTGAAACTTTTTCATAATCTACATTTCTGAAATAAATAAGTACAATATTCATGCAGTTCTTATTTCAAGTGGCAAACTGTCAAGGCAAGATAGAAACAAACTGAATTAATCTGCTACATTCGGTAAAATATTTTGTGTATGAAAACCATCGGATTATTACTGCTGTCCAATATCTTCATGACATTTGCCTGGTATGGTCATTTAAAGGAAAAAGGAGTACCTCTCTGGAAAGCAGTGCTGATGAGTTGGGGTATTGCCTTTTTTGAATATTGTTTAATGGTGCCTGCCAACAGGTCAGGATTTGCCAATGGCTGGAACGGATTTCAGCTAAAAGTTACGCAGGAGATCATTACACTGATCGTTTTTTCGGTATTTGCCGTATTTTATTTGAATGAACCTTTTGAAAAGAAATACCTGGTGAGCTTTTTATTTATTCTGGGAGCGGTCTATTTTGCTTTTAAGAAATAAAGGAGGCACTTCGGGAACGAAGCGCCTTAATTTAACCCTGCTGCATAAAACTAAACACTAGTTTATCAAGAAAAAAAATAAATAAGCGAGATCTGTTCAATGGATGCAGCATTGACTTTAAAAGACAATTAAAGTTTAATGTGCAGATTAAATTTATAGTAGGGAAGACAGTAAGATAAAAGTGCAAAATTTATTTTACGGTATTTGTCTCCGCATCATAGGATCAGCTTTGCAATTCTTCCTTTATTACCAGCAAGAAAAATAGCATTCCCTTGTTTTGCTTTTTGTACCACATGAAAACTTTCAGTAGAAATGAGTTGCCAATGATCACCACCGTCATTTGAAATATCGACCCCCGATGTACCACATGCGATCAATTGTTTTTCAGTAAAATAAATAACACAACTTCTATAGCCATGTGGTGAAACAGTTGGTTTGCTAAATGTTCTTCCCAGATCATTCGATAATGCGCAATTACCTACTGTGTCTTTATCATGGGCAAAATCACCCCCAACAATCGTCATTTGGTTTGCCTTGTTGATGGCAACTGAATTAGATCCTGTACTTTCTTTTCCCTGAATCAATGGTATAGGGAAATTCTCTTTGTCGCTAAAGAATCTTGCTTTCATTCCACCGGAAGCGAAACCGCCGATCAATTTATTTTCATCATTTCTTTTAATAAAGAGATTCGTTCCGCTGGAAGCAAAAAAAGCTTCTCCGGAAAATAAAGTGGGCAATTTTGATGAGTCGCCTCTCACCGGATCCATCCAGTGGTCTCCTTGATCCATCGTCATGGCAATAAAAGGTTTGGTATGGATGGGATCGCCGATCACCATTCCGGTTGTTTCATCGGCAAAGCAGATCGCATCTAAGAACATTCCTTTTGTTGTGTCTTCAAAAACCTTGTCCCAACTCTTACCCCCATCTTTTGTTTTTAAGATAAGCGCAGGTTCTGCAACTGCCATAATGATAGCTGTATTACTGTCAAAGGCTTCGATATCCCTGAAATCTCTTTTCTCATGATCCTTTATGATCATCCATTGCCAGTTGTTTCCACCATCTGTGCTTTTTGCAACAGTACCATTACTGCCGCTTGCCCACATTATTTTATCGGTCACTACAGTTAATCCGCGAATAGATGTCTTTTTGTCGGATTGCAATATCTGAATGGTCTGAGAAAAAATAGTAGTACTGCAGAACACTAATAATAAAAGTGAGTTTGCTATTCTTTTTTTCATAAACATAGAATTGGTCAATACAATAAATAAGGTTGAATTTCTTTTTGCCAGATTTTGGTTTTTGTTATTTGCTGGATGATTTGCAGGAATTGATGGAATGGTAATTCAAATAATGCTTCACTGTTTGCAATGCCCAATAATTTATCCAGATGATTTTTTCCAGATGGATTAACATTGGTAGGATAGGGTTTCCACTCAAAATGCTGCGGGTAAAAATTCTTGATCAGTTTAATGAACATCAGTCCAGTAAAAACAGCGTTATATAAAGAAACCTGCGATACTTTAAATTGAACACCACTGCATGGCTCATTGGCATATTTGCTGTTGGAAGGAGTAAAATTGATGTGTACTGCTTTTACATCATCTAATTCCAAATGATTGAAAATAATTGCAAGGTCTTTTCCATCAATCCAGGGTGCGCCGGCAATCTGAAAAGACAATTCCGTTCCCCTGCCTTCACTGATATTGGTGGCTTCCAGCAAACCTGTTCCGGGATATAATAATGCAGCTTCAAAATTCCGGATGGCAGGAGAAGTGGGTACGAAATCAATTCCCCAATCTGTTTGAAAATCAGCTCTGTTCCAGTTTTGACATTTGATGATTTCAATGGTTGCATGGATATTTTTGGTTTGATTGAAATACAAAGCCAATTCACCCAAGCTGCAACTGTGCCGTATGGGCATTTCCCATCTGCCGATAAAGGAACTGCAATGTTCTTCGTCCAGCATGGGCCCTTCTGACAGTGATAAATTGCCGGAGATGGGATTGGGCCTATCGAGAATAATCAATTTTTTATTTTGTTTACTGCAGGCTTCGAGTACATGCGTCAGTGTCCATAAATAAGTATAGAACCTACTGCCCACATCGGGAATATCAAACAATACAGTATCGATATCGCTAAGATCTTCAGCCGAAGGTTGCAGTTTATCGCCGTATAAACTGATGATGGGTAAACCTGTTACTGTATCGATACCATCATTCATTTTAGCGCCATCTGCACCTTTTACATCCAATCCATGTTCAGGAGAGAACAATTTGGTAATGTTGAAGCCATGATCCTGCAGTGCTTTTCTCGATGGGATGAAATGATGGGTAGTTGCTGCATGATTGGTAACAAGCCCGATGCATTGCTGTTTCCATGAAGGATCTTGCTGTAACAGAATATCAATGCCAAAATAGATCATATTTAGGGAATAAGGAATGGTCAATTACGAACAGCAAATTATTCTTTTATATAGCTCAATTCTTTTTTTAATTGTTCTGTAACATTAAAAATGATAGGACAGCGCTCGTAATGCATAAAAGTTGTAAACAGCCGTCCCGTAAAATTAGGTAAGTGCAGGGCCGGAAATTCTCTGCAGCCGCTGAAACGATGTTCGTAAACAGTACATTGATTTTCGTTTAAAAAATGGCAGGGCATTTTATTCATGATCATCATGCCGTTACTTCCTTTTTCAACATATTGGTTGTCAAAGTCAGTTCTGGTAATGTCTAAATGCTTTGCAATTGTATTTGCTTCTGTTTCCGAAATGTTGATCATTAAAGTTTTGCAGCAATTTCCGCATTGGGTACAGTCAATTTGCGCGGTAACAGCTTCATTTATTTGCTGAACAAGTAGGTCAATAGCATTAGGATCCTGCATTTTGAGAAATGAGCAAAAACCGTCGTTCTCACTTGCTTTCAGGGTGACGATCGCCTCAATTGCGGCAAGATCTGTTTCTAAATATGGTGGATTAATGGGGATTTTACAAATGTAGCATAATGTCCCAAAAATATTTCTGCAGATCTTTTATCCACATTGTGGATGGATTTGTAGAAAAAAGAAAAATGTTTAGCTGATTCAGGTAGTTAGATTTGCGGGTTGGGGTAAATTTCTGAACCTGGATTTTGACAGATTTGATGGATTATGTGGATTTGAGAATGTTATTATAATCGTTTTAATCTTTAAAATTCTCCCAAATCCCTGTTCAGACAAAATTAAAATAACGATTAATTGAATTATGGCCGAATTAAAAGCACAGACGAATTATACCGAAGACGATATCAGGAGCCTTGACTGGAAAGAACATATTCGTTTAAGGCCCGGCATGTATATTGGTAAACTGGGAGATGGCAGTGCACCGGATGATGGGATATATGTGTTGATGAAGGAAGTGATCGATAATTGTATCGATGAGCATACGATGGGTTACGGGAAGCATGTGGATATAACTGTGGAAGGGAAGACAGTCTATATCAGGGATTACGGCCGTGGTATTCCTTTGGGAAAAGTGGTGGATGTGGTGAGTAAGATCAATACCGGTGCAAAATATGACAGCCGTGCTTTTCAAAAAAGCGTTGGTTTGAACGGAGTGGGTACCAAAGCCGTGAATGCATTGAGCAGTTATTTTAAAGTAACGGCATTCAGGGAAGGCAAACAAAAAACAGCTGAGTTTGAACGCGGTGCTTTGATCAAAGAATATAAAGAAGAAAAAACGACTGAGGAAAATGGTACACTGGTAACATTTATCCCTGATGAAAATGTTTTCCGAACCTATCATTACCGCAATGAATATATCGATGCCCAGTTGTGGAACTATTGTTATTTGAATGCAGGACTCGTTATTAATTTTAATAACAAAAGATATGTCAGCAAGAATGGGTTACTGGATCTCTTGCAGCATAAAACGAATCCGGATGAATTACGTTACCCCATTATTCATTTAAAAGGAGAAGATATTGAAGTGGCTCTTTCACATAACAATGATTATGGGGAAGATATTTTTTCTTTTGTGAATGGTCAGTACACCACTCAGGGAGGAACGCATCAGCAGGCATTCAGGGAAGCATATGTAAAAGTGATCCGTGATTTTTATAAGAAAGATTATGATGCATCGGATATACGTACCAGTATCGTCGCTGCTGTTTCTGTAAGGGTGCAGGAGCCGGTATTTGAAAGTCAGACCAAAACAAAACTGGGTTCACAATATGTTTTTGAAGGTGGTCCTTCCATGAAAAAGTTCATTGAAGAATTTTTATTGAAAGAGCTGGATAATTTTTTACATCGTAATGCAACAGTTGCAGAAGCGCTAAAGAAAAGGATCGAGCAGAACGAAAGAGAAAGGAAGGAATTGGCAGGGATAAAAAAATTAGCCAATGAAAGGGCCAAGAAAGCGAACCTGCACAATAAAAAATTAAGGGATTGCCGTGTGCATTTGAATGATGAGCCGCCCACCAAGAATAAAGCTGAGTTCATTGAACTGCAAAATAAGTCGACCATTTTTATTACAGAAGGTGACAGTGCCAGTGGTTCTATTACCAAATCCCGCAATGTAGATACACAATCTGTTTTCAGTTTGCGTGGTAAGCCTTTGAATTCTTATGGCCTTACAAAAAAAGTGGTGTATGAAAATGAGGAATTCAATTTATTGCAACATGCATTGAATATTGAAGAAGGATTGGAAGGCTTGCGTTATAATAATGTAGTGATTGCCACAGATGCGGATGTGGATGGTATGCATATCCGATTATTGTTGATGACATTCTTTTTGCAATTCTTTCCCGATCTGGTTAAAAAAGGGCATGTATATATTTTAGAAACACCCTTGTTCCGTGTAAGAAATAAGCAGGAGACGATCTATTGTTATGATGAAACAGAAAAGCAGGAAGCAGTTAAAAAATTAGGCAGCAAACCGGAGATCACCAGGTTCAAAGGATTGGGCGAGATCAGTCCGGATGAATTTGGAAAATTCATTGGAGATTATATGCGGACACAATTGGTGCATTTGGCGGAAGGAGACCATATACAGCAATTGCTGGAATATTATATGGGCAAGAATACTCCCCAGCGCCAGGATTTTATTATTGATAATTTGAGATTTGAATTGGATTTGATTGAAACGAATTAACCCCCAACCCCTAAAGGGGAGATGGGAAATTTATTAACGAAAAAAAATAATCCCTTTAGGGGAATCAGGGTATGATACATATCGTATTTGAAACAGCAAACATAGAAGCACTTAGTAAAGCTTTTGAATTAGACGAAAGTTTGAAAGGCGATATCATTGAAATAAAAGATGATTATGCTGTGGGTCCCATCCTTGATATCTATGATGAATACGGATATCAGCAACGCCGTGATTGGTGGAAAGAATTATTGCAACATTCACCATATGAAGAACAGTTGAATATAGTGGATGATAAATTAGCAGTGCATAATCTGATAAAGACTTTGGATGAACCTTTCGACGAAGTTCAGGGTGACAAAAAAGAAGAAGTCTGGATATGGATGGGACAAAACCAACATGATGTTTGCGGATATTACTGGCTGATGAGTCAGTTGAAAGAACAGCAGGGAAGGATTCAGGTGCTGTATTTAAACAATCTACCTTTCATCAATGATAAGGGGAATATTTTTTATCCTACACATTTAAGTGAGATACAGCCTAAAGAATTTTTAAAGGCTAAAAAATTAGCGAGGCAAATTACTTTGAGTGAATTTGAACTCGATCCCGATGAATGGAAAAAATTATGCAATGAGAATGCAGCAGTAAGAATTTTAGAAGGCGGTAAAAAGATCGCTAACAAAGAAGAATCTTTTTATGATAAAGATGTGCAAACTGCCGTAACAACTGAATTTCAGAAAATGACAAAAATATTGCACACTATTTTTTCTAAAATAAAAATTCAAACAGGAGATGTGTTCTTGGTTTGGCGAATTAAAAAATTAATTGAAGAAGGAAAATTGGAAATGCAGGGTGATTGGAGTAAAGGGTGGAAAGAGGTGGAGATAAAGGCCTCCCCAAACCCCTCCGAAGGAGGGGCTTAAAACTTAGTGATAGTTTCACACAAAGAAACAAAGGTTGCTAAGTAACAAAGAAGGATCGTTGTTTGCTTTGTATCCTTGGTGAACTTTGTGTGAAATAAAAAAGCTATAACAAAATAATAATAGAAAGTGGCGAAAGAAAAGATCGATAATAAGGTTTACGAAAATGAAAGCGGTGTGCAGGGTCAGTATAAAAACTGGTTCCTGGAATATGCGTCATATGTTATTTTAGAACGTGCGGTTCCTGCTGTTGAAGATGGTCTGAAGCCCGTACAAAGACGCATTTTGCACGCCATGAAAGAAATGGATGATGGTCGTTACAATAAAGTGGCGAATATTATCGGACAATCCATGCAATACCATCCGCATGGCGATGCAAGTATTGGGGACGCATTGGTTAATCTTGGGCAAAAAGATTTGTTAATTGATACACAAGGTAACTGGGGCGATTCGCGAACAGGTGATGAAGCTGCCGCGCCACGTTATATTGAAGCACGCTTATCAAAGTTTGCTTTGGAAGTGGCTTTCAACGCAAAGACCACCAACTGGCAATTGAGTTATGACGGAAGAAAAAATGAACCTGTTGTATTGCCCATGAAGTTCCCATTATTATTAGCTCAGGGTGCCGATGGGATTGCAGTGGGTCTGTCTACTAAAATACTGCCGCATAACTTTTGTGAGATCATTGATGCTTCCATCAAATGTTTGAAAGGAAGAAAGTTTGAATTGTACCCTGATTTTCAGACAGGCGGGATGGTGGATACCACCAATTATAATGATGGGGAACGTGGCGGAAAGATCAAAGTGCGTTGTCGCATAGAAGAACTAGATAAAAAATCATTGATCATACGTGATGTGCCTTATGGGGTAACAGTATCACAGTTATGTGAAAGTATCACTAAGGCAAATGATAACGGAAAGATCAAGATCAAAAAATTAACTGAATTCACCGGTGCCAATATTGAGATACAGGTTGACCTTGCTCCCGGGATCTCTCCTGATATCACCATCGATGCATTGTACGCTTTTACAGATTGTGAGATCAGCATTTCACCCAATGCCTGTATCATTGATGATAACAGACCGCGTTTTGTTACGGCCACTGAATTATTGAGAACCAGTGTTGAAAAAACAAAATATCTGTTGAAACGTGAACTGGAGATCAAGTTGGGTGAACTGGAAGATAAATGGCATTATACTTCATTGGAAAAAATATTCTTTGAAGAAAAGATATATAAGGAATTAGAGAAGAAGCATGATACCTGGGATAAGGTATTGCAGGCCATTGAAGATGCGTTCAAGCCTTTCCGTAAATTATTCAAAAGAGATATTGCAAGAGAAGATGTATTGAAGTTGACGGAAAAACCGGTTAGAAGGATTTACAAACTGGATATTGATGAGTTGAATGAACAGATCAAATCCATTGAAGCAGATATCAAACAGGTGAACTACGATCTGGAACACCTGACAGATTTCGCGGTTGCTTATTTTGAAAACCTGTTGAAGAAATATGGTAAGGGAAGAGAAAGAAAAACTGAGATCAGGCAATTTGATACGATTAAAGTTCAGCAGATCGCTATTGCAAATACGAAGTTGTATGTTAACAGGGAGGAAGGTTTCATCGGAACCAGCTTGAAGAAAGATGAATTGTTGTTTGAGTGTTCTGATATGGATGATATTATTGCTTTCACCAAACGGGGGATGATGAAAGTAGTGAAAGTGGAGGACAAAACATTTATCGGGAAAGATATTTTGCATGTTGCCATCTTCCGTAAAAGCGATGAACGTACAACATACAACATGATCTATGCTGATGGGACAAGTGGTGTGAGTTATGGAAAACGATTCAATGTAACTGGTGTAACAAGAGATAAAGAATATGATCTCACAAAAGGAACTGATAAAAGCCGTGTTCATTATTTTACAGCCAATCCAAATGGGGAAGCGGAAGTAGTAAAGATCGTATTGAGTCCCAATTGTTCTGCAAGGATCAAAGAACTGGAATATTATTTTGAAGAACTGGAGATCAAGGGAAGGAATAGTCAAGGTAATATTGTTACAAAATATCCGATCAAAACAGTAAGATTCAAAGAGGCTGGCAGAAGTACGCTGGCAGGAAGAAAGTTGTGGTTCGATAATAAATTCGGCAGGTTAAATACAGAAGGGAAGGGCGAATATCTGGGAACATTTGAAGATGAAAATCTACTGGTGGTTTATGACGATGGTAATTATGAACTCACCAACACAGAAGAAACACAAAGATTCGAAGCAGATAAGATATTATTGATCGAAAAATTCAATCCTGAAAAAATAATCACAGCAGTTTATAAGGATAATGATAAACAGCAATTCAATGTGAAGCGATTCAAGATTGAAACAACGACACTCAATAATAAATTCCTCTTTATCAAAGAAGGAGAAGGCAATAACTTAGAAGCTGTTACAACAGAAGAAGAGCCGATACTGGGAGTACAAACAGGTCGTGGTTCTCAGGTTCGGAAAGCTAAATTCAAAATAGCCAAAATGGTGGAAATAATGGGATGGAAAGCTGTGGGAGCCAAATTGATGGATTACAGCAAGACCATTGAAATGGAATGGGAGACCAAACCAAAAGATGAAAATGCACAGCCGGAATTGTTTGAATAAAAAGATCATTCCGACAGCAACCAAAAGTCTTTTTTTATCGTAGGTAGTAGAAAATACATCCAATGGCAGTTCATTACAATTTTATTACTCGCTGGAAGATCAAGGCCCCGCTTGAACATGTTTGGAATGCGATCTATGATTCTGAACAATGGCCCAATTGGTGGAAAGGGGTTATGGAAGTGAATGAAATCTCAAATGGAGATGCAGAAGGCATCAATAGCGTAAAAGAATATGTTTGGAAGAGCCGCTTGCCATATACGTTGGCATTTAAAATGAAACTCAAAAAGAAAGAACAATTCAAAATGCTGAGCGGTGATGCATTTGGTGAACTGGAAGGAACAGGAACCTGGTATTTTGGTGAAAAGAACGGTATCACTTTTGTGCAATATGATTGGAAAGTGCTGACCAATAAAGCTTGGATGAATACATTTTCCTTTTTATTAAAACCTGCATTTAATTATAATCACAATATCGTGATGCGATGGGGTGCAGAAGGACTTGCCAAAAAACTAAATGCAGAACTGATCAGTTACTAGTCTTATTTTTTCTCAAACGGATAGTTGCAGATTGTTTAAAGTCGCTATTCATTTCAATTTCGTAGCGCTTATCTCCATCATATAAGATCAATACAGCACTGTTAGGAGGAACCAAACCTACATTATTGGCAAACATGCTGATATCTGTGTAATCACGGCTCTCATCAAGATGTATCGTTAATTTTAGTGCATCATAATTAAGCATTGATTTGGGCAGTATCATTTTATTATTCATAAATACTGAAATACTGTCATAATCTATTTCTCCGCTATCGTAGAATTCCAATTTGATCAGTGAAGAGTTTACAGTAAGTTCTCTTGCAATTGATTTAGAACGGATGCTGTCTTTTGTAATCGCTTTATACAGCGGTGCTGCAGCAATGGCAATTGCCGGGTTGAGGTTTACTGAATCAATGATCAGATCACTTACTATTTCTAATATGGCAGGAATAGTATCGGATGTTCTGGTTAATAAGAAATTGATAGCAGGGGTTGTATAGCGATGTGCCGGATCGCTTTTTAAAGTCCCCGATAAAATAGATTCAGTTCTGGAAACCCTTAATAAAAATTCTCCATTCATGATTGTTGTAAATCCATTTCTGGCAGTGGCTGCGGCCGGATGGATCAATTCAAAGTCTTTTAGCAATAGTTGCCTCTTTTCGGCATAGTAAGTACCTGTAATCGGCGTAATAAAATAGCCATCTTTAAAATAGTAATTCAGTTCCCCACTAATCTTTTTACCGGTTTGCCTTAACACCAATTCGGTAAGATATTCGTCGTGGTTACCATATGCAGCTATTTTGCCTGTGCCGAACCAGTGCCCGTCAACATTCTGCGAAAAAACGGGTAAGTACCAGGAGAATACACTTATTAAAAGAAAAAATTTCAGACATTTATCCATTCAGGTTGCAAAATATTGCATTCATAAATAAAGGCCGAAAAAAACTATTAACAAAAATAAATCAGCCGTTTAGGGGCAAAAAACGTACATTTGAGCATGACAATTGAGTTAATATCGAAATTTGTTGAGGGTAATGTTATCCCTCCAACTAAATCTGTTAAAGTAGATTTTAAGAAAAGAAACTCCATTAATGGTATTATCATTCAGGATAAAGATTATTCTGATTTGAAATCTAAAAACTTCTGGCGTATTGTTCCCGTTTCTTTAATTGAAGAATGGAATAAGTCTAAGAATGTTAATCTCGCTAAAATTTACAGCGGTGGAGAATTCACTAAGCTTTCTGTTGTAGTGAATAAAGAATCATAGATTTTTGAATTCTTTTCTATAGCGCGTTGGTCAGCCCGACCAACCGAATTTGTTTTTGCCAAAACAATAGGATATTATATTGTTCAGCAATGAACATCCCGTACATGAATGCCCTAAAGTATTTCTTCTGGAATAATACATTTCTTGCCCACCAACCTTCAGCTTTCTTAGTTATTTTATCTTATTGAGTACTAACAGATGTTAGTACTAACAATTATATTTGTATCATAACTATGCTATATGAATAACAGAACTGTTTATATTATTTCGGCCGTGCGTACAGCCATCGGAAGTTTTGGTGGTAGCCTGAAAGATCTTCCTGCAACACAATTGGGTGCCATTGCTATTAAGGCAGCAGTTGAAAGAGCCGGATTAAAACCAGATCAGGTGGAAGAAGTATATATGGGTAATGTGATACAAGCCAATGTGGGACAGGCTCCAGCCCGGCAGGCTGCAAAATTTGCAGGATTACCGGATCATGTTATTTGTACAACAGTCAATAAGGTTTGTGCTAGTGGTATGAAAGCTATTGCACAGGGGGCTCAGGATATTTTATTGGGAGATGCGGATATAGTTGTTGCAGGTGGCATGGAAAGTATGAGCAATGTTCCGTTTTATGTGACCAATATGCGTTGGGGAAATAAATATGGTGATACGAAATTGACTGATGGGTTATCGAGGGACGGGTTGACCGATGTATATCAAAATTCAGCGATGGGTAATTTTGCTGAATTATGTGCAAAGGAATGCAAGATAACAAGAGAAGATCAGGATGCATTTGCGATTGAAAGTTACACAAGAAGTCAGGCTGCATGGAATGGAGGAAAGTTTACCGATGAGGTAGTGCCTGTTGAGATTGTTTCAAAAAAAGGAACAACAGTATTTGCAAAGGATGAAGAACCATTCAATGTAAAATTTGATAAGATACCCGAATTAAAACCTGCATTTATCAAAGACGGAACTGTGACAGCTGCCAATGCAAGTACAATGAATGATGGTGCTGCTGCATTGGTATTGATGAGCAAAGAAAAAGCAGATGCATTGGGCATCAAGCCAATAGCTATTATTAAAAGCTACGCTGATGCAGAACAATCGCCGGAATGGTTTACCACTACGCCATCTTTAGCTGTGCCCAAAGCTGTTGCAAAAGCGGGGCTGGAAATGACCGATATTGATTTTGTTGAATTGAATGAAGCTTTCAGTGTTGTTGGCATTGCGAATACAAAAAAGATGAATTTAGATCCTGCTAAAGTAAATGTGAATGGCGGAGCTGTTTCTATCGGCCATCCATTAGGTTGCAGCGGAGCCAGAATAATTGTTACACTCATTAATGTGTTAAAACAAAAAGGCGGAAAGATAGGCGCAGCGGGTATTTGTAATGGAGGTGGGGGTGCCAGTGCGATGGTAATAGAGCTGGTTTGATTATAAATTCCAATCCACTACTTCATTCGCCCATTCTTTACGGTAGGGTGTTTGTATGCGGAGATAATTATCGGTATAACCTTCCATCATACCATTCTTCTCAAAGATCTCAAACAATACCTTTCGTGTTTGTCCGGTATGTTGTTTTGTGAAGTATTGCATTTTCATATAAGAAAGGTTACGTAAAGATTTATTGCGCTCATGGCGAATCTGCATCGGTACGATCTCTTTCATATCGACAGCCAAAGTATTATCTCTTTCAGAATAAGTGAATACATGCAGATAAGAAATGTCAAGTTTGTGCAGGAAATCAAATGTTTCCTTAAAGTCTTCATCCGTTTCTCCTGGAAATCCAACGATCACATCCACACCTATGGCACAATGCGGCATCAGGTTTTTTATTTTCTCAACTTTCTCGGTATATAATTCACGCTTGTACCTTCTGCGCATTAATCCCAGCATTTTATTACTTCCGCTTTGTAAAGGGATATGAAAATGCGGCATGAATTTTTTGCTCTTTGACACAAATTCAATGATCTCATCGGTCAATAAATTGGGCTCAATGGAAGAGATGCGGTAGCGTTCTATACCTTCAACATTTTCCAAAGCTTGTATCAGTTCAAAGAAACTTTCTTCATTGGTCTTATAGCCATCAGGGCCTTTGCCAAAGTCGCCAAGATTCACTCCGGTCAATACGATTTCCTTCACACCGCTTGCTGCTATTGCATTTGCGTTGGCTACCACGTTATCAATACTATCGCTTCTACTTTTACCTCTTGCCATCGGGATGGTGCAGAAAGAACAATTATAATCGCAGCCATCCTGCACTTTTAAAAAAGTCCTTGTTCTGTCATTCATTGAAAATGACGCCGTAAATCCGCTTACGTCTTCAATATCGCAACTGCAAATTTTTGCTGAATCACCCTTTGCGAGTTCGGAAATATGTTTGGCCAGATTGAATTTTTCTGCAGCGCCCAATACGAGATCTACTCCGGGTATCTCTGATATTTCTTTTGGTTTTAATTGTGCATAGCAACCGGTGATTACTACAAAACTTTCGGGGGCTTTTCGTTGAATACGCCTTACCAGATAACGGCATTCCTTATCAGCATTATCGGTGACAGAACAGGTATTGATGACATAAACATCAGCAATATCATCAAAATCTTTTTTGGTAAAGCCTTCCAACTCTAACATACGTGATAGAGTAGACGTCTCAGAAAAATTGAGCTTACATCCTAAAGTATGAAATGCTACGGAACGTTGCTGCATAAGGGCGGCAAATATAAGATGATAAGTTACAAGAAACAAGACACAAGGTTCAAGAAACAAGACACAAGGTTCAAGAAACAAGAAACGAGACACAAGGTTCAAGGCACAAGATTCAAGGTTCAAGACACAAGAAACAAGTTGTAGCAGGATACTTATTTTTGAAGTATGAAAATGAAATGGATATGGATCGTATTGTTTGGGTGGTTAATGCTCATTCACTTATCCTGCACACAGCCGTCACAAAAGAAAGCTGCTGGAAATCTTGTAAACAGGGATACAGCCGTTCAACCGGAAGATGGATTAAACAGAAATCCTGCAAATTTTCATTATTCCAAGCATGCCAGATGCAGAATGGATTGCAGGCATATTGACGAGTCAGAAATAAAAGACATTCTTAAAAATGGAACGATCAATTATCGCAAGAGTGAATTGAATACAGATGCCTGTCACCAAAAATATGCTGTAGAGGGTTATGCAAAAGACCAGCATTTGAGGATCATCTTTGCGCCATGCGGTGCTATAATGACTGTTGTGACATGTATCGATCTGGGTAATGAATGGGAATGTCATTGTCCAGGTGATCATTAGAATGCTACAAAATGTTAAAAATATAATCGAAGGATAATTATCGCAAGTTTAAGCGTGATTGTGACCAATCTGCATTTTCGTATTTCCCATTATTAAGGTATGTTTGCTATACTCTTAAAAACCAAGATCAATGAACTTTAAAAAGACGAATAACCTTGTTGGATGGGCCATAGGTTTAATTGCTTGTACAGTGTATATTTTAACTGCAGAAGCAGGTGGCAGTTTCTGGGATTGCGGCGAATTTGTAAGTAGTTGTTATAAAGTGCAGATCCCGCATCCGCCTGGAGCACCTTTATTTATTTTGATGGGAAGGGTATTTATCATCCTGTTTGGAGATAACCCAATGACTGCAGCAAAAGCGGTGAATATCATGAGTGCTTTGCTGAGTGGATTTACCATTCTTTTTTTATTCTGGACGATCACGCATTTTGCACGCAGAATTGCCAAACTGGGAGTGAATGATGTAATGAGTTCTGCACAGGCATGGAGCATCATGGGTGCAGGTGTTGTTGGTGCATTGGCGTATACATTCAGTGATTCATTCTGGTATAGTGCGGTTGAAGGTGAAGTGTATGCAGCAAGTTCTTTCTTCAGTGCCATTGTGTTTTGGGCGATATTAAAATGGGATCATGAAGCAGAAGCAAAAAATCCGGCTGCAGACAAATGGTTAGTATTTATATTCTTTTTGATCGGTTTATCTATCGGTGTGCACTTATTGTGCTTATTGAATATTCCTGCTATTGTGATGGTTTATTATTTCAGAAAGAGAGAGACTTTCAATTATAAACTGATCCGTAAATGGTTTTTGATCTTGATCGGCGCAGGAGGTATTCTTGCATTCATTGCAGCAATGATCGCTGCAAGCGGTGAAGCCAATGAAGAACGCGGACTGTCTACCGACGGAACTGTTGGAGGGTTAATGATTGTAGGCGCAGCAGCAGCGATTGGTTTATTGTATCTCATCGAAAGATTCAATAAAGAAAAGAAAGAATACTATGGCGGAGCTTATATCTTCTTTATTATCGGCGGTGTTTTACTGGGTATTGTTCAAATAGGTGTAATACAGTACAGCATTGGCTTTGCAGGCGCATTTGACAGAACATTTGTAAATAATTTAGGCCTGCCTTTCTTCAGCGGGTTTACAACATTCTTTATTTTATTGGCTGTTTTAATTTGGCTTGCACTTCGTTTTGTAGAAAAAAGATCATGGCATTATATACGTTTGGGTATTTGGTGTTTTGCATTTACATTGATCGGGTACAGCACCTATCTTACTACCATGATTCGCAGTAATGCTGATCCTGCTGTTGATATGTACAATGTAGATAATCCGATGAGTTTGGTAGGTTATCTGGGTCGTGATCAATATGGAGATTTCCCTTTATTATACGGACAAAAATTTAATGCAGAACCTGTTGATTATAAACAAGGGGCTACCAAATTTCAAAAAGGAAAAGAAAAATATATTGAGATTGGAAAAGACGGGCATTATGTGTATGCTCCTGAAGACAAAATGGTATTGCCTCGTGTTTGGGATGGCAGCAATGATCAATATCATGCAGATTATTATTCAAGTTTTCTCGGTATTGAAAAATACAGAGATAAAGATGGCAGAGAAAAATATGACCGTTCTCCCAATCAGTTGGATAATATAAATTTCTTTGTTCGATACCAGCTTTACTGGATGTACCTGCGTTATTTCGGGTGGAATTTTATCGGTAAACAAAATGATGTGCAGGGCGTGTTTATTGGAAATGGCCGCGATGGTAACTGGATAACCGGTATCAATTTCATAGACAGTTTGATCTATGGCGATCAAAGCAAAATGCCGGACAGTCTTAAAAATAATAAGGCACACAATACCTTATTTGCATTGCCATTTATTTTAGGATTGATCGGATTATTTTATCATTTCAAGAAAAGAGGAGATGATGCATTGGTCACAATGTTATTATTTTTCTTTACAGGAATCGCGATTGTATTGTATCTGAATCAGGCAGGCAATCAGCCACGTGAACGTGATTATGCGTATGTAGGAAGTTTTTATGCGTTCGCTATCTGGATCGGTTTGGGTGTGATGAAAATTGCAGAATGGTTGGGTAAGAAAATCTCCCAAACTTCTGCATCAGCTATCGCTACTGCAGTTTGTTTATTAGCTGTTCCTGTGCTGATGGCACAACAGGAATGGGATGATCATGACAGAAGCAAAAAAGTATTGGCACGTGATCTTGCAAAAGATTATTTAGAAAGCTGCGCACCCAATGCCATATTGTTTTCATTCGGTGATAACGATACTTATCCTTTGTGGTATGCACAGGAAGTGGAACATATTCGTCCTGATATACGCGTGATCAATTACAGTTTGTTGGGTATTGATTGGTATATCAATCAATTGCGGTATAAAGTAAATGAAAGCGATCCGATCGATGTGATATGGACAGATGATCAAATCGAAGGCCGCAAAAGAGATTATATTGTTTACAATCCTAAAACAATTCCGCAGGACCGTTATTATGATCTCTACGACATGATGAAGAATTATGTAGGCAGTGATGATCCCGATAAAATGGATAACACCAGAGGTGAATTATTGAATTCATTCCCTGCAAGAAAAGTCTCTGTTCCTGTTGATAAAGCATTAGTATTGAAAAACGGAACAGTCAATGCAAAAGACAGCGTGGTGAATGAATTGCGTTTCGAAATTCCACGCGGTACACTAATGAAGAATGATTTGGCGGTGTTAAATATCATTGCAGCCAATCATTGGCAGCGTCCGATTTATTTTACCGGCGGATTCAATGAAATTGGCTTCGGAAAATATTTACGGAAAGACGGATTGAGCTATCGTTTGATTCCTGTGGAAGGTGATGATATCAACGGTGATTGGATGTATGATAAAGTGATGAACAAATTCGGATTTGGTAATGCTGACCTGAAAAATGTGTATTATGATGAAGAGAACCGCAGACATTTGATCACCATCAGGCAGGCTTATGGTGAACTGGGAACTTATCTGGCAGCCAAAGGAAAAAAAGATTCTGCACGTGCTGTGTTGAACAGAGCAGATAAAATGATCCTGCAGGAAAATTTCCCTTACGGAATGGTGAGCCGTTATAATCAACACGATAGAACATCATTAATGTTCCTCGATGCATGTTACCGGGCAGATGCAAAAGATTTAGCTGAGAAAGTAAAAAAATCAGTGAAAACAGATCTGGAACAGCAGATCAAATATTATAATTCACTTAGTGGCTATAGAGCAGATAACATGTCGGAAGAAAAACGTAGTGCTGAAAGTTATTTGCAGGCAATTACTCAAATGGAACAACTATACGGAGCAAAACCTGCAGTGGCCGAGAATGGTAAAACGATCGGCGACAGCAGTAAAGGGAAAAAATAATCATTACGATTTAAGATAAAAATAGGGCCTCGCAAAATGCGGGGCTTTATTTATTCGAACCTTATCATAACTTCATGTGTTACTATAAATAAATTATTTAGATTACAATCATGATCGGTCATCGCTTCATACAATTCAATCCAAACGAGAACAACAAAACAAAGTTTGAGCAGATGCTCGACATCTTTATGCAATTGCTAACCTATACCAATGGCGATGCAGCCGAAGCATTGAGTTGGATGAATGAATTGGATAAGCAATATCAATTTACAGATGATGAATATGGCATGGGCGATTTTATTGATGATTTGAAGAATAACGGGTACATGAAAGAAAATCCTGTTGACGGAACATTCAAGATAACAGGTAAGAGCGAACAAACAATCCGCAAAAGAAGCCTGGAAGAAATATTCGGCAAACTCAAAAAAACAAGAGCCGGCAATCATCAGACATTTAAACCCGGACAGGGAGATGAGATCAATCCTGAAACTCGTTCCTTTCAGTTTGGTGATATGCTCGAACACATTGATTTCACTGAGAGTATTCGCAATGCACAGATCAATCATGGTATTGAAAATTTCTTCATGCATGAAGATGATCTGCAGATAAGAGAAACAGATTTCAAATCGCAAACATCAACAGTATTGATGATCGATATCTCTCATTCGATGATCTTGTATGGCGAAGACAGGATCACGCCGGCAAAAAAAGTAGCCATGGCATTGAGTGAATTGATTCAAACAAAATATCCCAAGGATACTTTGGATATTGTAGTATTCGGAAACGATGCCTGGACTGTTGAAGTAAAAGATCTGCCTTATTTGCAAGTAGGGCCTTATCATACCAATACAGTTGCAGGATTAGAATTGGCAATGGACATTTTGCACAAAAGAAAAAATCCAAACAAACAAATTTTCATGATCACGGATGGTAAACCAACCTGTTTAAAAGTGGGTAAACGTTATTATAAAAACAGTTTTGGTATTGATAGAAAGATCATGAATCGTTGTATCAATTTAGCAGCACAATGCAAGAAGTTGAAGATACCGATCACCACTTTTATGATCGCATCAGATCCTTATCTGCAAAGGTTTGTACAGGAATTTACCGAGATGAATCAGGGCAAGGCTTTCTTTGCATCATTGGATAAATTAGGTGCATTTATTTTTAAAGATTTTGAAAGCGGGAAACGAAAGACGGTTTATTGAGGAAAAGTGAATCGTAAAATCGGAAGTCGCAAGTGAGGTTCCTAACTTGCGATTCACGACTAACGATTCACGTAGTCCAGTATTGTACAAAAGTACAAGTGTGCGAATCATTCACTGGATGATTCGAAGGCAACTGAATTAACATTGAAATACAAAAGCTAAGTACAAAAAATAATCATGGATATCAAGAAAATTAAAACATTAGGCGAATTAAGGAAGAGTGGTTACAAACCAAAATCAATTAAAGAAGAAGTTAGAAATAATTTGATTGAAAAGATCAGGCAAAAAGAAAATGCTTTTACAGGAATTTTGGGGTACGAAGATTCTGTTATTCCGGATACTGAAAGAGCTTTGTTATCTCGTCATAATATTTTGTTTTTGGGTTTACGTGGACAGGCGAAAACAAGAATGGCAAGACAAATGATCGACTTGCTCGATGAATACATTCCTGTTATTGCAGGAAGTGAAGTGAATGACGATCCTTTGCAACCCTTAAGCAAATATGCAAAAGATATTATTGCAGAATATGGGGATGAAACACCGATCCAATGGATTCACAAAAGTGAACGATACGGCGAAAAACTTGCCACACCTGATGTTAGCGTGGCTGATTTGATCGGCGATATTGATCCGATAAAAGCGGCGAATTTAAAATTGAGTTTCTCAGATGAAAGAGTAATTCATTACGGCATCATTCCGAGAAGTAATCGCGGCATTTTTGTTATCAATGAATTGCCCGATCTGCAGGCAAGAATTCAAGTTGCATTATTTAATATTTTGCAGGAAGGGGATATTCAAATTCGCGGATTCAAATTAAGAATGCCGTTAGACATTTTATTTGTGTTCACTGCGAATCCTGAAGATTATACGAATCGCGGCAGTATTGTGACACCATTGAAAGACAGAATTGAATCACAAATACTAACGCACTATCCAAAAACAATTGAAACTGCATTGGCCATCACTGAACAGGAAGCTCATATTCTCGAAGAACAGAAACAAAGGGTTGCTGTAAGTGATGTGATCAAGAGATTGATCGAACAAATAGCATTCGAAGCGAGAAGCAATGAATATGTCGATAAGAAAAGCGGCGTGAGTGCAAGACTTACGATTGCTGCATTTGAGAATGCAGTGAGCAGTGCAGAGCGTAGGGCCATCATTCATAATGAAAAGAAAACACAGGTTTGGATCAGTGATCTGGTGGGTGTTATTCCTTCGATCACAGGAAAGATCGAATTGGTATATGAAGGAGAACAGGAAGGTCCGTATCAGGTGGCAGTTAATTTATTGGATAAATCAATCCGTACACAATTCATTCAATATTTCCCTAATCCTGAACAAGCAAAGAAGAGAAGAGGTACAGGTAAAAAATCTGTCGAAGAAAAGGAAGTTGAAAATCCTTATAAATCGATCACACGTTGGTTTGATGCAGGCAACCATTTGGATATTTTAGTGGATATAAAAGATACAGATAAAATCGCTGCATTATATCAGGTAGATGGGTTGCATGCTTTTGTAAAAAAATACTTTCATGCTGCCAATGAAAAAGAAACAGCCTTACTGATGGAATTTGTTTTACATGGGTTGTCATCTTATTCTTTGATCAGTAAAAGAGTGATCGAGGGAAAAATTGAGTTCAAGGATTTGATGGGCAGCATGATGAACCTTGGTAATATTAATTTTGGAGAAGATGATGATCTGAGTGAGGATGATTTTAAATAATATTCACTTCTCTTTCCAATTCAACGCCGAATTTCCTTTTTACTGATTGAATGATCTCTTCACTGAGGTCAAATATTTCTTGTCCGCTTGAATTGCCGTAATTCACCAGAACCAATGCCTGTAAAGGATTACAGCCTGCATCACCTTTACGAAAACCTTTCCATCCGCATTTTTCTATCAGCCATCCTGCAGCTATTTTATAATGCATATCATCAATCATATAGGCCGATACATCTTTGTATTGTTCCCAAATAAAATGCCAGCGGAATTTTGAAACAACAGGATTCTTGAAAAAACTGCCTGCATTGCCTACAACCTTTGGATCAGGTAATTTGCTTTTACGGATATTAATGATCGTATCAGAAATATTTTTGATCGACAATTCCTTGACACCTTCTTTTTCCAGTTCTTTTGTGATAGCTCCGTAAGTGGTATTGTATTGTGGCTGCTTTCTTAATTTATAAGTAACATTCAATATCACAAACTGGTCTTTAAATTTTTTCTTAAATACGGATTCTCTGTAACCGAAACCACATTCTTCTAAAGAAAACGTTAGAATACTTTTATCATGGATGTGATAGGCTTCCAATTCTTCAAAAACATCTTTGATCTCTACACCATAGGCGCCGATATTCTGCATCGGACTTGCCCCAACGCTTCCCGGTATTAAACTTAAATTTTCCACACCTGCATAGTTATGTTCAATGCAATACAAAACAAATTCGTGCCATATTTCTCCTGCAGCTGCCTTTACATAATAGAATTTATCATCTTCTTTTATTAATTCAATCCCTTTCAATCCATTCTTTAAAACAATACCGTCAAAATCTTTTGTGAATAAAATATTACTTCCTCCGCCGAGAATAAGTCTTGAGTCTTGACCCTTTGGTCGGTAGTAGGAGAGCAGTTCAGTTAATTCATCAATCGTTGCAAAAGATGAGAAGTATTTTGCTTTTACATTAATGCCAAAAGTATTATATGGCTTTAATGAAATATTTTCCTGAATTTGCATACAGCAAAATAAAGAAATATGCAGCAACAAACAGCAGTTGTTATTGGTTCCACCGGGATGATCGGAGATAGGGTGACAAGATTATTATTACAGGATGAAGCATTTAATAAAGTAAGGATACTGGTACGTAATCCTGTCCTGCTTCAACATCCAAAGTTAGAAACGGTGTTGGTAAACTTTGCTGATCTGAACGATTTTCAAAATAAATTGGGTAGTGGCGATTGTATTTTCAGTTGTATCGGTACAACACAGAAAAATGTGAAAGGAGATAATCAATTGTACCGCAGCATTGATTATGATATCCTTTTGAATGCTGCAATTTTTGCTAAAGCAGCAGGGTTTAAAAGTTTTTCAATTATATCATCAGTTGGTGCTGATCCTTCATCTTCTAATTTTTATTTGCGGTTGAAAGGTGAATTGGAAGATGCCATCAGTGCAATAGGCTTTAAGAGCTTGCATATTTTCAGGCCTTCAATGTTGTTGGGAAAGAGAGTAGAATATCGTTTTGGTGAAAATATTTTACAGGGAACATTCAAAGCTTTGTCAGCATTGCTTTTTGGCCCTTTTAAAAAATATAAAGCCATTCAAGGAGCAGCGGTTGCTTCCGCTATGGTGAATGCTGCCAAACAAGAAGTTCAAGGTAAATTTTTATATGAATACGATGCAATAGAATTATTGGCAAAATCTTAAGCAATTATATCGGATCAACATCGGGTAAAATTGTTACGCTCCTGTAATTCTTATTGGTTTGAATGATGACGGTTTGCTGCTCTATCTCTTTCTTGCAATTATTGATCAATGCAGCATCCTTTGGTAATTTCAATAATATCTCCCAGATATACTGATTGCGTATCCTGTCAACCACCGGTTGTGCCGGCCCATTCAAATAGTTGCCGTAATTGTGTTTCAGGCTTTGCATCATGATATTGGCAGCTTCTTCGGCAATATGTTTTTCTTTGTGTTTGAATATGATGGTGATCAATCTGGAGAAGGGCGGATAATGATATGCTTTTCGACTTTCCAATTCGTAATAAAATAATTTTTTGTAATCGTGTTCCTTTACAAATTGCAACACAGGATGATGCATATTGCTCACCTGCACCAAAACATTTCCTTTGCCATCCTTACGGCCTGCACGTCCGCTTACCTGTTCCATTAATTGAAAAGCCCTTTCATTCACCCGAAAATCCGTGAAGTTTAAAATACCGTCTGCATCAATGATACCAACCAGATTCACGTGTTCAAAGTCCAAACCTTTCACTACCATTTGAGTTCCAATTAAAATATCAATTCTTTGCTGCTCGAATAATTTGATCATATTATCATGCGCATCTTTTCCTTTCACGGTATCATAGTCCATTCGTGCAATTTTTGCATCAGGAAATTGTTCCACCAATAATTCTTCAATTTTTTCTGTACCAAAATTCTTTTGAATAAAATTATGACTACCGCATGCTGCACAGGTTGTGATGACCGGATAAGTACTTCCGCAATAATGACAACTTAATTTATTTTTTGCTTTATGATAAGTAAGTGTTACATCGCAATGCTGACATTGGGGTATCCAACCGCAGGTATTGCAGATCATGTAAGGCGAATAACCTCTTCTGTTCTGAAATAATATCACTTGTTTTTTTTGCTGTAATGATGTTTCGATTGCGGCTATGAGTTGCGGTGTTAGTGCAACTTTCGTTTTATCTTTTTGAGCGATCTTTTTTACATCAATCAATTCAATGGTTGGTAATTCAACATTTCCGTAACGTTCATTCAATGCTACCAATCCATATTTATGTTGTGTACAGTTATAATAACTTTCGATGGATGGCGTGGCACTGCCTAATAAAACTTTTGCATTAAATAAAGACGCATAATAAACTGCGGCATCTCTTGCATGATAACGCGGTGCAGGCTCCTGTTGTTTAAAAGAAGCATCCTGTTCTTCATCAACAATAATTAATCCGAGATCATGAAATGGAAGAAATAAAGATGATCTGGCGCCCAATACAGCTTTGGTTTCGCCGGTCTTTATTTTATTCCATATTTCCACTCTTTCATTGGGATTGAATTTGGAATGATAGATCGCAATTTGTCCGCCGAAATGTTTTTGTAAACGGCGAATGATCTGAGAAGTCAATGCTATCTCAGGTAACAAATACAAAATCTGTCTTCCTTTTCTAATGTATTCGTCAATCAACTGGATATACAATTGTGTTTTGCCGCTGGCAGTAACGCCGTGCAGCAAACAAACCTGCTTTTCGTCAAACACTTTCAATACTTCTTCGGCGGCCTGTTGTTGTGCTTCAGAAAATTCAAAATCAATATTGGTATCTTTTTTGAGAGAGCGGATCCTGTCAACAGGCTTTTTTTCTGCGATCAATATTTTCTTATCTATCAAACCTTTCAATTGTGCAGCAGTGGCATTTGATTTTTTTAATAATGCGGATTGGATCACTTCGCCTTCGATTCTTATTAGATGCAGATAAGAAAGCAGCAGTTCCATTTGTTTGGGTGCTTTGCTCCAATTATTTAACAGTTCAGCTAATTTATCTTCATTAAAATAATCTGAATGAAGTGAAATAAATGTTTCGGTCTTCTCTTTGTATTTATCTTTCAATTCTTCCCAAATAAAGCAAACTTTCTTATCAATTAATTTTTTTATGACGGGATAGACATGCGAAGCATCCAATAGTTGTTGCACTTCACTCAAACGCAGTTCTTTCTTTACTTCCAATGCTTCTGCAACGATATATTCCTCATCATTCAGATCCCTGAAATCAATACCGTATTCTTCATTCCAAATTAAAATACTTTCGCTCGATAATTTTAAGTTGGAAGGAATAGCAGCCTGCATCACTTCGCCTTCGCTGCACATGTAATAGTTGGCTATCCATTGCCAAAGCTGTAATTGTTTTTCATAGACCAATGGTTCATCATCAAGAATATTCAATATCTCTTTCGGTTCAAATGCGGCCGGTCTTTGCTGATGAATATTTTTAATGATACCTGCATATTTTTTATTGCGCAGTTGCACTTCAACTCTGATACCAACTTTTGCTGCGTGTTGTAAATGTTCGGGAACAGACCATGTATATGTTGTTGGTAACGCTAAAGGAATGATAACCTCACAATAAGTGCCCCCAGTTTCTGAAGTAGAGTTATTAAATAAAGTATTTTTTTCTTGTTTGCTCATCATATAAATGCAGAATGCTAAAATACATCATTCAAAAACTTTATTGGAGTTTCTTATCCCCCTTTAGGGGTTAGGGGGTGGCCCTAGGGTAATTGCGATATTGTTTCAACCCAGCTTCCATGAGCTCGTAAACATGTTGTTTAAGTTTTTGAATATCTTTCATCGTGTAGGTGTCAACCGGAACTTCTTCCAAAAAAACAACCCTGCATTTTCCGGGTGTTAATTCAAAGACACTTTTGTAATGGAGCCTTTCTAATGTATCAACAAATAATAAAGGCTTAATAGGTGTTTGAGTTTCAATGGCGATACGAAATGCGCCATCAAAGAATTCTTTCAAAGGTTTTCCGGTAAGATTAAATGTTCCTTCTGGAAAAATAAAAATGGAAATGCCATGATTGATAGCCGCTTTTAATGCACGTACACTTTTTGATCTTCTGTCAGCATCCCTTCTGTCAACCAATATTACTGCTGCTTTATAGATCCATCCGAATACAGGCACTTTTACCATCTCATATTTCCCCAAAACCCTGATAGGCTGATTTAAACTAGTGAGGATGGGTGGAATATCCATATATGAAATATGATTAGCTACAAAAATGTATTGCTTGTTCCTGTCATGAGGGGCTTCATAAATTTCTTTGTGTTGAATACCGATGAGTATATACCAGGTTCTTGCCCATGCAGAACAAACCTTGTAAATAAAATTCCCGCCATTTACACCAAAAGCAGAAGCTATTAAAACAAAAGGAAGTGATAAAAACATCAAGGCAATAAAAACCAATAATGCATAAATGCAATAGAGATACTGTATTGGTTTTAATAATATTTTCATCTTGATTTTTAAAACTGCTATGAAGGTAAAGAGGTTGAATTAAATAAAACAACTTTACAATATTTGTGTAAAATATTCTGAAGGGAGATTTATTTTTACTGTATGGTCTTTCTCAAATATCCCGAATACAGTACTGCCGCTGCCTGTCATGGAAACATAGACTGCACCTGCATTGTACAATTGTTCTTTTATTTGTTGAATAGACGGGTATACTTTCATCAATGCCGCTTCAAAATCGTTTTTTAATAATCCTTTCCATTTATTCAGCGGCTGGTGAATAATATCTTTTATGGAAATAGCAGGTTGTTGCGGAATGATCTGTGCAAATGCCCAAGCGGTTGAAATATGTATACCGGGATTGACTATTATAAATTTGTATGCTGAAAGATCAAGAGAAATTTTTTCCAATACTTCACCTCGTGAATTGGCAAAGCATGGTTGATTGATGATGAAGAAAGGGCAATCACTTCCTAACTGCAATGCATAATGAACGAGTTGATCTGTTGATAAGTTAAGGTTGAATTTGTCATTCAATAATTTCAAAGTAAACGCGCCATCGGCACTGCCACCACCCAATCCTGCCCCCATCGGAATGGTTTTATGCAAATGCATTTTAATAGGAGGGATCGATTGAAAATATTTTTGTAATAAATGATAGGCTTTAATGCAGAGGTTATTATTTTGATCGCCGTTAATATTTAATCCCGTTGTTGAAAATGAGACGGTTAACTGTGGACTGTAGACTGTGGACTGTAGACGATTTTCTATTCTCTCCTGTCTACCGTCCATCGGCACAACTTCTAACACATCTCTTAGCTTCACTGGATAAAATACTGTCTCCAGATCATGATAACCATCTGCTCTCTTGCGAATGATATTTAATCCGAGATTTATTTTACAGTTAGGGAAGCTGATCACAGATTTGATGATTTAGTTATGATTCTTTATAAAAGAAGATGGGTTTCTAAAAGGCATTTTAAATCATGTAACTCAGGAGCTAATCAAATAATCTGTGGTATTATTTTCTTTTGTTGATCTCGTCTCTGATGGCAATAGCACGTATATAATCTTCGTGCTCTAAAACATCATTTAATAAGGTCTGTAATTCTTCGAGATTCATGTTGCTCAGGTTTTCGGTACCGCCACCAGTTTCAGAGATTCCAACAGGTTCACCTTTTTTCTTTTTATCAGGAGCATCATCCATTAAAATACCGGCGCTTTCTAAAATATGTTCGTATGTATAGATGGGGCAACCGAAACGAACTGCCAACGCCAATGCATCACTTGTCCTGCTGTCAATCTCAACGGTGTCATGTTCGCTGCTGCAAACTAATTTTGAATAGAAGATACCTTCCTGCAAATCACTGATCACGATTTCTTGCAACTCTACATTAAAACTGTTCATGAAATTTTTCATCAGGTCATGGGTCAAAGGTCTGCTGGGTTGCATTCTTTCGAGTGCCACAGCAATCGCCTGTGCTTCAAATCCGCCTATGACGATGGGCAAGCGGCGTAAACCACTTATCTCGCCTAACACCACGGCATACGAATGCGTTTGCGTAATGCTGTGTGAAAGGGCAACTATTTCTAATTCAATCTTCTTCATATCGTACACGAAAATAAATCAATTTGAAACACAAACTGCACAAGCCTTAAAACAAAAATCCCATTCAATTATTGAATGGGATTTTTGTAAAATATATCTGATGCGAAAATCTGAATCGAAAATCGCAAGTTAAAAGTCTAATTGGTGTTTTCAGACTAACGATTCACGACTCCCGATTCACGTTAATTATTATGCATCTTCTTTATTTCAGCAGTTAATTGCGGTACTACTTCAAATGCATCACCCACAATTCCGTAATCGGCTGCCTTGAAGAAAGGTGCTTCGGGATCTTTATTGATCACCACAATTACTTTACTTCTGTTCACACCTGCTAAGTGTTGAATAGCTCCGGAAATACCAATGGCAATATATAAATTGGGTGCAATTTGTACACCTGTTTGCCCAACATGTTCATGATGCGGTCTCCAGTCAGAGTCAGCAACAGGGCGACTGCATGCTGTTGCTGCATGCAATTCATGTGCAAGGTCTTCTATCATTCCCCAATTTTCCGGTCCTTTTAAACCTCGGCCGCCACTTACAACAATATCCGCTTCAGTCAAGGGCACTTCACCACTCACTTTATTTACTGCGGTCACTTTTATTTTTGAAGGATCAACAGTTACATTCAAAGATTCAACTGTTGCAGATCCTTCTCCAACAGCAACATGAAAACTATTCGGATTTAAAGAAATCACTTTTATGGGCGTAACAATATTAACATTGGCAAATGCTTTACCACTGAATACGGTACGCTTCACCACAAAACCATTGGATGTATCGGGTAATGCAATGGCACCTGTTACCAATCCGGCTTTCAATCTTGCTGAAATCCTTGCTGCAATGGCTTTTCCGGTTTGATTATGGCTCAGCACAACTACTGTTGCACCGATTGATTGAACTGCTTCAGCGATCACTTTTGCATACAATTGTGCATCCAGATGATTCAATGTTTCATTGGCAGCCTGATGTACTTTTGAAACACCATACTTACCCAAGGCAGCAAGATCATCATTCACTGTTCCAAGTAATAATGCTTCTGCTGTTGTTCCTATCTGAGCAGCTAATTTTACACCATAGGTCAATACTTCGTAAGAAGATTTTTTGATATGGCCTTCTGTTTGATCAACAAATATTAATACACACATAATACTGATTTTAAATTTATGAATGTGCAGATATGCAAATGCAATCACTGCACAATATTTTGATTTGTAATCTCTTTCATCCGCACATTTGCACATCTTCTAATCTGCACATCAGATGGCTTTCGCTTCTTCGTGTAATAATCTTACTAATTCAGCCACATTATCTGCTGCTACTAATTTTACGCCGGCTTTTGCAAGAGGCAATTCAAAATTTACAACAGAGGTCAATGCATCCACTGCAATTGGCGCCACTACTTTCAATGGTTTTGTTCTTGCTGCCATGATACCGCGCATGTTTGGGATACGTTGTTCTGCCATGCCTTTCTGACAACCTACTACAACAGGCAACGCAACTTCATTCACTTCTTCACCACCTTCAATTTCACGATCAATTGTTGCAACAGATCCGTTCAACTCAAATTTTATTGCCAAAGAAACATACGGAATGTCCAATAATTCGGAAATAAATCCGGGAACAGATGCACCATTATAATCGATGGTCTCTTTTCCTGTCAATATCAAATCATAACCACCTTCTTTTGCTACTGCAGCAATTTGTACTGCGATTGAATAACTATCAGTACTGTCGGTATTCACACGAATGGCTTCATCACCACCTAATGCCAAAGCTTTGCGTATTACCGGATCGCAATCAGCAGTACCTACTGTTATCAAATGCAACACAATACTTGGATCTTTTTCTTTCAATTCTAATGCCTTTACTAAGGCGTACCACTCATCGTAAGGATTGAGGATCCATTGCACACCGGCTTCATCAAATTGGGTATTGCCGTTTTTGAAAGCTATTTTTGAGGTGGTGTCTGGAGTTTTACTGATGCAGACTAAAATTTTCATACGTTAATTTTATATCGTCAAACAATTTAGTTGTTTATGCAACTATTTGCAAATATAGGGTTGTTTTTATTGCAGCAAAACTTTGTATCAAAAATAATTTGTGAACTTTTATGGACAGAACAGAAAGGATTCTTGAATTTTTAAAAGCACAGCCAAATGACAATTTTCTGAGGCATGCGCTGGCATTGGAATACCTAAAAATTAATGAGAATGAGAAGGCCAAAGAACTTTTTCTTGCCATACTCAATGAATCTCCGGATTATATCGGCTCTTATTATCATCTTGCAAAATTGTTAGAACAGATGGGAGAGAAAGAAGCTGCCATCAGTTGGTATGAAAAGGGAATGGCTGCAGCTAAAGAAGTAAAAGACCAACATAGCTATAATGAATTGCAGGGTGCGTATGAGGATTTAGTGTATTAGAGACGGTAGATCATTGTTCAGAAGGTGTTTAATTGTTTATCGTCAACCGTCCATTCTCTTTAATATAAAGGCTAACTTTAGAATAACAAAAAAATAATTGCAGCAATGAATGCTACAACAAAAAGTTACGATCCCGTAAAATACAAAACACCCACCGGTACAAAATTAAATTGCAAAGGTTGGATACAGGAAGCAGCATTAAGAATGTTGTTGAATAATTTGAACCCTGAAGTTGCTGAACGCCCGGATGATTTAATTGTTTATGGCGGCAGAGGGAAAGCTGCACGCAATTTTGAAAGCCTCGATCTCATCATCAAAGCCTTGAAAGAAATAGAGAACGATGAAACATTATTGATTCAAAGCGGTAAACCTGTTGGTATTTTAAAAACACATGTTGATGCACCGCGTGTTTTAATTTCTAATTCGCAACTCGTTCCTAAATGGGCAACATGGCAACATTTTGATGAACTCGAAAAAAAAGGATTGATGATGTACGGTCAAATGACAGCCGGCAGTTGGATCTATATCGGTTCACAGGGAATTGTACAGGGAACTTATGAAACTTATGCCGCTATTGCTGATAAACATTTTGGCGGAACATTGAAACATACTTTACATGTTACTGCCGGATTGGGCGGTATGGGTGGTGCTCAACCTCTCGCCATTACCATGAACGAAGGTGTTGCATTGATTGCAGAAGTGGAAGAGTGGCGAATAGATAAACGTCTTGAAACAAAATATCTTGATGAAAAAATTATTGATATTGATGAAGCAATAGATAAGGCACAAGCATACAAGTTACAAGGTGCAAGTAGGAGTATTGGTGTTCTTTGTAATGCTGTTCATCTATTAGAAAGATTACTTGAAAGAAATATTATTCCTGATACGTTGACAGATCAAACCTCGGCACATGATCCACTGATCGGTTACTGGCCTCATGCCATTTCGTATGAACAGGCAAAAATTTTAAGAGAACAAAATCCAACAGAATATCGTCACCAAGCTTATGAGAGTATGTATTTACATGTTCAATACATGTTACAGCTTTTAGATAAAGGGGCCATCACTTTTGATTATGGAAATAATATCAGAGCAAGGGCAAAGGAATTTGAAGACAGGGTTATTGAGATAGGAAAAAGCTTAGATGTTTGCAGGCTTACCGCACACGATCCGTTTGCATTTCCCGGTTTTGTTCCGGCATATATACGTCCTTTATTCTGCGAAGGCAAAGGCCCGTTTCGTTGGGCTGCATTAAGTGGTGATGCAAATGATATTGCTGTTACCGATGAAGTGATCATCAATTTATTTCCCAACAATGCAGGTTTATTACGCTGGATGAAAATGGCGAAAGAAAGAATTGCTTTTCAGGGATTACCTGCGCGTATCTGTTGGTTGGGACAAGGTGAAAGAGAAAAAGCAGGATTGGCATTTAATGAATTAGTGCGTACCGGGAAGGTAAAAGCACCAATTGTTATCGGAAGAGATCATTTGGATACAGGTTCAGTGGCATCACCTAACAGAGAAACAGAATCCATGCTGGATGGCAGCGATGCGGTTGCCGATTGGCCGATATTAAATGCGTTAATAAATACAGCAGGCGGGGCAAGTTGGGTTAGCCTTCATCATGGCGGTGGTGTGGGAATGGGTTACAGTATTCATGCAGGAATGGTGATAATTGCTGATGGCACGGATGCGGCGGCAGCAAGACTTTCCAGAGTATTGCGTAACGATCCGGGCATGGGCGTGATTAGACATGCTGATGCAGGTTATGATATTGCGATCGATAATTTGAGAAAGAACGGGTTGGATTTTACAAAGAGATTGAAATAGTTAGTGATTATTTTTTATTTCCTTTTTTTGATCACTAATGGTTAAAAAAAGTAAACACGATAGTAATTTATCAGAACCTGCTTTATGTCATGTTCTGAATTTGCAAAATGGAATACCTTAACTTTTTAAATTAAGGTTATGGAAGTAATTGTATTAAAAGGAGATTCCAAAAAAGGCAAAACAGAAACCCTCACTATCGTTTATCAGGCAATGCTTTTGTTCGGATATACACAAGTGCCGGGGCATTATAAAAAATTAGGCAATGCCGACAGCAAAGATTTCAGAGATATTTTAGAGAAGAACGGAACAAAGATCGGAATCGCAACATTGGGTGATTATGATGAATACTCCACAGATGTTCCGGTTGGTGAAACGGTGCAGGACCTGATCTTTTATCTGCAAAACAACTGGTGTTCTAAAGTTATTTGTGTTTGTAACAATGAACTGCAGAAAGCCATTACATTCATTCAGAATTTTCCGCAGGTTCATCTCATCACTAAGACTGTTGCAGGAAGCGCATCAAGCCAAAGATTGCGAAACAGTGAAGATGCAGAAAGATTGTACCACTTGATTTAAACAGTCAATCATTTTTTGCAGTTGACTTATCACAACATCATTAAAATGATGCTGACAAGATATTATTTCTCTTCTCTTTTTATTAGAACTGAAAGCTGAGGTTATAAAAAATGTAGCGAATTCCCTGAAGGAATAAACTGTGATTTTATGGAAGGGAATTTTTCTTTCAACCAGTCAATTAGAAAAACAGAACAAGATTCTTCACTTGCAATATGTCCTAAAACAATCAATGCGATCTTATCGCCTTTGCTTTCTGCATCACGAATATACTCTGCGGTTTCCCACTCACTCATTTCACCACAGATCAATACATCAGGTTTAAAATAATTGATGCCGCTGATATGTGTATTTCTGCCCACCGCTCCGGGATACAATAATATTCTAACACAGTCTTGTTGCAGATCGCCGATATATCTCAATTGATCAATACCTAATTTATTTTTGCAATGAAGGATCAGATCTTTTAAAGGTGTGGAAGGAATGGTAATCAAATTCGGGATCTTTTTATCGGCATATTTCTCCCAACCCAATTTCAATAAAGTTTGAATGGTAACCGGGTCGGGGATCATGCGATGAATATAATCGTGGCAACGCCAAACCGCAATATTGTTATCTTTTAATAAAGCCGATTTGTATTGATACATGCGATCATTCTTTAACCATTCAATGGCATCTTCATGATTATAAAAAGTAGGTTCGTGTGCAATGATAAAATTAGCACCAGCAGCCATTGTTTTTCTGATCACTTCAATGGTGGCAAACATGCTGGTCACAATACCTGTTACTTCCATATCTGCAGAACCTGATTTTAAAATATCAACCGTTTGTTTTAAAATGCCGCCGGGAACATCTTTGATAAAACGATCCATGATCTGGCCAACAGTAACTTTCTCATCGGGCATTAAATAAGTTCCTGCATTGCTTATCAATGGAAGGGATAAAAAGATTTCTGCTCCGGCCACTGTACCCATGGCTGTTATGAATTTTCTTCGGCTTTGAGTATTACCATCCAGTAATACTTTTTTGGAATCCTTCATGTTCTTTCTTTTATAAAATGATTGTTCGATTCATGAAGTTAACACAAATGGAAATATTGAAAACAAGGTTGCCTATTCCGTTATAATGGTCGAAACATCTGCTCCAGTAATTGATATAATTCCGGATGATTTGATTTTAATGCCTCAGGCCTTTCAAAAAAATATTCCGAAACCACTGCAAAGAATTCTGCGTCATTATTTGTACCATAGAAATTAATATCAGGATGTTTATTATTTTTCATTTCATCAATGGTTTTGTGCATATTTTCTATCCATGGCATCAAATAGGGGCGTGACAGTAAATATTCAGGAATGCCATCTGCAGCACCATCAGCTTTATCAACCAGATGAACAAATTCATGAATAACAGTATTGTGACCATCATCCTGCCTTTGAAAAGATTCACGTACAGAAGCCTGCGATAATATCATCTGCCGATGTAAAGCTCCGTCACCAACCATTCCTAAAATGGTACGATCATTTCCATGCTGCTGATACGCTTCATTAAATGCATCTTTATATAAAAGTATTTCTGAGATATTATTATAACGCCAATCCGGAAATCCGAAAATAACAATGATAGCCCCGGATGCAATCAATATACGATCAAGGTCTTCAACAGTAGTTCCCACACCGGTTATCGAAACGTGACTGAGAAAATCTTTGATGCGTGTTTCAAAAACGATCTTTTGTTCATCATCGAGGTTTCTGTAAAATACGATATGCTCCAATAACAAATATTTGGTATCAGCAGGCATTTGAAAGTTGCGGATACGTTTTTGTTTATTGAAGTATAGCTTTAATCCAAATAATATAAACCCGTTGGCGGAGTTAATTTGCTAAAGCATGCTTAACTCTGCTAACAGGTTTGTTGTAAACAAATTTATTTAAGAACTGTAAAATTGTAAATCCGGTAACCTTTGCAAGTATCCTGGATTTAAAGCCAGTAAAGGATTT
>CAIVCF010000008.1 GCA_903904335.1 uncultured Chitinophagaceae bacterium | reverse complement strand
GGCAATTCCGGTGGTTATACCATAGGGACTGTGAATGATGAAATATACTATGGTGATGCAAAATTGAACTATACCAAAAACCTGACAAAAGATGTCAATTTGAATGTTTCTGCAGGTTATACTGCTCAATATGAAAAAACGCTGAATACGGGTATTAGAACCGACGGCGGATTAAGTGTTGAAAATAAATATGATCTGTCTGCGTCTGTCAACACACTGGTGGGAACTTTAGCAAATAATCATTTTTCAACAGAAGGATATTTGTTAAAAGATGCATTGTTCGGGATTTTAGATCTTAGTTATAAAAACTATCTTTTCTTAGAAGGAACGATAAGACAGGACAGAACTTCTACCATGCCACCGGGCAACAATACGTTCTACTATCCTGCTGTAAATGCATCTTATATTTTGAGTGATGCATTAAAATTGCCTACAATCTTTAATTATTTAAAAGCCAGAGCATCTTATGGTTTGGTAGGTAGTTACCCCCAGCAATATATTTCAAATACATCCTATGGCCTTGCTAACATTGGGGGATATTCTTATACAACGATAAATACCGCCCCATATGGCAATGAGTTCATTAAACCCGAAAGAAGGCACGAATTCGAGACTGGTGTAGAAGGCCAAATCCTAAAAGGCAGATTGGGCTTTGACCTCACTTACTATTATAATAAAATCACAAACCAGATTACCAATTTAACCCTGCCAAATACTACAGGTGCAACGAGTATTCTTCAGAATGCCGGTTCTTTGAGCAATGCAGGTATTGAGGTAAATATTAATGCCACGCCAATTAAAACAAAGAACTTTACCTGGACGGTGATCTTGAATTTTACACATAACAGAAACAAGTTATTGAGCCTGGCTTCTGGTCAGGATGAAATATTGTTGGGTGTGTTTGATAGCGAGGTTGCTTATAAAGCCAAAGTGGGCAGACCACTGGGTGATTACTGGGCTCCGACTCATTGGCAAACAAATGGTCAGAATACAATCGGTTCAAATGGACTCTACCTATTGGATTATCAACATTTGCAAAATGTAGGTAATTCTCAGGAAACAGGAGTTGGTGGGTTTAGGAATACCCTCAGATACAAAAATTTCGCTGTGAACTTCTCTGTTGACTATAAAATCGGAGGATCAGAATCTACAACTGCCTTACAATGGCTGAAAGCTTTGGGGTATACTAAAAACACCTTACAGGCCACTGATGCCAAACATGGCGGGCTTCACTATTATCAGATATCCAACAATGGCGCTATCCAGGGTGTGCAGGTCGCATCAAATGTAACCGCAGGCCCCCAAGGTCAGCCTGTATATGATAATGGGATGCTTCTAAAAGGGGTACAGCTCGACGGGACTCCTAATAACGTAGTAGTATCTTCAGCCTATTTCTACCGTACGGAATACAATTCCAGTGACGCAAGTTTAGGAAGTGTAGGACCAACGCAAGGGGATCTGGAATATGAATATGTTGCAAAAAACACCTATTTTAAATTCCGTGAAATCAATTTTTCTTACTCATTCCCAACACCGGTCCTCACGAAATTGCATGCAACCAATTTGACCCTGTCGATATTTGGCAGAAACCTGTTTTATATCTATAGGACCATCAAAGACGCCGATGCTGAACAATTTACTTCCGGAAGCGGTTGGGGATATCAGAACGGAAACACAACGAGCAACCTGGGGAATACGAACCCATCTTCTCGTTCCTATGGTGTAATGCTAAGAGCTAATTTTTAACTTAGTCAACTAAGTTTATTTATAAGTAAAAATGAAACAATTATGAAAAGAACATCATTATATCACATAATTCTTCTAATGTTTGTCTTTGCTGGTTGTAGCAAAAGTAAATTTGGAGAATATTATCAAAATCCTTCCAGCACGAGTACGACTACACCTGAAAAGCAATGGACAGGTTTCAACCTCGCGTTACTTGGTTATGAGTCACCTCAGTACTATGCTTATTTCG
>CAIVCF010000007.1 GCA_903904335.1 uncultured Chitinophagaceae bacterium | reverse complement strand
TGTCAGACATGAAATTGTATGCGCTTTCATTGAAATAAGAACTTGTCCATTCTGCCACATTACCTGCCATATTATATAATCCGTAATCATTAGGCCAATAAGCATCAGCCCTTACAGTGTAAAAACCACCATCCTCAGCATAATTACCTCTGCCGGGTTTAAAGTTAGCTAACAAACAACCTTTTTTATTTCTGATATAAGGACCGCCCCAAGGATATGGAGATCCTGTTCTGCCGCCGCGTGCAGCATATTCCCATTCTGCTTCGCTGGGTAATCTGAAATCACTTTCCACAGCAAATTTTTTCCTTTCTAAGGCGCTATTCAAATAATGTGTTCTCCAATGACAAAATGCAACTGCCTGTTTCCAGGTAACACCAACTACGGGATAATTTCCGAAAGAAGGATGTGAGAAATATCTTTTGGTCATCGGTTCATTATATGAATAAGAAAAATCTCTCATCCATACCAATGTATCAGGATACACATGTTCGTCTCTGCGATCAATAAAGTTCTTTCTGGCAACGCCTGCATTTTCTCTTTTTGCTGCTTCATACAATCTGAATGTTTCCATGCGGTAAATGATCTTATCAGGATCAATATCCGCTTTACCGTATAACCTGTTATCCGGTGCCAATATTAATTTATTACCTAATTTTTCTAAATTGGAAGCATCGTATTTAATAGTAAGTGCTTTTAACCAATCGATCGCAATAGAAGAATCTCCGCCACTACCCGAAGCTCCTGCAGTAGATTTAAAATAACCTAATTCTTTAGCTGCTAAAGAATCCCTTACCCACCATACAAATTGTCTGTAATCATTGTTGGTAATTTCAGTTGCATCCATCCAAAATCCGGGAATAGATACCTGCCTGTTACGTGCAGTATAATTATAATTTATGTCCTCGTCACTTGGTCCCATATGAAAGGTTCCCGGCGGGATATAAACCATTCCTCTGGGCTTGCCCATACTTTGTTTTGCAGTTGGTGAAACACCACGCAGTTGCCCGTCATCGAGCGCATTCTTTGATTTGCCTTTCTTATTCAAAAAGCAGGACGTCAAAGAGATGACCATCAAGGACAACAAGATCAAATTAAAACGGTTCTTCATCGTAATAACTATTAACAGGTAATAACAAATATAGCGTTAAAAGCGGTAGTTTTTACCACAGTTAAATTTGTTTACAGTAATTTTTTTTCAAGGGTAGAATTAAACGATACTATAAAACTTTAAAATGTTGCTTCTGCCTTTTTCAAACGGCTGTGAGGGTAAATCTTTCACAAAATAAGCAATCAGCTGTTACAGATTTGCAAAAATTTTTCCAGTTCGAATATTGGTTCGGTACAAACATAACTCTTACAAAGGAAATATCCTGTTTTTTCAGGCTTAAATTTTCCTTTAATTAATGGAAAAATAGGCTGATCTGATTGAGTAGTTTGTATCACTTTATTGGGCAAATACAAACCAACAACCTGAAGCAGGCTCTTATCTGCATCTTTTCCAACTATCACTATTTCCATCACTCCTTTTACCATCAACTGCAGTACTGATGCCCAAACGCCAAAAGAAGTGGGATATTTTGTGATGGCATTACTTAATGACTGAATATTTTTTTGTGCGAGCAGTTTCCAATCAGCATTATCGAATATGATGGAAAGATAAAACAGGTTATATGCCATCATCGCATTGCCCGAAGGAGTTGCACCGTCGTACACTTCCTTTTTTCGGATGATGACATCATTTTGATCCTGATGCGTATAAAAAAAATAACCGCTCTCCTCTTCTGAAAAATGATTTATTACAAATTGTGTGAGCTCTTTTGCTTTGATGAGATAATCGCTGTTGCCTGTTATTTCCTGCAAATGAATATAGGCATGAATCAGATTTGCATAATCATCTAAAAAAGCAGGGATCTTAGCCTGATTATTTTTATATGTATGATTCCAGGTATTATCAATTGTCTTTAATTTTTTTTCGGCAAACTGCATATTTGCAACAGCCAACAGCCTGTACCTTTCCATGCCTGTTGCTGCAAAAGCCTTACTGCAAGACACATTCATTAAAGCGTTCCATCCCAATAATATTTTATCATCTAATTGCGGGCGAATACGTTTACTTCTTTCATGCATTAAAATATTTTTGCAATTATTTATTTTTATTTTCATTTCCGCTAAATCAATCCCTTTTTTTGCTGCAAAAATTTCAAAAGATTCTTTCAACCATAAAATATTCGTGTTTTCCCAATTCCCATTTTCATGCACGCCATATAAATCACAAAACAGCGCAGCATCCTCTTTCAATAAAAGTTCAATTTCAGTTTTATTCCATGTATAAAATTTACCTTCCACTCCTTCGCTATCGGCATCCAATGCACTGTAAAATCCGTTTTCTGTACTCAGCATCTCACTTTCGATAAACTGCATGCAATGATGTATCGTATCTGCATACAATTCTGATTTGGTAAGCTGATACGCTTCGCTTAAAACTCCTATCAATAATGCATTATCATAGAGCATTTTTTCAAAATGAGGAGCGAGCCATTCATTATCGGTGCTGTATCGTGCAAAACCCCCACCCATCTGATCGTAAATGCCACCGTAAATCATCCTGTCTAAACTCAATAATGCCTGTTTCAATGCCTTTTCATCTTTTGTAAAATGATAATGCCTTAATAAAAACTGAATAGAAAATGTTTGGGGAAATTTAGGCGCCCCACCAAACCCTCCCCATTGCGTATCGGCTTGTTGCAAAATATGCTCAGCAATATTATTCAGGTTTTCCTGCAAAAAAACTCTTTCGATTTTTTTTTGCACCGGTTTTTCTATTCCGAAAGAATTGGCTGCACTCAAATGCTCGGTTAAATTTTCAGCCTGCGATCGTATCTCATCTTTTTTTTCAGAGTAAGCTTTCTGAACAGCCAATAAAACATCTTTCCAACTCATTCTATTGAATGCTGCAATAGGTGGAAAATAAGTACCGCCATAAAATGGTTTTGCTTCGGGAGTAAGAAATACATTCAAAGGCCAGCCACCGCTTCCTGTCATCGCCTGAACAGCATCCATATAAATATGATCCAGATCAGGACGTTCTTCTCTATCAATTTTTATATTGATAAAATGATCATTCATGAATGCAGCAGTAATTTCGTCTTCAAAACTTTCTCTTTCCATTACATGACACCAATGACAAGCAGCATAACCGATACTTACCAGTATAGGTTTGTTTGCTTGCTTGGCTTTTTGCAATGCTTCTTCCCCCCACGGATACCAATCAACTGGATTATGTGCATGTTGCAGCAAATAGGGGCTTGTTTCGTTAATTAATCTGTTAGAATGCATACAAACAGTAAAACGCAATAATTAAAAATAAGTTGCACAAAAAAGCCCTTTGAAAAATTCAAAAGGCTTACTATACATTATCTTGGTTTATTTTTTCTTGAGTGTTGCTGCCAGAAAAATATCCAAAGCAGCAGCCATGCTCGGCATTTGGGGTGCCGGAGCTTTAATGTCTAACTTTAATCCTGCTTCTTCCAATGCCCTTGAAGTATTGCTTCCAAAAGAGCCGACCACTGTTCCGTTTTGTTTGAATTTTGGATAATTATCAAATAAACTTTTTACGCCGCTGGGTGTAAAAAAACAGATCACATCAAAAGATTTTACTTCCATCACTTCGGTAATATCATTGCTGATGGTGCGGTACATAAATGCCAATTGAAATTCGCATTTATTGTTTTTTAACCAGCTCACAATATCATTATCCTGCTGATTCTCACTACAGATATATAAAAATTTCTCGTTCTCTTTATGTTTATTGATTACATCGAACATGCTTTTATTGCTGCCGTCAGCACCATAAAATACTTTTCGTTTTCTGTAGAGTATAAATTTCTGTAGATATAATGCAACAGCTTCAGTAATGCAAAAATATTTTGTATCCTGACTGATGGTCACTTTCATTTCTTCGCACATCCTGAAGAAATGATCAATGGCATGACGACTGGTGAATATCACACCCGTATAGCTAACAATATCGATCTTTTGTTTTCTGAATTCTCTTGCAGGGATGCCTTCTATTTTAATAAAAGGATGAAAAATCAATTCCAGATTGTACTTGCGCTCCAGATCGAAATACGGAGATTTTTCACTTTCCGGCCTTGCTTGAGAAATCAAAATTCGTTTTGCCACTTTAGCAGCGGCTGAATTTTTGGTTCCGGTTTTTGCCATGCGTTTGTACTGATATTAGTCTGAATTAAATATAATTACCGATGTAGTTGAACAGAACTTTATAGATTAATAACAGCGGTAATATTTCTACGGCACAAAGGTATAGAAAAAAATGTAAGGCATTCACTTTCAGGTCTTGACGAATTGTCCCCAAGCTTATCAAATAACGGTACAATAACAAAATACCCACCGAAATCAGTGATATAACGATCGCTGTTTGAACAATAGCCTGTGATGAAAAAGCCAGTATCAATAAGAATGGCACTAAAAAAATACCGATGATTTTATTGATCATGAACACGATAAAAATATAAGTATTGGATGCTGCTTTAACATTAAATACCCAGCCCGAAAAACGCAGAAATAAAAACTTCACCGCATAAATCATACTTAAGATCAATGAACAGAATAATAATAATTCCCAGAAAGAAATATTTGAATATCCGGAGTTTTGCGCTATCAATCCAATATAAATTCCGCCACTGATGAAGAATAAAATGTTCATCATCAATGAAGCAAGATTATCCTGCAGCAACTGCTCTCTCGTTTGCCTTTGCCTGAATGATGTTTGAAAAGATAATAAAAAAAGATTCTGAAAATATTTAGGGAACAGAAGCTTGATAAGTGCTATCAAAAAAATCAGGCCCGTTAATAAATAAAACAATTCATCTTTTCCCTCCGGTAATTTTTCCTTACTGATCATAAAGACAGGAGGCTTACCGAAAGGCAGATATGGAATTACCATGATCGAGCGGTAAGTAGATGTATCGTTTGTTTTCTGAACCGATTTTATAGAAAGATGTTTGATGGAATCTTGTTTAATGGAATCATATCGCAAAGAATCTATCCTCGCCAATGCTTTTATATGGAGATCTTCTGGCTCAACCGAATCTCTAATATCTTCAACAAGAATTCTTTTCTTTTGGGGCTTTTCATTTTTTAAGGGTAGCAGTATGCTTTTTGAAGACAATGTTTCGGTAATCGGATTAATGGAAACATTATCATGCTCCGGGACTATTTTTTCAATTTTCCCTTTTGAAGTTGAATCTGTTTGAGCAGCAGCCAGCAAACAAAAAAAGGAAGAAAGAAATATAATGAACAATTTTTTCAAGCCGTTAATTTGCGCAAAAATATATAAGTGTATGCATCAATTTTTAAAAGATGCCCACAAACCCGTTTTATTTGTGCAATTCTATACACTTACATTTGCTGCAACTTAAATTTATGGCAGGTATTTACATTCATATCCCATTCTGCAAACAGGCTTGCCATTATTGTAATTTTCATTTTTCAACTTCGAAAAAGATGCTGCCGCAGATGCTTCAAGCTATTTCATCAGAAGCTCTGCTCCGAAAAGAATATATCCAACAAAATATATCCACTATTTATTTTGGTGGCGGCACGCCATCGTTACTTGCGATTCACGACTTACGATTCATACTCGAGAAATTGAAAGAATCTTTTACCATAAATGAAGATGCAGAAATAACATTAGAAGCTAATCCTGACGATATCACAGAAGAAAAATTGATTGGATGGGGATCATCCGGCATCAACCGTTTAAGCATCGGCATTCAATCTTTTTTTGATGAAGACCTGCAATGGATGAACAGAGCACATAACAAACAGCAGGCAATAGAAAGTTTATCATCAGTAAAAAAATATTTCGATAATATCACCATTGATCTCATTTACGGTTCACCTACTTTAACTGATGAACATTGGAAAGAAAATGTAGAAACGGCTTTAGCATTGAATATTCCGCATCTCTCCTGCTATGCATTAACGGTTGAGCCAAAGACTGCTTTGGCAACAATGATCGCGCAACAGAAAAAAGAAAATACGGATGCAGATAAACAGGCAAGACATTTTGAATTATTGATGCAATGGCTCAATGAAGCAGGTTATGAACATTATGAGATATCGAATTTTGCAAAGCCTGGTTTCAGAAGCAAACACAACAGCAGTTACTGGAAGGGCGAGCATTATATCGGATTAGGTCCATCAGCGCATTCTTTTAACGGAACATCCCGGCAGTGGAATATTTCGAACAATGCATTATATATCCAAAGCCTTGAAAAAAGTGAATTGAATTTTGAGGAAGAAATATTGACTGCATCGCAGCAATTAAATGAATATATCATGACAAGCATGAGAACGGTTGAAGGAATTAATTTTGCAGATGACAGATGGTTGATGACAGATGACAGCACAAAAAACAAAATTATTTCATCTGCAAAAAAATGGGAAGTAAACGGCAAAATTATTTTAGATGAAAACTCTTTGCGTTTAACTGATAAAGGAAAATTTCTGGCTGATGGAATTGCATCGGACCTTTTTCAACTCTGATCACTCTTGCGAATGCTTGCCAAATAATCTTTTCAAGGCACTAACAATTATCAATCCGCAGAGCAGAACCAATATGATTGATGGGCTTACTAATTGATACGATACAGGCATATAATAAAGTTACGAATTAATTACACCAGCAAAGCTTCAATTTTTTTAAAGCCTTCTTCTGCAGGGATATGCTCCCATAATATCTGATAAATGGTAGTAGTGATAGGTATTTGCGCATGTATTTGCTGATTTGTCTTATGAACACACTTACTAGCAAAATAACCTTCAGCGACCATATTCATTTCCAATTGTGCGGCTTTAACGCTGTACCCTTTGCCGATCATGTTACCGAAAGTTCTGTTGCGGCTGTATAAAGAATAGCAGGTCACCAACAAATCGCCGAGATAAACAGAAGTGGCATAGTTCACTAAGTTTTGTTCTTCCGTATCATTTTCATCCCACATCAATTGTTTAATGAAAACACCCATTTCATGTGCGCAGTTGGCAATGTACACGCTTAAAAAATTATCACCGTATTCCAATCCATGTGCAATACCTGCACCAACTGCAAAAATATTTTTTAAGATGGCTGCATATTGCACACCAATAACATCTGTATTGGTGATGACATTGATATAATCTGTTTTAAAAAACCCGGATAAATGTTTTGCTTCATTTTCATCTGTACCCGAAAAAGTGAGATAGGATAATTTTTCAGCGGCCACTTCTTCCGCATGACATGGACCAAGAATGGTATAATAATCTTTCAGCTCAACATCAAACTGCTCAGCGAGATATTCATTCAATAATTGATTGGATCCCGGAAGGATTCCCTTAATGGCAGAAATGATTTTCTTTCCCTTAAAAGCATCTTTGGGTAATGATTGTAAAATATCTTCTGTGTACGCAGAAGGAGTTACAATGATTAATGTTTCAGCATTTTTCACTACTTCTTCAATAGATGAGCTGAGTGCTAATTGATCAGTATTAAAATAAACCTGACTTAAATAATGCGGATTATGTTTGCGATGTTTTACATGCGCAATAATCTTTTCATTTCTGAAAAACCAATGAATATTATTCCCGTTATCCGTAAGGATCTTTGCTATGGCTGTTGCCCAACTTCCGCCACCGATGATTCCGAATTTCATAACCTCTGAATTAATCATCAACAAACATACGAAAGGATATTTTGCAAAAGAGCGAACAATAAAAAAGGGAAGCTTTTTGCTTCCCTTTTATTTAATTCTTTTTGTCATCAAACAATTTATCTTTCGGTGTAACTTTTACCTTGTCGCCATCTTTTAAAGTTTTACTTACTGTTGTATAAGGTCCTGTAACCACTTCATCTCCTTCTTTCAATCCATCCGAAATCCTGATGTAATTCAGATCCTGAATGTCGGTTTTTACTTTTACTTTTTTAACAGTGCCTTCTTTCTGAAGCACAAATACCACTTCTTCCATATCGTCTGAAGAAGAAGTACTGGCTTTATCGTTCTTTGCCTGATTGTTTGGATCATTGGAAGGCTTATCATCCTTTTTATCTGTTGCCGCTTTGTCACTTTTCTTATCACGCGTTGTAACTGCATTCAAAGGAACACTCAATACATCTTTTTGTGTGGTCGTTTGTATATCCGCACTGGCACTCATTCCCGGACGGAAAGGGAAATGTCCTTTCACGATCAAATCTCTGTAGCTGTCAATAAATAAACGGATATGTACTTTATAATTTGTTACATCGGTAGAAGTTGTTGTTGAAGCCGCATTGGTGATCGGATTTGCGATCTTGTAAACCAACCCTTTAAATTTCCTGTTATTGTATGCATCAATTTCAACAACTGCAGTATCGCCGATCTTTACTTTCGGGATATCATTTTCACCAACATCAACTTGTGCAACTATACTGTTCATATCAGCAATGCGCATCATTTCAGTGCCCACATTAAAACTATTACCTGCCACACGTTCACCTTTCTTTACACTCATCAAACTGATCACACCATCCATGGGTGATGTAATGATAGTTCTCGACAGATCCTTATCTGCTTTTGCCAATTGCGCCTGCGCATTTTGAATATTTGCCTGTAAGCCCTTTATGCCTTGTATGGCTGCGTTATAATTGGCCTGTGCATTTCTTAAAGCCTGATCAGCAGTCTCAAATTCTGAACGGCTAATTACTTTATCATCCAATAACCTTTTCTGACGGTTGTAAGTGATCTGTGCTTGATCCAAAGTTGCTTTTAACCCTACAAGGGAAGCTTCTGAATTAGATACCTGTGCTTTTGCCTGATTAACTCCTGCAACCACCTGATCACGTTGTGTTAAATAAATATCAGCATAGATCTTGGCTACTACCTGTCCTTTCTTAACGCTGTCGCCTTCGTCAACACCGAGCTCTACTATTTCTCCACTGATATCCGGGCTAACTTTTACTTCTATTTCGGGATATACTTTACCGCTTGCATTTACTGTTTCAATAATGGTACGTTTTGCAGCTTTTTCTGTTGATACTTTGATGCCTTCATCTTTACCGATTACACCGGCAGCTTTTAATCCGAAAAGGCCGCCAACTAATACTACTAATCCGATGATGATCCAAAGAAGCGTTTT
>CAIVCF010000006.1 GCA_903904335.1 uncultured Chitinophagaceae bacterium | reverse complement strand
CAATCGTCCCGATAAATTAAATGCACTCAATCAACAAGTGATGAGTGATTTAAATGAAGTGATGGATGAAGTATATACTAATCCTGAAATAAAATCTGCGATCATTACCGGTGCAGGACCAAAAAGTTTTGTTGCCGGTGCAGACATCAGCGAGTTCGTTGGCTCTTCAGTTGACCAAGGAAAGGCATTAGCTAAACGCGGACAAGATATTTTTTTTAAAATAGAAAATTCTCCCAAACCAATTGTTGCTTGCGTAAATGGTTTTGCATTGGGTGGCGGTTGCGAATTGGCATTGAGTTGTCATTTCAGAATTGCCACTGAGAATGCAAAATTTGGTCAGCCCGAAGTGAATCTTGGATTGATTCCCGGTTATGGCGGCACACAACGATTAACGCAAATCATCGGTAAAGGAAGATCATTGGAATTATTGATGAGTGCCAATATGATCGATGCAGCAACTGCTTTACAATATGGCTTAGTAAATCATGTTGTTACCCAAGATCAGTTGTTACAAAAAGCAAAAGATATTTTAAACATCATCAACAGCAAAGCGCCAATTGCAGTTGCAGCTTGCATTACAGCCGCCAATGCTGTTTTCGATGAAACTAAAAATGGTTATACAGTTGAAGTCGATGTATTCGGAAATTGTTTTGCAACAGAAGATATGAAAGAAGGCACTGCTGCATTTTTAGAAAAAAGAAAAGCTGTTTTTACAGGGAAATAATTTTATTTTTTTGTTATCCACATTTGTTTTTAATGGCATCAACTGTTGTCCGAACGACTCCTTTGGAGCGTCGCACACTTCAAGATTCTAAGCTTTGTTATACTTTTTATTGAAGCGTAATTTCTCAACACAGAGATCAGGAGTTAAAAGAGTTACGCTGAGTTCTCTGTGTTAACTCTGTTTCTCTTTTACTCAGTGGTAAAATTGTCGAACAAGTAACTTAAAGTACAAGTGTGCGATTCTTTCACTGAAAGAATCAGGGGCAACTAAAGCCACATTTATATTCTATCGCTTGTCCACAAAAATCTTTCTTGCTCAATTAATTTTTCATCCATCAAATAACCCGCAATTTCTCCGAACTGTGGTTTTGCTTTTGCGTGTGTGATGATAAAAGATATTTCACTTACTTCTTCTGTCGGAAAACTGATGATACGTTTTCTTCCAATGGTTGTGATGGAAATTTTCTTTTGTTCTGTTCCGTGATTACTTAAAATGATGTCAACATTTTTTATGAGCTGACCATTTTGAATGGGTTCTTTTAATACCAAACAATTTATTTTAATGGGTTCTTTTAAGATAAGCATTCTCACAATCTCTGTTTTTCCATCGAGCGATTTGTGTGATTTATCTATTTCCATAGCACGTTTCAATAAATTATTTTTGAAATTTTCATCACGCAATTTTTTAAATCCAATTAATGATGCAGCATCTTTTTCGTTGATGAGTCCTCTTCTATCGGGCGGAACATTCAATAATAGATTCGCTCCTCTTCCAACGCTTTTTAAATAGAGATCAAATAATTGTTCCGCTGATTTTACTTTCTCATCTTCATTGGCATGATAAAACCAACCGGGGCGAATACTTACATCGCATTCAGCAGGTATCCAATTTTTCCCATTCACATTTCCTTCACGCAGCGTATCATTTGGCGGTGCACCCAAACCCCTTGAAAAGCCGGCCGTATCTAATAGATTCCAATTTGTTTTTCCTGCAATTCCATTTTCATTTCCAACCCAACGAATATCCGGGCCGATATCGCTGAACACAACAGTGTTGGGTGATAATTCATGCACCGTTCTTTCAAAACGATGCCAATCGTAAGCTTGCTTTTTTCCATTAGGACCTTCACCATTTGCACCGTCCCACCATAGCTCTGTAATGGGTCCGTAATTAGAAAATAATTCTTTCATCATATTTATAAAAACATCATTGTATTCTGCTGTACCATATTTTGGATGATTGCGATCCCAAGGAGAAATATACACGCCAAATTTTAATCCGTATTCTTTGCAGGCGTCAGATAATTCTTTCAATACATCACCCTTACCATTTTTCCATTTGCTCTCCCGAACTGTATGTGTCGAATACTTACTGGGCCATAAACAAAAACCATCATGATGTTTTGCAGTGATAATGATTCCCTTTGCTCCTGCTTCTTTTGCAACACGACACCATTGTTTGCAATCCAATTGTGTTGGATTGAATGCATCTTCCGTTTCATTGCCCGTTCCCCATTCTTTATCAGTAAATGTATTCGGTCCGAAATGCGTAAATAAATAGAACTCCATTTCATGCCATTGCAATTGTGACTGTGTTGGCTGAGGAAAATTATTATTTGCTTTTTGTGCGCTTAATTGCACAAAAAAAAATAAGAACAGAATGACTGAAAATCTTTTCATTGTATTATTTGATAACTGATTTTATTTGTTCTGCAACGGGATGTTCAGCAGTAAAAGTATAACCTAATATTTTGGCAATAGTTTGTGCGAATTGTTTTTGATACAATTGATCATTGTCCGTCATTTCGCCTGAAGGCACAATGTTTGGCCCCATCACAGCGAACCATATTTGATAAGATCCCTCCACATCTCTGCCGTGACTTGTCCATTTTTCTTTAACGACATCTCCGCGACCATGATCGGTGGTTATCAATAAAGTTGTTTTGTTTTTATACTGCGGATCGGATTGAATAAAATCCCAAATTTCTTTTATCCATGCATCTACCTGATGAGCGGCATCAGCATAAAATTTATATTCGCGATGATGTGACCATTCATCTGTTTCTCCGTAAGAGATATATAAAACTTTCGGTTTTTTATTTTTCAAATATTCCATGGCTTCATGATGTGTGAAAACATCCAGACATTCTTCATCATCAAAAGGACGATAAGAATCCTTCAACATTGAATTAATCAATTTTTCATTTGCGCTTGGGTGATCTCCGCCGCAAGCGTTATAAGCGGTTACCACAGGTATCTTACTCCGTTTATCGTTTAAGATTTTATTGAAGGCATCCCATGCACCAAATGCCGCCACTTTATTTTTTAAATTTTTCTGCTGATTAAGAAATTCCATCACATTGGTATTGGGATTGTGTTTGTATTTATTGACATTGATGGCAGTATCAACATAACCGCACATGATCTCGCTATATCCCGGATACGAGAACCAGTAAGGGTTTGATACATCTACTTTGTTACCCAAATTTCTGTTGCCATAGATCTGCCCATTAGATGCAATTGTTGTCCAGATAAAAGGCAATAATTTCTTTCTTCTTTCTATCAGATCATCACTCCAATATTTTTTAAAAAGATACTCACTGTCATTTTGATTAAATCTTTTATCACTCGCTATGGTTTGATCAATCCCTGTAAATACTTCCTGCCAGCGAAAACCATCAGTTGTAATGATGATCACATTTTCAGTTTGATTTTGTGCCTGAATGGTTGCCGTAAAAAAAAGAAAGAAGAAAAAGAATATAGGTTTCATGAAAATCGATTTAGAAAGCAGTTGTTTAAAAAATCTAAATTAGGTGTTATTCATACAATGCCGTTGCCATCGTGATTTTCTTACGTTAAAATCATCAAAATATTGTCAATCGCCTGCAGTTCGTAACTTAGCTCCCCTAAAGTTGTAAATATCTCTCATCCTAAATATTTTAATAATGGCGAATGTTCCATTTCATTATCAAGATCCATTTCCATTGGGGAAAGACACAACAGAATATTATCTCTTAACAAAAGAAGGGATTTCACAAACAACATTTGAAGGAAAAGAAATCTTAAAAGTTTCTCCCGAAATTTTGACAAAAGTAGCCAAAGCATGTTTTCATGATTGTTCTTTCATGCTGCGCACGGAACATTTGAAAATGGTAGCAAATATTTTAACTGATCCCGAAGCCAGTGAGAATGATAAATATGTTGCCATTACCATGTTGCGTAATGCAGAAATCGCTGCCAAAGGTGTTTTGCCATTTTGCCAAGATACAGGTACAGCAACGATTGTAGCAAAAAAAGGGCAACAGGTATGGACAGGTGGTGGTGATGAAGAAGCCATTTCTTTAGGTGTGTATCAAACGTATACCGAAGAAAATTTGCGTTATTCTCAAACCATTCCTTTATCGATGTATGCTGAAAAAAATTCAGGTAATAATTTGCCCGCACAAATTGATCTGTATAGTGTGAACGGAATGGAATATAAATTTCTGTGTGTTGCAAAGGGCGGTGGTTCTGCTAATAAAACTTATTTATTTCAGGAAACAAAAGCGTTATTAAATCCCAAAACTTTAGTGAAGTATCTGGCAGAAAAAGCAAAAACATTGGGTACTGCTGCTTGTCCTCCTTATCATATTGCATTTGTCATTGGCGGCACTTCTGCAGAAGCTTGTTTGAAAACAGTGAAGTTGGCATCTGCAAAATATTTGGATCATTTACCAACCGAAGGAAATGAATTCGGTCAGGCATTCCGTGATATTGAATTGGAAAAAGAAGTATTGCATGCTGCACAGGAACTCGGCATTGGTGCTCAGTTTGGTGGAAAATATTTTGCATTGGATGTTCGTATCATTCGTTTACCAAGGCATGGTGCTTCTTGTCCTGTTGGCATGGGTGTTTCTTGCTCTGCCGATAGAAACATCAAAGCGAAAATAAATAAAGACGGTGCATGGATAGAGAAGATGGAAGAAAATCCCGGACGTTTTATTCCTGATGAATATCGTAAAGAAGGCGAAGGTGGTGCGGTGAAAATTGATCTCAATAAACCGATGAAAGAAATTTTAGCGGAGCTTTCAAAATATCCTGTTGCAACAAGATTATCATTAACAGGAACCATTATTGTTGGTCGTGATATTGCTCACGCAAAGTTAAATGAACGTTTAGATAAAGGTGAGGGATTACCTCCATACATGAAAGATCATCCCATCTACTATGCAGGTCCTGCAAAGACCCCAGATGGAATGCCATCCGGTTCTTTTGGTCCAACCACTGCCGGAAGAATGGATAGTTATGTTGATCGTTTTCAGGAAAATGGCGGCAGCATGATCATGTTGGCAAAAGGAAACCGCTCACAACAAGTAACAGATGCCTGTAAAAAATATGGTGGATTTTATTTAGGCTCGATTGGCGGCCCTGCTGCAATTCTTGCACAAAACAATATCAAGAAAGTTGAAGTGGTTGAATATCCTGAACTGGGAATGGAAGCTATCTGGAAAATTGATGTGGTAGACTTTCCTGCATTTATTTTAGTGGATGATAAAGGAAATGATTTCTTTAAAACCTTGAATCCACTTCATTTAAAAAGCTGATAAAATAATTTTCTCTTATTCGAAAATCAAAAGTCGATAGAAACTACAATGTTCTTATCGGCTTTAATTTTTACAGCAATAACTGCACGTATCTTTATCTTATCATCAAATGAAAACGCTATGGATTACAGAATTGAAAAAGATACCATGGGCGAAGTGAAAGTTCCTGCACAGGTTTATTGGGGTGCGCAAACTCAACGCAGTATTGAGAATTTTAAAATTGCGCATGAAATCAACAAGATGCCGATGCCGATCATCTATGCATTTGCCTATTTAAAGAAAGCTGCTGCAATGGCAAATCTGGAATGCGGTGTTTTATCAAAAGAAAAATCAGATCTAATCGGACAAGTGTGTGATGAAATTCTCAAAGGAAAATTAGATGATCAATTCCCGCTTGTTGTTTGGCAAACCGGCAGTGGTACACAAAGCAATATGAATGTGAATGAAGTAATCGCTTACAGGGCTCATGTAATAAATGGCGGATCATTAAACGATAAAGAGAAATTCATTCATCCCAATGATGATGTAAATAAATCGCAATCATCCAATGATACTTTTCCAACTGCCATGCATATTGCTGCCTATAAAATGCTGGTGGATATTACCATCCCCGGTATTACAAAACTGAGAGATACATTGGCAGAAAAAAGTAAAGCATTCATGCATGTGGTGAAAATTGGGCGTACACATTTCATGGATGCAACACCATTAACACTCGGACAAGAATTAAGCGGATATGTTTCTCAATTAACGCATGGATTAAAAGGCATCAATAATTCATTATCGCATTTAAGTGAATTAGCATTAGGTGGAACTGCTGTAGGCACAGGATTAAACGCACCCAAGAATTATGATGTTATTGTTGCAAAATATATTGCACAGTTAACAGGACTTCCCTTTATTACTGCTGAAAATAAGTTTGAAGCATTGGCTGCGCATGATGCCATCGTTGAAGCACATGGTGCATTAAAAACTGTCGCTGTCAGTTTAATGAAAATTGCGAACGATATAAGAATGTTGGCATCGGGTCCGCGTTCGGGCATTGGTGAAATTCATATTCCTGATAATGAACCCGGTTCTTCCATCATGCCCGGAAAAGTAAATCCAACACAATGTGAAGCATTAACGATGATAGCTGCCCAAGTAATGGGCAATGACGTTACCATTGGCATTGCCGGCAGCAACGGTCATTTTGAACTCAATGTTTTTAAACCGGTGATGATCTATAATTTTCTGCACAGCGCCAGATTAATTGGTGAAGGCTGTGTTTCATTCAACGACAAATGTGCTGTGGGATTGGCTCCTATCGAATCCAATATTAAGAAACATCTTGACAATAGTTTGATGCTTGTGACAGCACTGAATACAAAGATCGGTTATTACAAAGCTGCAGAAATTGCACAGAAAGCACATCAGGAAGGAACTACATTAAAAGAGATGGCCGTAAAATTGGGATATGTTAACCCGGAACAATTTGATGAATGGGTGATACCGGAGAGAATGGTGGGAGACATTAAAGACAAATTGTAATTATTATCTGTAAAATAAAGCGATCAAGAAAAATTTTGTCAAGTAAATTTACAATTCAATATATTTCTCATCATGAAAATAACGTTCTTCTCCACACAACCTTACGATAAGATATCATTCAATGAATGCAATAAGCATTTTGGTTTTGAATTGGAATATTACGAAACACATCTAGGTCCGCATATTGTAAATCTCTTAGAAGATACAGATGCTGTTTGTGTTTTTGTAAATGATAAAGTGAATGCTGAAGTCATAAAAATATTGGCATCAAAAGGTGTGAAGACAATTGCATTACGTTGTGCCGGTTTTAATAAT
>CAIVCF010000005.1 GCA_903904335.1 uncultured Chitinophagaceae bacterium | reverse complement strand
AATTAACAGGCTTGGCAGCAAAAGGTTATAAAGTGTATGAAGCCAATAAAATCAGGCAGAATTTAGAGCCGGCAAGAACGGTGGTTGATCTGCACATTGAAAAGCTTTCGGATAACTGGAAACATCTGAGCAATTTCGAAATTCTTTCTATTCAGTTGGATGAATTTGAAAAATGGTTCCATCTGGCTGTGGCGCATCATCAGCCTTCACTAATTATTATTCATGGTGTGGGTAGCGGAAAATTACGTGATGAGATTCATGATATCTTAAAAACAAGAAAAGAAGTAAAGACCTTCATCAATCAATACGATGCACGTTTTGGATACGGTGCAACAGAGATATTTTTTCAGTATTAAGTTATTTTGTTGATGGCGAAATTTTCAGCAGATAAGATCATTGTGATATTTACAGTTGTTTCTGCTGCATTGCTGCAACTGATCGATACTTCCATTGTAAATGTTTCGCTTACCCAAATGATGGGAAACCTGGGTGCAACTTTTGAAGAAATTGGTTGGGTGATCACGGGGTATGCCGTATCGAATGTAATTATGATCACACTCTCCGGTTGGATGAGCGGAAGGTTTGGCCGTAAATATTATTTCGCAGGATCAATCATTCTTTTCACCATCGCTTCTATATTGTGTGGAATGTCCTCTAATGTCTGGGAATTGGTTGCATTCAGGGTCTTGCAGGGAATTGGTGGTGGTGGTCTATTATCAACGGCACAAGCTATTTTAATTGAAACATTTCCTAAAGAAGAATTAGGATTGGCGAATGCCATTTATGGTGTTGGTGTAATTGTTGGTCCGGCTATCGGTCCGACATTGGGAGGATTTATTACGGATAATATGTCATGGCAATGGATATTTTTTATCAATATTCCATTTGGAATATTGGCAACTATTCTGACTTTGCTGTATGTGAAAGAACCCGCGATGCGGCCCAAGTCCATAAAAATGGATTGGCTTGCTTTGGGACTCTTGATTGCTGCTATTGGTTCTTTACAGATCGTTTTGGAAAAAGGGCAAAGTGAGGATTGGTTCGAAACAAGATATATCACTCTTTTAGCAGTTATTGCTTTAGTTACAGGATTGTTTTTTGTATATCGTGAGTTGACCAAAAAAGATCCGATGGTTAATCTCAGATTATTCAACAACCGATCTTTTGCAACAGGTACATTGTTCAACTTTGTTTTAGGATTTGGTTTGTACGGAACAACTTTGGTGATACCTATATTTTGCCAGGGACTATTAGGTTTTACAGCATTGCAAACAGGATGGCTCATGTTACCCGGAAGTTTGGCAACAGCAGTGATGATGCCGGTTGTGGGTGTTCTTTTAAAAAGAAAATTATTTCATCCAGCTATTTATGCAGGCATGGGTTTGTTCTTGTTTTTTGTTTTCAGTTACAGCATGGGTATGTTGAATACTCAAATCGGTGAGCATGATTTTTTTTGGCCTTTGATCATTCGCGGTTTTGCAATGGGCTTGATCTTTATTCCACTCACAACTATTTCTTTATCTAATTTAGAAGGAACTGAAATTCCGCAGGGTACTGCATTAAGCAATATGGTAAGACAGTTGGGCGGCAGTATCGGAATTGCTATGATCACAACTTACATCAGCGTAGATACAACTAAACATTATTCATATTTATCAGAAAATATTAGTGCAACTGATCCTGCCACACAAGAAAGGGTTAAAATGCTTACGAATGCTTTTGTGGGAAAGGGATTTGATCTGCAATCTGCAACTGCAAATGCTTATGGTCTTATATCAAAAGGCATATTCGGGCAGGCAACTTTTCTGACGTATAAAGATTTGTTTGTGTATCTCGGCTTATTCTTTTTATTGCTGATACCTTTGTTGGTGCTGTTTCGTAATAAAAAGAAACCTGCCCTTCCGAAGGAAGAACAAATGGAATGGACAATTGAATAATTTTCTTTTAAATCATATTGTATGAATCATATTTTAATGGCACTCGACTTTAGTGAGTTTTCTCCTGAAGTGGAAAAAGTAGGATATGCGCTTGCAAAAAAGATCAATGCATCTGTTACATTGGTTACCATCATTAATAAACTCATTGATTATGTTCCTTTGGATACCGGTCAGGTTTTCGAGAATCAGTGGGAAGCCAGAAAAGATATTGCATTAAAAGCTTTAAAAGAAGTGGAAGAAAGACATCAGGATATAACAACAGAAATAGTATCATTTATCGGTGATCCGAAAGAAGATATTATTGAACTCTCCATACAAAAGCACACCACTTTTATTGTAATGGGAACGCACGGAAGAACGGGAATGAAGCATTTGGTAACAGGAAGTACAGCGGAATATATCATCAGGCATTCTGTTGTGCCGATCATTGTTGTGCCGATAAATAAACAAAGACATTGATGTTCTCATAAAAACAAATCTCATCAAACATAGATTTCGTTTAAAATTAAAAAGTCTATAAATTTGGTATGGTAATTGACTTCTATTTGAATTGATGAAAAAAGTATCTTATCTGATTGTTGCAAGTACCTTGTTTTACAGCATATCGGGTAATCTATTGGCTCAATCAGATTCAACTATACGTCAAGTAAATGCGCCTGTTCCCGATTCCATTTCTGTTGATCCTTTAAAAATCTCTGAAGCAGGTTACGTTTCAGCCCGCAGAAAAATTCTTTCTGTTCATGCAGCCCATAAATTATTGACACATGCCGAAGAAACGCATGATGCCAATACAGCAGCCATCACTTCTGTAAGTCTGGGTGATGCATACATTGCACACGGCAACAATAAAAAAGCGTTGGAAAGCTTAGCATATTCCCTGCACTTAAAAGATTCATTGAAAGAAGATAAAGATTTGTCTCATTTGTATTACGATCTCGCGATTGTGTTTGCACATTTGAAACAATACCCTCTTGCATTGGAGTGTTTTTATAAAACAGGGTATGTGTATCAGCAAACCTTTTTTAAACGAAAAAGAAAACAGACATTTTCTGTTGATACCGCCGATTCACGAATTGCAGATTTCTACAGCAAAAATAATGTGGATGATTCGACCGCTGCATTTGTTTTTTCAGATGAGAACATTGACTCGCTGATTACTCACAGTGATACAACAAAATTTGAGAATAACCCGATCATTGAAGATTCACCGTACACCGAATATGATGCTGTTACCGATGCTTTTTATGACGATAAACAGGCATTCGCTTTTGGCATTTTGATACATATCAAACAACCTACACCCGGCAAGGACAATATTTTTGAGAAGTTCAGTAAAGTGGGTCATACATTTATTACGCTGACCAAGTTCAATACCGACAGCAGTATCGTTTCAAAGACATTTGGTTTTTATCCGGAGAAAGACAACCTCTTATCAGCCACACCAATATTTCCATCCACCAATTCTGTTTTTAAAGACGATGTAATGCATGATTGGGATGAAATAGTCGGCAAATTTATTTCTCAAAAACAGTTTATCGATATTCTCGATTTCATTGAAGAAACAGGAAGTAAAAGATATAACCTTAACAGCAATAACTGCACAGATTTCGGATTACATATTGCATCCATCGCAAAGATCGAAATTCAGGATACCAAAGGTTCTTGGCCTTTGGGGCGTGGTAATAACCCTGCCAGCACGGGGCAAAGTATTTTAAAAGGAAAATTTAAAAACAGCGATAACAATTCGCAACACGGGTTATTCGCCTGTTCTAATAATTTATTTATTAAACGTGCCGTGCAATAATATTGATTGTCGAACTGATGTTGGCAATTGTTTATTTTGTTGTTTTACTTCCCATTTGTTTTCCTAACTTTTCGTATTCGATATCGTTAGGCTCCCATAATTCAATTTTGTTACCTTCCATGTCAAGAATATGAACAAACTTTCCGTATTCGGCTGTTTCAATTTTGTCAGTAACGGTTACGCCTTCTTTTTTCAGTTGTTCAACAAGTGCTTCCAGATTTTCTACACGATAATTGATCATAAAGTCTTTTGCAGAAGGTTCAAAATATTTTGTCGTCTCAGAGAAAGGGCTCCATTGTGTAAAACCCTTTCTAGTGCTGTCAGCACCTTGCCGCCATTCAAACACTGCGCCGTATTGATTGGTATTTAACCCGAGATGCGTTTGATACCACTCTCTCACTTTCTTAGGTTCCTTGCATTTGAAAAAAATGCCCCCGATACCTGTTACTTTTCTAATTTCTGATGGGTTGGCAGATTGTTTTGTTATGATGGTCTTAAATGCAAAACCAAAGCAGAATGATGTTGCGATTATTAAAATCAAGAATGCTGTTTTTTTCATGTTGTTTGAATTTGTTTTTCATTAAGATATAATAGTACTCATTTTTTTTACAAATCCAAAACTCAAAGGAGAGGATTGCAAATTTTGACCAACGTGAAATTTTTTTTGGTAATAAACTTTTGAATAAGAATAAAACTGCTGTTGCGTCGCACACTTGGGTTGTTTAAAGCCTTATTTTCCTCTTACAAATGAAAAACGAATTTCAAGATGTCGTAAAAAAAGAACCAATAAGCGCAAGACTAATTGTATAAAATGCTGCTTGATGAGCAAGTGAAAGTTCTTTTTTATTTTGGTATTCGATCATTGGAAATATCCACCGGAAATAGTGAAATAAAATTCGAAGTATCAAAAGACTCCCCAAGAAAATATAAAAAAATAAAGCATTTTGTAAAAAAATGTGTTCTGAAAAAAGAGCTTTTATATTATTTGATGATTTATGACATACCCAAAAGCCAAAAGGTATTCCAAATATCCACAAAATCAAATCGTAAATACTTGCTCTATGAACAGTTGAAAACTTTGATGATTTATTTTTTATAAAACTATCAATTTCATGGAAAACACCATTTACCCAGGTGTTATCAGAGCCTTCAACATCAAATTGTGAATCATTAGGAGTTTTGTCGCTTGGCTGAAAAGAGAAGTCGAAAATTTTTGGTTTAGAGAAATCAATTAAAATTTGAAAAGAGTTTTCAGGATAATATTTAAATAGTGAATCATAAGATAAATTGCTATTTAAATAAACTGTTTTCACTTTCTCAGGAAATGATGGAGAAGCAAATACTTCATCAATTGTTCCAAATAATTCTTCACTTTCATCCCCAGTGACAGAGATTCTTAAGGGTGCACAGCTTCTTAAATCTTCTTTAGCCTTTTCAATGTTTTCTGGATTTGTTATAGTTTCAATTTTTCTACATTCGATTTCACAAACTGTATTAGCTCGTAATTGAAGAATATCAAGCAATCTTTTAAGTTCAATTTTGTCTAAACTTAACGAAGTAATTTTTTTTGATAGTTTGTTTCGTACAATATTGTTCTTCATATTATGAAGTTCGCACAAAATTGTAAATATTACAACTTAGACAAATGTTGATTTAAAAATTAAACGTACAAGTGTGCGACGCAACAGTCGATGCCATGAAATACAAAAGCCGGCTCCATCATCTCAAATCACAAATTTCAAATCTCCAATCATTATCTTTGCTTTCTACAAACCCGAGCTATCGAGTTATGAGTAATCATGATTAGGAAAGTCCGGACAGCAAAGAGCAACCTACCGGCGAATAACCGGCTTCAAGTTTTCTTGAAAGAGAGAGTGCCGCAGAAAATAACTGCTCCCGATTTATCGGGAGTGAGGGTGAAAATGTGAGGTAAGAGCTCACAGCAGTTGATGGTAACATTAACAGCGGGTAAACCTTAGGTGCTGTAATGCCACGTATAGAGCCGTATTGAGAGCTGCTCGCTCAAGGCTTAGGGTAGGCAGCAACAGGTAAACAGTAATGTTTATCGCAGATAAATGATAGTTTAGAAACAGAATCCGGCTTATGAGGTTTGTAGCCTTTTTTTATTTAGTTATGAGTGATGAATTATGAGTGATGAGTGACAAGAATTATATT
>CAIVCF010000004.1 GCA_903904335.1 uncultured Chitinophagaceae bacterium | reverse complement strand
TTAGCAACAGATGGCATCTTACCTACCTGTAAGAATACTATTTTAGATTTAATTATTCCATTGGTCGCATATTTATCATTCTTCTGTGGTATTCTGCAACTATTAATTGATTCAGGCGCATCGGAAAAATTAGCAAGATTTTTAAGTCCCGTTTTTATAAAAGTATTCCCTGAAATTCCACCTAATCATCCTTCCATTTCTTATATGATGTTAAATTTTGCTGCTAACTTTTTAGGGCTCGATTCTGCTGCTACACCATTTGGCTTAAAAGCCATGCAGAGTTTGCAGGAGATCAATCCCGATAAAGAAAAAGCAAGCAATTCGCAGATCATGTTCATGTGCCTGCATGCAGCGGGATTAACGTTGATTCCCACTTCCATCATCGGTTATCGTGCTGCACAAAATGCACAAAACCCTGCTGATGTAATGCTGCCTTGCATCATCACATCATTTGTAGGAACCGTCGCTGCATTGGTGATCGTAGGCATCCGTCAAAAAATAAATTTTAAAAGTGCAACACTTATATTATCGTTAGCAGGTATTGTTGGAATGATCACCGGTTTATTGATTTATATCACCAGATTAGATTTGATCGAAAAAAATCATTTTACCAATAATATCTCTAATGTTATTTTATTGATGATCATTTTAATGATCTTGGTTTATTCTTTTACAAAAGAAAAAATATTTTCTGCTAATAATAAAAATGTTTTCTCCTCTTTTGTAGAAGGAGCGATGAATGGTTTGGAAACAGGTAAAACGGTGTTCCCTTATATTCTCGGAATGCTGGTTGCTATTTCATTATTCAGAAACAGCGGTGTATTTGAAATGATATCAACACTCATCTCAAAAATATTTATGGCATTTGGTATCCAAAAGAAAATTGTGGATGCTTTTCCTATCGCAATTTTACGCCCGTTTAATGCAGCCGGTTCTCGCGGATTTATGATTGATGCGATGAAGACCTATGGCGTAGACTCTTTTACAGCAAGGCTTTCCTGCGTTTTTCAATGTGCTGCTGAAACAACATTTTATGTGATAGCGGTGTATTTCGGAAGTGTGAAGATCAAGAACACTCGATATGCATTATCAACTATGTTATTGGTTGATCTTATTTGTGTGATTGCTGCGATCGGAATCTGCTTGCTCTTCTTTTAAACTTTGTTTTGATTGTATCTTACTGAAAGAACTAAAGTCAGTTGCAATCGCAATTCAATATTTCAATTGCTTAAAGAAAGGCTAGATCAACAATTCTTTTGCAGAAACTTTGTCTTTTAATAATTGCGTTTTTAATTCGTCCAGACCATTAAACTTTACCTCGCCGCGGATATAATGTTTTACATGTACTCTTAAAATCTGTGTATAAATATCTTCATCAAAATCAAAAATATTTACTTCTATCATTCGCTTCTTTCCATCAACGGTGGGGCGAACACCGATATTCATCATGCCGCTGAAATTTCTAATTTCTGATTGCTGATTTTTTATTTCAACAACTGCGGCATAAACACCATTGCCCGGAATTAATTTTTCATCACTTTCAATCTGCAAATTCGCAGTCGGATAACCGATTGTCCTGCCCAATTTATTTCCTTCGATCACCACACCTTCAAAAAAATAATCGTAACCGAGAAATTTATTTGCTGTTTCAATATCGCTGTTCAGAAGTGCTTCACGTATTCTGGTAGAGCTTACAATAATTTCATTCATCAATTGTTCTGTGATTTCTTTTACTTCAAATCCCAATGATGCACCGTATTGATCCATCAAATGATAATCACCCTCACGGCCCTTGCCAAAACGATGGTCGTAACCGATGATGATGGTATGCGGTTTAAAATATTTCCACAAAAAATCATTGATGTATTGTTGCGCCGTTTGATTGGCAAATGCATGATTAAAAGGTACAACAACGAGATGATCGATGCTGGCGGCTTCCAATAATAAAATCTTTTCGGGTAAAGTATTCAGCAGTTTGATATCGCCGGGAACTGATGAAATGATCTTTCTCGGATGCGGATGAAATGTAATGATAACGGTCTCTCCGCCTATCTTTTCAGCCGTTTCCTTTAATTGCCGGATGATCTGTTTATGCCCCAAATGAACACCGTCGAAAGTGCCGATGGTAACAACGGCATTGTTAAAAACCGGTAAAGTTGATAAATCCTGATAAACTTTCATAAAGAACGCAAAACTAAAGCTTTTCAGCATTTATCATTCTCGTACTTTTGTATTGTTCATTTAACTATTATAAATTTTTCAATAATGTCTCTCTATTCTCAACGCGGTGTATCAGCTCAGAAAGAAGATGTGCATGCTGCAATTAAAAAATTAGATCAGGGTTTGTATCCTTATGCATTTTGTAAAATGTATCCCGATTATTTGGGTGGTAATACAAAAGTGGTCAACATCTGCCATGCAGATGGTGCAGGAAGTAAAAGTATCTTAGCCTATCTGTATTGGAAAGAGACGGGTGATATCAGTGTATGGAAAGGAATCGCACAGGATGCGATCGCAATGAATATTGATGATCTGCTTTGTGTTGGTGTGTATGATAATTTTTTATTTTCATCTACTATCGACAGAAATAAAGAGGTGATCCCGGGTGAGATCATAGAAGCAATTATTAACGGCACGCAGGATTTTTTTAATAAACTAAAAACACAGGGCGTAAATATTCATTACCTCGGCGGTGAAACTGCTGATGTGGGTGATGTGGTAAGAACGGTTGCAGTGAATGGAACAATGACTGCACGCTGGCCTAAATCTAAACTGATCACAAATGAAAAGATAGCACCGGGTGATGTGATCGTAGGCTTCTCCAGCAGTGGTCTCGCTTCTTATGAAACAGAATACAATAGCGGTTTGGGAAGTAATGGGTTAACCAGTGCACGTCATGATATATTGAGTAAATATTATGCTGAAAAATATCCTGAAACATACGAACCCAAATTGCCGAAAAATGTAGTATATATCGGTAAAAGTAGATTGCAGGATGAGATCGCCATCAGTTATGAATTACCTTCTACCAATATCGGTAAATTGTTGTTGAGCCCTACCAGGACTTATGCGCCGCTGATGAAAATTTTTATGGAAAGATATTTTGCAGACATCAATGGTGCAATTCATTGCAGTGGTGGCGGGCAAACCAAATGCATGAAATATTTACCACGCAATATGCGCGTGATAAAAGATAATTTATTTGATCCGCCGATTATTTTTAAATTGATTCAACAGAATTCAGGTGCAGATCATAAAGAAATGTATCAGGTGTTTAATATGGGGCATCGGTTAGAAATTTTTACGAATGAAAATACCGCAAGCAAGATGATCAAAGTGGCCAAACAATTTAATATTGATGCACAGATCATTGGCAGGGTAGAAGCTTCCTCCAAGAAGGAACTCATATTAAAAGGAAATTTTGGGCAGATCAGGTATTAACAGGCTTTTATCGGTAATACATACTATTTTAGTGTGATGCTTCGTTATCAAATATTCAATACTGATTAAATCAGCACTATGTCAGAAACAGTTGTATCCATTCACAATGCCAATATCTATCAGGGCAATACACTTATTTTATCGAATGTAAATTTTACCGTGAATAAAGGTGAATTTGTCTATCTCGTTGGGAAAACGGGAACAGGTAAAAGCAGCCTGCTGAAAACATTATACGGTGAACTGACATTGAAAGAAGGCACTGCATCTGTTGTTGGTTATGACCTGAAAGAAATGGATTGGAAAAAAGTTCCTTATCTGCGCAGAAATCTTGGTGTTGTATTTCAGGATTTTCAATTGCTGACAGACAGAACCGTTCATGAAAACCTACGGTTTGTGTTGCGAGCAACAGGATGGAAAGATGAAAGATTGATGGAAGAAAAAATTAATGATGTGTTGGATAAAGTGGGATTGAAAAGCAAAGGGTTTAAAATGCCTTTTGAAATGAGCGGCGGCGAACAACAGCGTGTGGACATTGCAAGAGCATTACTCAATTCCCCTAAATTAATATTGGCAGATGAGCCAACGGGAAATCTTGATCCTGAAACAAGTGATGAGATCATGCAATTATTATTTCAGATTGCAAAAGATTACGGCGCATCCATTATCATGGCAACACATGATTTTATCGTGATCAACCGTTATCCGTCACGGATGCTGAAAACAGAAGGTGGCAAAGTGATTGACAGTGTAGCTTCTCTTGAGCCACATAAAGATGAGTTCCCCATTTAATTCCTGATTACTTCATGCAAAAAATTCATAGCAGGATCGCTACTGTTGAAGATGCAGTTCTATTGGCTGATATAAGCCGCAGAACTTTTTTTGATACATACCATGCCTACAATACCAAAGAAGATATGGATATGTTTCTTCAGGACCATTTCAATCTTGATGTAATTATAAAAGAGTTGAATAATACTGAAAATATTTTTTTGTTGGTGTATGAAGATGAACAATTATGCGGTTATGCAAAATTGAATGAATCAAAAATACCTGAACCCTTGCAAGATTTTTCGGTCATAGAAATTGCAAGAATTTATTCTGTAAAAGAAAAAATAGGAAAAGGTATCGGCAAAATATTGATCGAAGAATGTATCGCTCTTGCCAAACAAAAGAATAGACAAATCATTTGGTTGGGCGTATGGAAAGAAAATCCGAGAGCCATTGCTTTTTATCAAAAAAACGGGTTTGAGATTTTTGGAGAACAGGATTTTATTTTAGGAAAAGATGTACAGCATGATTGGCTGATGAAAAAAAATCTATCTTAATGCGGTAATCTTTTACTTAGCAAACCATACACCCAAGTTCCCGCAACCGCACTAAATAAACTCACTAAAATAACAGTAGCACCGGTTCCAATCTGAGCGAACAATGGTCCCGGACAAGCGCCTGTTAAAGCCCATCCGAAACCAAATAGTAAACCGCCGAATATTTGACCTTTGCTGAATTGTTTTGGATAGAACTTTATTTCTTCTCCGTACATTGTTTTTAAATTCAACTTCTTGATCAGGAAAACAGAGATGGCTCCTGTAACAACAGCAGAGCCGATCACACCAAACATGTGAAAACTTTGTAGGCGAAACATTTCCTGAATTCTGAACCATGAGATCACCTGTGCTTTCACCAAAATAATTCCAAAGACTATTCCCGCAAAAAGGTATTTAAAATTGAACCACCACGGGTGTACTAATTCACTTTCATTCACACACATCGCATCTAATGATCGCACTTCAAAATCGATATTGGTTTCTTTTATCTGCATTATCACAATTTTAAAATGAATGGAAGGATGAGGTTAGCCATAATAAATCCTCCTGCCATAAAACAAACAGTAGCAATCAGTGAAGGCCATTGTAAATTACTGAGACCTGTAATGGAATGACCTGATGTGCAACCGCCGGCATATCTTGTTCCGAAGCCAACTAAAAATCCGCCAACAACCATCAGTAAAAATCCTTTAATGGTTAATAGAGATTGCCAGTTAAATACATCAACAGGAATCAGGTGATCATAATTGTTGATTCCATAAGTATGTAATTCTTTGATTAATGAAGGGTTGAGTTGAACAGGATTTGGATCTGCCAAGACTGTTGCCGAAATGATGCCTCCGAAAATAATTCCCGTTACAAAAAATAAATTCCATAATTCTTTTTTCCAGTCATATTGAAAATAAGAAATGGAAGATGGTAAACAAATGGCACATAAATGGCGTAACGAAGAAGAAATACCGAATGTTTTATTGCCCAATAGTAATAAAACCGGTACTGTTAAACCTAGCAGTGGTCCTGCAATATACCATGGCCAGGGATGGGACAGCCATTCTATTATTTTCATACTATGTAAATTTTGTAGAGAATTATATTTCAAATATAATGACTAATTATTTGAAGAAGATATTTACAGTTTACTGATCCCGACCCGGTGCTTGATGAATTGATTGGCGGTAATTTCATCCACCATGAAATGGGCAATATCGCCTGCATTTATTTTGTAGTAATTAGGCGTGGGCGGATAATCTGCACTGGTGACATATTTGCCTGTTTCATCTTGATCAATAATATCAGGGGCACAAACAAAGGTCCAATCCAAATTTGATGAGAGCAAATATTTGAATGCCTGCTGGTGTTCTTTTCCAACAGGATAATACATTTGAGGATACTCTGGTGTATCAATGATCTGCGTTGTTTCAGTAGCATTTAAAACACCAAGTCCGCCAAGCGCAACGATCCTGTTAACACCTGTTAATTTCATTGCATGAAGAATGTTTTTAATACCCAGGCTTCTTGTTTTATCAGACCCGTCAAAAGAACCGCCTAAAGCAGAAATAACAGCATCACTTCCTTTTACGGCATTGAAAACTTCTTCTGCATCAAAAACATAACCTTTAATGGCTGTGAAGTTATCATCGTGTAGATCTTTATCGATCAGTGTTTCGATATTTCTTCCGAAAGCCTTTACAGTAAAGCCTTTTGCAAGGGCCACTGCAACAATTCTTTTGCCTACTTGTCCGGTAGCACCAAAAACGGTAATGATCATAAAAAAACTTTTATGCAATTTAATAAAATGAGAATAAAAAACTATTTTTAAATGACAAATATCATGGTATTGTGTTCAATAAAAACTGAACTTCAATACACAAAACCCTACAGCTATGCAATATGTAAAAATCAACCTCACAGAACTCCATCTCGAATATGAATTATGGAGTAAAGAATTGACCTATTGGAGAGATGAAATAAAAGTGCTTGAAAAATATCTGCTGGAACTGGATTATAAAAAGATACCGGCAGAAGCAGGTGCAGAAGTTGAACATTTTCAAAATCAGTTTATCCGGCACAGGGATGTGGTGCATGATCTTCGTCATGAAGTTTTCAAGTATGAACATTTGATAAAAGACATCGAGCGTGTGAATGGTAACGAAGAATTACAGGAAACATTACTGGGGATTCATAC
>CAIVCF010000003.1 GCA_903904335.1 uncultured Chitinophagaceae bacterium | reverse complement strand
CGGGTCATGTTTGCACCATCATGGGTATGGAAGAATATTATCCTGTTGCTGAGAAATATAAAACCCCAATTGTTGTAACCGGCTTTGAGCCAGTTGATTTGTTGCAGGGAATTTTAATGGCAGTTCAGCAATTGGAAAAGGGCGAATACAAAGTAGAAAATCAATATGCACGATATGTTCAGCGTGAGGGAAATAAAATGGCAATGGAAACGATCAATAAAGTGTTTGATGTAAGCGATAGGATTTGGCGCGGCATTGGTTCTATTCCGCAAAGCGGTTATGAAGTAAATGATCGTTATAAAAATTTTAATGCAAGATTAAAATTCAAATTGGATCTTCCCGTTGCAGAAGAAAATAAAGAATGTATCAGCGGTGATATTATGAAAGGTTTGAAGAAACCAAAACAATGTCCAAATTTCGGCACTAAATGTAAACCCGAACATCCGTTGGGCGCACCAATGGTGAGCAGCGAAGGTTCTTGTGCGGCTTATTATCATTATTCAAATGCAGATAGTGTGTTGGTTTAATTTTTTTAATTGATTGTTATGACTGAAAAAATAAAAATGAATCTGCAATGTCCAATGCCGAAATTTGATTTTGATGTGATTACGCTGGGTCATGGCAGTGGCGGATTATTAACGCATCGATTATTACAAAGCGGCGTGTTTGATATTTTTAAAAACGATCTGTTAGATCAACAACACGATGGCGCCAGTTTTGAATTGAATGGAAATATTGCATTTAGTACTGATAGTTACGTTATTTCTCCCATCTTTTTTCCGGGGGGAAATATTGGTGATCTTGCTATTAACGGCACAGTGAACGATCTGGCTATGTGCGGCGCAGAAGCAAAATATTTATCCCTCGGTTTTATTATTGAAGAGGGTTTTACGATGGATGAATTCTGGCAGGTTCTGGTAAGCATTAAAGAGGCTGCAGATAAAGCCAATATTAAAATTGTTACCGGAGATACCAAAGTGGTTGAGAAAGGAAAGGGCGATAAAATTTTTATTAATACTTCGGGTATTGGTATCATTCATACAAAAGCAAATATTCATCATAAAAACATTGAAGCGGGTGATGTGATCATTGTTAGTGGTAATATTGCTTCGCATGGAATTGCTATCATGAGTTTGCGCAAAGGATTAGAATTTGATACAAATATTGAAAGCGATACAACAAATTTGAATCATACAATTTTGTCTCTTGTTGAGAGATTCGGAAACGATATAAAATTTTTACGTGATCCAACACGGGGTGGTGTTGCTTCTGTATTAAACGAAATTGCAGAGCTAACCAAACTTGGTTTTTATCTCGATCAAAAATTAATTCCCATCGATGAACAAGTTGACGGCGCTTGTGAGATGCTTGGCCTCGATCCTTTGTATGTTGCCAATGAGGGTTTATTCTTGGCTGTTGTAAAAAAAGAATTTGCTGTTGATTTTCTTAATGAATTGCAACATCATCAAACCGGCGTTAATGCCGCCATCATCGGCGAGGTTACATCCGAACATCCCGGAAAAGTTATCATGAAAAGCCGCATCGGCGGAAAACGAATGGTGAACTATCTTACAGGCGAACAGTTGCCAAGGATTTGTTAGGCCTTTTTAATATTGTTGCTCTTTTTCTTAAGCAAATTTTAATGATACAATAATTCTTTTGCTGTCTTCGTTAATACAAGCAGCGTATGTTCTTTTGCCTTTGTCATCATTTATCCCTCAGTTTTTGTTTTCGGTTTTTTGTAACTAAAATTGATGATCCTATGTATATCGCAGGTTTGCAACCGATTCATATTACACACAGCAGCACCCTGAGCGTGTTGGCCGATAAGGGCGGAAGCATCACCATGAAAGTTTTTGATATAGAAGGAAGGATCGCTAAAACTTTCAATACTTTAGTGGAAGAGGGTAAACAGGATCTTGCTTTGAATTTAAGTGATCTCCGAAACGGTGTTTATGTCTTAAATGCTTTTTGCGGAGGTATTTTTTTAAAATCTATCCGATTTATTAAAGAATAGTTTTTTCTTTTATTGGGGTAATAAATGCGGTCCTGCGCTTTTTGTGCAGGACTTTTATTTTTTCCAATACGCATTAATTCTTTGCTGAACATTATTTCGGATACTCAGATAATAAAAATTATAATCGGCAATGTGATAATTCTTCGAGGTATAAAAAAGATTTCCGAAAAATTTCGGCTTGCGCGTCCACAAAACACCGCCTTCCGTTTTTGCATCAGCTACGTGTATAGCTACTTTATTAAAATTAAATAAGACACTTCCGTTATTTTCATTTCGTAATGCATTAGGTTTTGTTGCATCCCATGTTAATGGGTTGGTTACAATCGCAGTAAATTTTTCTTTCTGCACAAAATCCGGTTTATATCCTTCTTTAAATGTTCTCCAACTACAGATACATCCCGTTTGTTCGGGTGTTTCACAAGCCTTGATGTTTTTCAGCAGATCGGGTTCAACAAAAATCCCTACGATATATGCGGCCACTAATTTGTTTTGCAAAGGCTTATCATCAAAATATTCTTTCAACAATATTTTGGCATGTGTTGTTCCCTGGCTGTGTGATGCAATGATGATGGGCCTTCCGTTGTTATAATTTTTTAAATAATATTCGAACGCTGTTTTGATATCGCGGTAAGCCAATTCAAATGCTGCAATGGCGTTGGTTGTATCTTCCTTGGTGACGGGATAATATGCGGAAAGGTTTGCTTGTCTGTATCTGGGCGAAAAAACTCTTCCGGCTTCATTAAAAACACTTGCCTGATATAAAATGCTGCTGTAATCGGTTTTTGCATTGATATCTGCATTATCGATCGGCGCGTTCCAACCAAGAGGCCTTTTCATATCCGTGTAGGAGGTTGGATATACAAAGAAAATATCTACTGTTGAATCGCGGCGATAATTTTCTACCAACGGCTTCGGAACACTGTCGCTTGGGTCCTGTTTCCATGGATGTGCTGCCCAATAGTCCATATTAGAATAATCGGGTTTTCCATCATTGCTTTTGAAAGTATAGTTACTTGCAAAACGATGATATTTATTGCTGCAGCTTATCAATAAAACCATCGTTAACAAATACAGCGCCTTTTTCATGAAATAAAGTTGTTGTTTTTCTTTGATATTTTTATGTTCTTTCGCCGATTATAATACATTTCTGCGGTTAATTTGTTCGGCAGAAAATTTTTTGGCTTACTTTAAAGTATTAAAAATTTTGTCGTTTGATCTTGCTCCGTCATATACCCTTTCTGCGGGCTGTTTTTTTTTACAGTCTTACTGCTTTTGGTGGGCCGCAAGGTCATTACGGTATGATGCTGAAAACTTTCGTTCAAAAAAGAAGGGACGTGGATGAACACGAGTTGCTTGATTTGATGAGCTTCTGCAATATGTTGCCGGGTGCCTCATCCACACAAACCATTACACTCATTGGTTATAAGCGCGGTGGTATTTCTTTGGCTGTTCTTACGCTCTTGATATGGATTATACCCGCCTGTATTATCATGGGTGGTCTTTCTTTTTTACTTGATTATTTTGATGATCTCGGCATAAAAGAAGATGTGTTCAAGTTCATTCGCCCGATGGCCATTGGGTTTATTGCTTTTTCTTCTTACAGATTATCTCACGTGGCAGTGCATAATACCATCACAAGGGTGATTGTAATCGTTGCCGCCCTTGCCACTTATTTTGCTTTTAAAACACCATGGATATTTCCTGCATTGCTCATTCTTGCCGGCATTGTTACCAACTTCAGCGACCGACGCATTCCACAACAGGGAGAAAAACCAAAACAAATAAAGTGGGGTAATATGCTCATTTTTATTTCGCTGTTTGCTGTTGCAGGATATTTATCCGAAACGGCAACAAAGGAAAATTGGAAGAACAGAAAAGCATTTAATTTATTTGAGAACTCTTATCGTTTCGGAAGTCTGGTTTTTGGCGGTGGTGATGTTTTGATCCCGATGATGTACGAGCAATATGTTACAAGACCGGAAACAAAAAAAGTGTTGGACAATAAGCGTGATGTGTTGCGAATGAATAAAGACGAGTTTCTTACCGGATCAGGAATGGTTCGTGCCATTCCCGGTCCCGTTTTCTCAATTGGTGCTTTTGCTGGAGGCATGGTGATGCGAACAGAAAATAGTTTTTCTCTTCAACTATTGGGTTGTTTTTTGGGTGCCATCGGAATCTTTTTACCAAGCGCATTGTTGGTTTTATTCTTTTTTCCGGTGTGGAATAATTTAAAAAAATATGCTGCCATTTATCGTTCGCTTGAAGGAATTAATGCCGCCGTAGTTGGCATCATGAGCGGTGCTACATTTTATTTAATGAAGGATATTGTTTTTGTGGAGTTGTGGAATGGAAATCTTTCGGGATTTTATGATATCGGAATTATTCTTGCAACATTTATTCTTTTATTATTTACAAAAATACCCGCTCCTTTTATTGTGCTCGCCTGTCTTTTGTTTGGATGGATTTTATAGCGCTCCCCTTCGTTTCTAACTATGTGTTAGCTTTGTCTTTTTTTCACCAAATCTTGTTTATGAAAAAGTTTTTCTTTTTTTCTCTTTTGTTTGTTTTCACAATTTCTTGTTTTGCACAAACAGAGAAATTATTGATTCCGGTTCCCTCCTCTCTTATTAAACAATCGGGCAACTATTCTTTACACGATAATATTTTGATAAGTGTTTCCGGAGAAAATAAAGATGTTGAAAATGTTGCATTGCAATTATCAAAAGCTTTGGCAGCACCAACGGGTTTTAAAATATCAATCAGAAAAAATATTACTACCGCAAACATTAAATTAAAATTATTAGTAGTTGCAGATACAAATATCTGTGATGAGGGATATAAACTTTCGGTATCGCAAAAGGGCATTATTATTTCTGCAAACAAGCCCGGCGGGTTATTTTACGGAACTCAAACTTTATTACAGTTATTGCCAAAAGCAATTGAAAACAAATATGCTGGTAAAAATATTGTTTGGAATATTCCATGCGTGGAGATCGTTGATCGGCCTCGTTTTGCGTGGCGCGGATTAATGTTTGATGTGAGCCGTCATTTCTTTGGCAAACAAGAGGTAAAAGATTTTATTGATAATATGGTGAAATATAAATTCAACTTATTGCATTTGCATTTAACCGATGATGAGGGTTGGAGGGTTGAAATTAAAAGCTTGCCTAATCTTACTAAAGTGGGTGCTTGGAATGTAAAAAGGATTGGAACCTTCGGAGATTTTTCTGCACCGACCGCTGATGAGCCAAAAGATTTCGGCGGCTTTTTTACACAAGATGATATCAAAGAAATTGTTCAATATGCAAACGACCGGTTTGTAAATATTTTGCCCGAAGTTGATATTCCCGGGCACAGCCTTGCTGCGATTACTTCTTATCCTGAGCTTTCCTGCACACCGGGCGCAGAAAATTATCGTGTTCGTTCCGGTGAAAAAATTATGGATTGGCATCAGGGCGGATTTTCTGCTTTGGTAGACAATACGCTTTGTCCTGCCAACGAAAATGTCTATCCTTTTTTAGATAAAGTATTTACCGAATTGGCACAGCTGTTTCCTTTTGAATACATTCATATCGGCGGTGATGAATGTGCAAAAAATTTCTGGGAAAAAAGTGATGCCATCAAACAGTTGATGCAAAAAGAAGGATTGAAAACAATGGAAGAGGTGCAGAGTTATTTTGAAAAGCGTGTTGAAAAAATCGTTGAATCGAAAGGAAAAAAAGTAATTGGATGGGATGAGATTCTTGAAGGTGGTTTAGCTCCAAATGCAGCTGTGATGAGTTGGAGGGGAATTAAAGGCGGCATTGAAGCCGCCAAATTGGGGCATGATGTTGTAATGAGCCCAACCACATTTACTTATTTAGATTATATGCAAGGTGATAAAGTTATAGAACCTCCTGTTTATGCAACATTGCGATTAAAAACTGCATATTCTTTTGATCCTGTTCCGGAAGGTGTGGATGCAAAATTCATTATGGGAGGTCAGGCGAATTTGTGGACCGAACAGGTTTATAACACACGCCACATGCAATACATGTTGTGGCCCAGAAGTCTTGCTATTGCTGAATGTTTGTGGAGCGCAAAAGAAAAAAAGAACTGGAGTGATTTTTCTAAAAGAGTAGAATCATCTTTTGAAAGAATGGATATTGAGCATGTTAAATATGCTCGCTCGATGTTCGACCCGATCTTTGAAGTAAATAGAAATGAAAATAAAGAATTACAAATTATTCTTTCGACAGAGGTTGAAGGCTTGGATATTTATTACAGTTGGGACAATTCGAATCCCGATCTTTATTATCCAAAATATGCAACACCTTTGTCTGTTCCGAAAGATGCATCAATGATAAAAGTAATTACTTATCGTGATGGCAAACCGATCGGGAAGCAAATTGATATGCCGATAGCAACATTGAAAACAAGATTGCCGAAAAAATAATTCTTCTGTTGCCCGGTGTTATAATGCACAAGAGTGCGACGCAACAATGCTGCTATGAAAATATAAAGCCGATCAAACAAAAAGAGCGCAAAGTTTATTTGCGCTCTTTTTTTATTTTTTATTTTCTTTCTCTAAATGATCAATTCGCTGAACGATTGATTCTAAATTTCTGAAATGTATAAATGCTTTTCTGTATTTAGCAGCTTCAAAACCGGGAGAGCCCGAAATCACTTGTCCTGTTTTTGTAATGGATTTTGAAATACCTGATTGAGCGGTAACAACTGTATTATCTGCAATTTGCAAATGGCCCACAATTCCAACCTGGCCACTAAACATACAGCTCTTTCCAATTTTTGTTGATCCAGCAACAACATTACAAGCTGCAAGGAAGCTATTCTCGCCCACTTCAACATTATGTGCAATATGAATCAGATTATCGAATTTAACGCCCTTGCGAAGGATCGTAGAGCCGAGTGTGGCCCTGTCAATAGCACAATTGGCACCAATCTCCACATCGTCTTCAATAATTACATTTCCTATTTGTGCAATCTTTTTCATGCCTTCCGGATTTTCCGGAGCAAACCTAAATCCATCGCTTCCAATTACAGTCCCCGAATGAATGATACAATCTTTACCAATGATGGTTTCTGAATAAATCTTTACGCCCGAAAATAAAGTAGTGTTATCTCCTATTGATGAGTTGTCGCCTATATAAACCTGCGGGTAAATTTTTACATTGTTGCCGATCTTCACGTTTTCTCCCACAAAAGAAAATTCACCGGCATAAATATTTTCACCAACTTTCGCAGAATCTGCGATGAAAGATAATTTAGAAATACCAACCTTATTCAACTTAACCTGGTTATACAATTCCAGTAATTTTCCAAAGGCGCTTTGTGCGCTTTCAACGCGGATCAATGTTGCAGATACCGGAGCGGTCAGTTCAAAATCTTTATTTACAATTACAATAGATGCTTTGGTGTTATAAATATATTGCGTGTATAAAGGGTTACCGAGAAAAGAAATAGAGCCGGGCTCTCCTTCTTCAATTTTGGCAAGCTTGGTTACAGAAACAGAGTCATCTCCTTCGATCTCTCCATTAAGCAAACCGGCTATTTGTTGAGCACTGAATTTCATGTAATTTTTTTAAATAACGTATTATAAATACAATCGTTTTATGGTTTGTATAAAGATAAAGCTTTAATAAACTGAAAGGGCTGATGATTTTAGAATTACCCAATCAACCCTGCGACACGGCTAATTTCCAACATTCTGTCAATTGGTCTTTTGGCCGCAATCCTTAATTCTTCATTCATTAGTATTTCCGGTAATTCATATTGCATGCACAGGAATAATTTTTCCAATGTGTTCAATTTCATATGCGGACAATCATTACAAGCGCAACTATTATTAGGCGGAGCCGGAATAAATGTTTTTGAGGGATTTATTTTCTGCATCTCGTGTAATATCCCGGTTTCTGTTGCAACGATATATTCTGTTGTCTTATCTGTTTGAGAAAATTTTAATAGTTGTGTGGTGCTGCCTATATAATCAGAAATATTCAACACTGCTTCTTCACATTCAGGATGCGCAATTAATTTTGCTTTAGGATGACGGATTTTTAATTTGGTTATTTTTTCCAGGCTGAAAATTTCATGAACCATACAGGCTCCGTTCCATAACAACATATTTCTTCCCGATTTTTTATTCAGATAAGCGCCCAGATTTTTATCCGGCGCAAAAATAATTGGTTGGTCTTTCGGTAAACTTTCAATTATTTTTTCTGCGTTTGATGATGTGCAAATAATATCACTCAGTGCTTTTATTTCTGCGGAACAATTGATGTAAGAAATAACAACGTGATCGGGATTTTTTTCTTTGAATTTTTTAAATAAATCAGCAGGAGCGCTGTCTGCCAAAGAACACCCCGCATTCAGATCAGGTAATAAAACTTTTTTGGAAGGGTTTAAAACCTTTGCTGTTTCTGCCATGAAATGCACGCCGGCAAAAACAATAATTTCAGCATTTGTGCTTGCTGCTTTTTGCGCCAATCCCAAACTATCACCGATAAAATCTGCCACATCCTGAATATCGGGCTCCTGGTAGTAGTGTGCGAGAATGATGGCATTTTTTTGTTTTTTTAATTTTTCTATTTCTGCAAACAAATCTAACGAAGGATTTACTTCCAACTCTAAAAAACCTTTTGTTTTTATATTTTGTTTTGCTGTTGCTATGTTCATAAACCTTGTAATAATTCTTTAATAATACATTTATATAAAACCAATACTACTATTACGGGTGTGTATATCAGGATAACTTAATTACACACAAAACACAAAGTTAATTATATGATGCTTATACACGTTAACTAACATTTTTATAAACATCTTCTTTATAACAGTAGCTTAGTTTTATTTTCTTTTTAAACATTGGTTAATAAAAATCAATTAATTTTTTGCAAGCTTTAATTCACTTCTTTTGCACTGTTTGTTATGAGTAACTAATTAGTGCTGTTTGTAGCAATAAAACCGGAAATAGGAAAAATCACCTTTTTTATTCTTTTCTTTTGCACAGAAGGAATGTTAAAAAAAATGATTTTTGCACCGAATATCTGCCTTATTAACAAAGGTCTGGGGAAAAGAAATTCATTGTTTTAAAACTACAGAAAGAATAGAATTATTAAACTCTCGTTCCTTTTCTTGTAAAGTTCAGATCGGGCGGAAGTTTCCGTATTTTTTCCACAATTTGTTCAATAGCAAGTTTCCCCTATTTTTGCCATCCTTTAAATGTACTTTTTAATATAAATTATATGTCTGTTATTCAAAGAATTCGTGACAAAGGTGCCTGGATTGTTTTTGCCATTATCGCATTAGCACTTATTGCTTTTATACTTCAGGACGGCGTACGCCGCGGAGGAAGTGGTTTTTCCAACAGCACAACTATCGGTAAGGTGAATGGGGAAAAGATAGAAAGAGTAGATTTCGAACAAAAATTACTGATGTATGGAAAAGGCCAACAAAGAGAACAGTTGATCGGCCAGCTTTGGAATCAAGAGGTTACCACAATTATCATGCAACAGGAGTTTGATAAATTAGGTTTGACAATATCATCTAAAGAACTGAATGATATCATCTTCGGAGACAACTCTCCCCTAAAAAGAGAATTCACCGATCCTCAAACCGGAATTTTCGATGTTGAAAAAGCCAAACAGGCTTTCGCACAAATTAAAAAATCAAAGAATACCGAACAACAGGCCGGAATTATTGACGCATATATTCAACCCGCTATTTTACAGGCGCTGAATAGTAAATATCAGGCAATGTTGCAGCAGTCTTTATATGTTCCTAAATGGATGATTGAAAAGCAGATTGCCGACAATAATTTGGTTTCTTCCGTTTCTTATGTTTTTGTACCATATACAACAATTTCTGACAGCATAGCAAAAGTAAGTGACGACGAGATTATGAACTATGCTCGAAAACACAGCAAAGAATATGAAAGAGAAGAAGAAGCAAGAACAATTGCTTATCTAACTTTTGATGCAACAGCAAGCAGCGCTGATTCTGCCGCAACCATCAACCAGCTGGCTGGATTAAAAAATGAATTTGCTGCAACAACAGATATAGCGGCATTCTTTTCAAAGAACGCAACAGAATCTCCTTTTTACAATAGTTATGTAAGCAGAAAAGAGATAAAACAAAAAAATATTGACTCGATCATTAAGGTTCCCGTGGGCGGAATTTACGGCCCTTATGTTGATGGCAACACATTTGTTTTAGCAAAAGTGGTTGGCGCAAAACAAATTCCCGATTCTGTTAAAGTTCGACACATATTAATTTCCACACACCAACAAGATCCCCAAACTGGCGTATTAACAAGGGTTAGAGAAGATAGTGTTGCAAGAAAAATAATGGATACTGTTGAAGCGGAGATAAAAAGTGGAAAGAGCTTTGATTCCGTTTGTGCTAAATTTTCTGATGATGGAAATAAATCAAAAGGCGGCGTGTATGATTATTTTGCTTCTGCAAGAATGGTCCCAGCGTTTAATGATTTTGCTTTTGAAAAACCGGTTGGTTCAAAAGGGGTTATTCAAACTGAATATGGATTTCATTATGTAGAAGTGTTGGGACAAAAAGGATCCGGACCCGCATATAAGATAGCCTATCTCGCAAAACCGATTGTTGTAAGTAATGAAACCGATGCTGCAGCCAATAACGCAGCGTCGCAATTTGCAGGAACAAGCAGGAATAAAAAACAATTTGATGAAAACTCGGCTAAATTAAATAAGCAATGGGTTTTATCCGGAGAAATAAAAGAGAATGATTTTTCTATTCAGGGATTGGGCGAAAGCCGCCAGCTGGTTCGTTGGGCCTATGAACATGAAGCCGGAGATGTGAGTGATCAGCCAATAAGGATAGGTGAAAAATATGTTGTGGCTATTGTTACATCTGCTATTAAACCGGGATTACCACCGGCACAGGTGTTAAGACCTACTATAGAAACGATTGTAAGAAATGAGAAGAAGGCAAAACAATTGATAGATAATAAATTTAAAGGAAACACCTTAGATGCACTTGCTTCCAGCACAGGTACATCAGTGCAAAAAGCAGACACATTATTATTCAGCAATCCTTTTATTCCAGGTGTAGGAAATGATGCGAAGTTTACAGGAGCAGCATTTAATGCAGCAAACAAAGGAAAAGTAACAGATCCGGTAGTGGGAGCGTCAGGCGTATTTGCAATTCGTGTTGAAAACATTGGAGCAAAAGCAAACTCAAACGAAAATGCAGAAACAATAAAGCAAAGTATTTTGCAAGGTCAGAGAATGGCAATTTACAGAGGATCCGATGCTTTACGCAAAGCCGCAATCGTAAAAGACTACAGAAGCAAATTCTATTAATAATTTTTTAGTCGAAAAATATACGAAAGCCACATCAATATTGATGTGGCTTTTTCTTTTACGCAAACCGAAAGCAGATTGAAAAATCAAATTGTACTTTTGTATAAATGGAAGAAACTTTTGTAAATAAAGTTGCCGAAAGCGGACTGATCACTTTTGATTTGGAAGAATATTATCCCAAGGGAGAAATAAAAATTTTTGATCTGAAAGATTTTCTTTTTATGGGATTGATCCTGAAAGAAAAAGATTATCGCGCCGCATTGCAATCAACAGACTGGGAGGTTTACAAAGACAAATATGTTGCAATATTGTGCAGCGCCGATGCCATCATTCCCATGTGGGCAAATATGTTGGCCGCAAGTTATTTGCAGCCCATCACAAAAGACGTTGTTTTTGGAGACGAAAAAAAATTAGTTGAAACAATCCTCATCAAAAAAATAAGTGAAGTAAAAGGAGAAGAGTATACAGATAAAAGAGTTGTTGTAAAGGGCTGTGGTGATGTTGCTATTCCCGAATCAGCATATGTTGAAATAACCAATAAATTAAGGCCCTTCGTTAAAAGCATCATGTACGGCGAGCCCTGTAGCACGGTTCCAATTTATAAGAAAAAATAATCAGTTATTTTTTATAAAATTTTTTAAACTTGCTCTGGCATTGTGTCTTATTTTGTTTTGCATCCAGGATGTCCATCCCAGTAAAATTCCAGAAAAACCAAAAGCCTGTCTGGCCCAACGATATAAATTAAATTGATCTGTGTGTTCTATAATTTTGCCATCCACAATTCTTAAGTGCGCGGTTATCTTATTTATAATTTTTCTTTTGGATGCAGAGAAGAGATAGGTTGCCACCCATTCACAACTTGCATATTCATCGTCAATCAATTTTATTTTCCCGTATGTGAGCGAAAAATCCGTTGCTCTTGTACACAACAATTGCCACATGGCCTGCGGTTCTCCGTTTTGCAACAAACCAAAAACCGGATCGGAAAAAACAACATCAAGCCGATAACAGTCCTGCATTGTTTTGTAATCTAATTTTTGAAAAGCCCGATAAAAGCGATGTATGACCTGTTCGTTATTCATAGGAAAGTTTTAATGAAGAAACAATCGTTTTATTAATGAGCCACCAGCCAATTTTCACCAACCCCAACCTCTGCCTCAACAGGAACATCGTTTGGTAACAAGAGAGCTGATTTCATGTTTTCCAATATCAATGGTTTTAATACATCCAATTCTTCATGCAATGCATCAAACACCAATTCATCATGTACCTGCAATAACATCTTTGATTGCAGTTTTTCTTTTTTCATGGCGCGATGAATTTTGATCATTGCCAGCTTTATCATGTCTGCCGCAGATCCCTGAATTGGAGAATTGATCGCATTACGTTCCGCAAAACCACGAACCGTGAAGTTAGAAGAGTTAATGTCTTTTAACCATCTTTTTCTTCCCATCAATGTTTGTACATAACCATTTTCTTTTGCAAAGTTGATAGTATCATCCATGTATTTATTGATACCCGAAAATTCTTTTTTATAATTGTCGATGATCTCTTTTGCTTCTGTTCTTGAAATGCCAAGGTTTTCTGCCAAACCAAAAGCGCCTTGTCCGTAAATGATTCCAAAGTTTACACTCTTTGCTTTGTAGCGCATCTCTTTTGTTACTTCAGATTCATTAATACCATAAACCCTTGCCGCAGTTGCTGTATGAATATCTATTCCTTTTTGAAAGGCCTCACACATATTTGCATCGCCACTAATGGACGCAACAATTCTTAGTTCAATTTGAGAATAATCCGCACTAACCAAAATATGTTTTGAATCTCTGGGAACAAACGCTTTTCTTATTTCTCTTCCTCTATCTGTACGAACAGGAATGTTTTGCAGGTTAGGATTATTGCTGCTCAGCCTTCCTGTTACCGCAACAGCCTGCGCATACGAAGTATGAACCCTTCCTGTTTTAGAATTGATCATTTGCGGCAGCGCATCAACATAGGTTGATTTTAATTTTGTCAACTCCCTGAATCCCAAAATATCATCCACAATCTTGTGTTGATTCGCGAGCTTCAATAATACATCTTCGCCTGTTGCATATTGCCCGGTCTTTGTTTTTTTTGCTTTCGGATCTATTTGCAATTTATCAAACAACACTTCACCCAATTGTTTAGGCGATGCTAAATTGAAACGAACACCGGCCTGTAAATAAACACTCTCTTCACATTTTTTTGCTTCGCGTTCCAATTCTTTACTGTAGTCATTTAAAAAACCAACATCTACTTTTATTCCTTCAAACTCCATATCCGTTAATACTCTCACTAAAGGATTTTCTACCTCATTAAAAACGCGCTCTACATCTTTTTCTTTCAATAACGGGGTAAAAACATTTTTTAATTGAAAAGTAATATCCGCATCTTCTGCTGCATATTCTTTAACTTTTTCAATTTCAACATCACGCATATTTCCCTGCGTTTTTCCTTTCTTACCGATCAGTTCATCAATATGCACGGGTTCATATCCCAAATATTGTGCACTCAGTAAATCCATGCTGCGCTTGCCATCTGGCTCAATCACATAATGAGCAAGCATGGTATCGAAAATATTCCCTTTCAATTCAATATCATACCATTTCAAAACAAGCAGATCATATTTTAAATTTTGGCCTATCCAAATAATTTCTGTTGAATTGAAGAGAGTAGAAAATTGCCGAAGAACTTTTTCAGTGGATTTTCTGTCTGCTGGACAAGGCACATAATAAGCCTCTCCTTTTTTATATGCGAAACTCATTCCAACTAAATCAGCTTCATTAGCATCAATATTTGTAGTTTCTGTATCAAAACAAATTTCTTTTTGTTTCAGAAGATCATTTACAAGCGATTTTATTTTTTCTTCGGAATCAACAAGAATATAATGGTGTGTTGTATTGCTGATATTTTTTTCTGCAATTAATCCGGGCGTTAATGATTCTTCAACAATGTCTGTTTTATTACTTTCGGTTTTCTTTGATACAACCGCATTTCCGAATAGGTCAGTTTGCACACCAACGGGGGCAGACTGAAACATATTAAAATCATCACCCAAGATTCTCTTGCCGAGAGTTTTAAATTCTAATTCAGCAAAAACCTCTTTAAGAGTTTCTTTATTCCACTCTTTTAATTTAAAATTTTCTTCATGAAATTCAACAGGTGATTTGGTTATGATCGTTGCCAACTTTTTACTCATGATCGCACTTTCTTTTCCGGCCCGCACTTTTTCACCCAAAGCCCCTTTAATATTTTCTGCATTTGCCAAAACATTTTCCAATGTGCTGTACTCTTTCAACAATTTTGCTGCTGTTTTTTCTCCAACTCCAGGAATGCCCGGAATATTGTCAACGGCGTCTCCCATCAATCCTAAAATATCGACCACCTGATCAACTCTTTCAATATCCCACTTTGCGCAAACTTCTTTAGGGCCCATTATTTCAACATCGCCACCTTGGTATGCCGGTTTGTAAATATTAATCCCATCTCTCACCAATTGCCCGTAATCTTTATCCGGCGTTACCATAAAAACCTCATAACCTGCATCATGTGCTTCCCATGCCAAAGTGCCGATCACATCGTCTGCTTCATATCCCTCCACGCCAATCACAGGAATATTAAATCCTTCAATTATTTTTTTGATATCAGGAATAGATGCCAACAGATCTTCGGGAGCCTCTTGTCTGTTGGCTTTATAATCAGCAAAATCCGTATGCCGCTCTGTTTTACCGGCAACATCAAAACAAACAGCCAAATGAGTTGGCTTTTCTTTATTGATCAGTTCAAACAATGTATTGGTAAATCCAAACTGCGCGTTGGTGTTTTTTCCCTTTGATGTAATGCGCGGATTCCGGATCAGCGCATAATATGCACGAAAGATCAGCGCAAATGCATCCAGTAAGAATAATTTTTTCTGCATGAAGCTAAGATAACCAAAAGAATCATTTTGCCTCTTTCAAATTACATGGACTAACATTCGTCATGTTTATAAAACACGGGCGGCGGTATTTTTGCAATAGCCTTTAATGGTGTCAAAATGAATAAAATTATTTACAAGGAACAGTTGTCCAAAGATGTTTTTCTAATGAGGATCAATGCTCCCCGAATTGCAGAAGAAAGAAGACCGGGACAGTTTATTATTTTACAAACAGATGAGGATTATGGCGAAAGAATTCCGCTAACAATTGCCGATGCTGACACAGATGAAGAAAGCATCACTATTATTTTTCAGGTTGTTGGAAAAACAACAACGGCGCTTTCAATGATGCTGATGGGCGATTATTTGCCCGTGTTGGTTGGTCCGCTTGGCAAACCCACACATATTAAAAATTTCGGTAGGGTTATTTGTGTTGCAGGGGGCATCGGTGTTGCGCCCATGTTTCCCATTGCACAAGCGTTGAAGGATGCGGGAAATCACGTTAGCATTATTATTGGAGCCAGAACAAAAGAGTTATTGATCCTGGAAAAGAAAATAAAAAAAATAGCCGACGAATTTATTGTTTGCACTGATGATGGTTCTTACGGCAGAAAAGCATTGGTGACCGAGCCACTAAAAGAGCTTTGTCAAAGCACTCAAAAGACCGATATGGTTATTGCTATTGGACCACCGATAATGATGAAATTTTGTTCGCTCACAACCAAGCCATATAACGTTTTCACACAGGTTTCTTTAAATACAATCATGGTGGATGGTACCGGGATGTGTGGAGGGTGCCGCGTAAGTGTTAATAATGAAGTAAAATTTGTTTGTGTTGATGGTCCGGAGTTTAATGGACACCAGGTTGATTTTGATAACATGATCGCAAGGCTGAATGCCTATAAAAGCATCGAGCAGCAAAAACAAAAATGTTTTGTTGAGAAAACCTTCAAACAAAAGGAGGAATTAGTATGAGTCATCTGTCAGCCGAAGAGCTTTCTTTAAAAGCAAAAGAGGTTATCGTTCAATACATTGATAAATGCGACACTCTTAAGCAGAAAGAGCGTACAACAATTCCTGCACAGGAAATGCCGACCCAAGACCCATTTATTCGCAGAACTAATTTGAACGAAGTGGCGATTGGTTTTTCTGAAGAACAGGCGCGCATCGAAGCGATGCGTTGTTTACAATGCATCAAAAAAAATTGCGTAGATGATTGTCCGGTCGGTATCGATATCCCCGGATTCATAAATAAAATTGCACACGGAGATTTTGAGAGCGCTGCTCAAATCATCAAACAAACAACATTGTTACCTGCAATATGCGGAAGGGTTTGCCCACAGGAAACACAATGTCAGCTTCATTGTGCAGTCGGAAAGGCTTTGAAAGATGTTGATAAATCTGTGGCAATCGGAAGGCTTGAAAGATTCATAGCAGACTGGGAAAGAAAGAAAGGAAAAAGAATTTTACCCGAAATGAAACCACCCACAGGAAAAAGAGTTGCGGTGGTAGGAAGCGGACCGGCCGGATTAGTAGTTGCCGCAGATTGCAAAAGAGAAGGACACCACGTAACGATATTTGAAGCGTTTCATAAATTGGGCGGAGTATTGCGCTATGGTATTCCCGAGTTCAGACTTCCAAACGAGATCATTGACAAAGAAATAGAAACGCTGAATGAAATGGGTGTTGAGATCATTACCAATTTTGTTGTAGGAAGAACAAGAAAATTAATGGACCTGATAGAAAAGGATAAATACGATGCCGTATTTGTTGGAACAGGAGCCGGGCTTCCCGTTTTTATGGGAATTGAAGGAGAGAATTTGGTTGGTGTTTTTTCTGCGAATGAATATTTAACCAGAGCAAATCTTATGCACGCTTTTGAAAAAGATAAAGCAGACACTCCAATGTTCTCATCAAAAAAAGTTGCGGTTTTGGGTGGTGGCAATGTTGCGATGGATTCGGCACGAATGGCAAAAAGGTTTGGAGCAGAAGAGGTGTTTGTTTTATACAGAAGAACAGAAAACGAAATGCCGGCAAGAAAAGAAGAAGTGCAGCATGCAAAAGAGGAAGGTGTCGAATTTCATTTTTTAGAAAACGCAAAAAGAATTGTTGGCGATGATCACGGATGTGTAAAAGGTATCGAATGTTTACGTTATGAATTAGGCGAGCCCGATGAATCAGGAAGAAGAAGGCCACATGAAATAAAAAATAGTGAATTTATTGTTGAGGTGGATACGGTAATTGTTGCAATCGGAAATGGAAGCAATCCGCTGATCAGTCAAACAACCCCACAAATCAAAGTAAATAAACGTGGAAATGTTTTGGTGGATGAAACACAAAAGACCTCGATGGACAGGGTTTTTGCAGGAGGAGATATAGTTTTAGGTGCAGCAACCGTTATTCTTGCAATGGGAGAAGGAAGAAAAGCGGCAGCCTCTATCAATCTAATGTTAGCAAAAGAAACGGAGAGCGAAACAAAAAAGAAAATGTACATAGTTTCGGATATGTAATTTATCCTCTGTGAAACCAAAAGCCCCGAATCATGATGATCGGGGCTTTTAATTTTATTTGATACTGTATTTGTATTTATATCTTTCGTATAGTTGTTTCTGTTTGTTATCCAGACTAACCTGTCTTCCCTGAATAAAAGCGTAGACAACATTACTGCTCTTCATATCTAAAATATCTCCATCAGCAATTACAACGTTTCCGTCTTTGCCAACCTCAAGACTTCCTGTTTTATCATCAATGCCCAAAATTTTTGCGGCATTTAATGTAATGGCTTGCAGGGCTTGTTCTTTAGTTAAACCATATGTGGCAGCTGTTCCGGCATTAAAGGAAAGGTTACGGTAACGGCTTTCATCATGTGTATCATTCAATGCAAATAATACTCCGGCCTTTTGTAAAGCAGCGGGTGTTTTGTATGGCTGATCAACATCATCATCTTCTGTTGCCGGTAAAGAATGCTCTTGATTCAATATGACAGCAATATTATTTGCTTTTAACAGATCGGCGATCTGAAAACTTTCACTTGCGCCAACGATCACCACATCAAAACCAAACTCTTTTGAAAAATCTATTGCGGATAACATCTGTTTTACCTGATCGGCATGGACAAATAATTTTTGTTTTTTGTCAAACAATCCTTTTACCGCCTCGAATTTCAAGTTCGTTTCCTTATGAGAAGTTTCTTGCAGATATGCTTTCGCCTCTCTAAAGAATGTCTTTAATTCTTCTACTTTTTCCAACGCTTGTTTGGTTGGATCGGAACCTTCAGCACCACCACCGCCAAATCTTGCTAACAGGGCTGGAGGAATGCCGGCAGGAATGCCACCGCCCCTTCTTCCAAAGCGCTGAATGAAACTTGGCATATTCAAATGAATTCCATTATCATATTTATATGCTGCATCTTCCCAATTCCATGCATCTAATTGTACAACAGAAGAAGTACCACTTATTTCTCCGCCCTCAGGAGTGATCCCCGCAAATAAAATTCCGTTCGCCCTTAATGTCCCTATAACTTTTGAATCGGTATTATAGGCAACGATTGAACGAACACTTGGATTCAGATCACCAATTTCCTGATAATCGTTACTTCCTCTAACACCATTGGCAATTTCTTTTAAACCAAGATCGGATGAGGATAAGATCAAACCCGGATAGACCTGTTTGCCTTTTGCATCAATCACTTTTACATCGTCAGCAGGAATCGCAATGTCTTTCCCAACTTTTACAATCTTTCCTTTGCTGATCTGAATGGTTGCGCCTTCAATAACCTCTCCATTACCAACATGCACCGTGCCGTTGGTGATGAACAAAAGACCATTGTATTCTTTTGCGGGATATATCGTTTCCTGTGCAACAGCTAAAACTGATAACAGAAATAAAGATGATATAGATAAAAATATTTTCTTCATGATGGTTTGTTTTAATTGTTAATAGTGTCGTCGGTACTTAAATCAACAGTAATTAATCCGTCATGATGATCATGATCACCACAACTTAAAATTACTTGCCAGCTTGGTTCAGCGGGACGTGTTGGAGCACCGCTTCTTTTTTCACCCAGCATTTTTTGTACAAGACGATTTCTTTCTGAAGAAATTTTCTTACGTAGTTCTAGATCTCTTGTTCTGTCAAAAAAAACAATGCCATCCACCATTGTTTTTTCAGCAACAGCATAAATACTTAATGGATGATTACTCCATAATACAAGATCAGCATCTTTCCCAATCTTAATACTTCCTACTTTATCAGCAACATGTAATGCTTTAGCCGGATTTAAGGTCACCATTTTTAAAGCATCTTCTTCACCAACGCCGCCATACTTAACTGTTTTAGCCGCTTCCTGGTTTAATCTGCGAGCCTGTTCTGCATCATCAGAATTAATACAAACATTCAAGCCAACTTTTTGCATGATGGCAGCATTGTATGCATTTGCATCAATCACTTCTTGTTTATAATACCACCAATCAGAGAAAGTAGAGGCATTAGAACCATGAACTTTCATTTTGTCAGCAACCTTATAGCCTTCCAGAATATGTGTAAAGGTGTTGAATTTAAAACCATATTTATCACCGATACGCATTGCAGAAGTGATTTCACTTTGTACATAAGAGTGGCAGGTGATGAATCTTTTCTTGTTAAGGATTTCTACCAATGCGTCCAATTCCAGATCTCTTCTTGTTCCTTTTGGATCTGCTTTCATGGCAGCTTCATAATCTTTTGCTCTTGCAAACGCATCATCCAAAACCTGATCAACACCCATCCTTGTATCAGGGAATCGGTTGTTGTTTTGAGAAGTAGTACGTTTTACATTTTCACCCAATGCGAATTTGATAAACGGATCAGCACCTTTAAATTTCAGATCATCATCATTAGCACCCCAACGTAATTTTATTAATTGCGTTTGACCGCCGATGGTATTTGCTGATCCGTGTAAAATATGAGAAGAAGTTACGCCACCACTTAGTTGACGATAGATATTAATATCTTCCGGATTCAGATTATCACCGATTCGTACTTCTGAAGTAACGGATTGACCACCTTCGTTTATTGAAGCGGCTGCAATATGAGAGTGCTCGTCAATAATGCCCGCAGTCAAATGCTTTCCGGTACCATCAATTATTTTTGCAGATTCATCAGACAAATTTTTTCCAACTTTTGCGATCTTACCATTTTTTACCAGCACATCCGTATTTTCTAAAACACCATCTTTTTCATTGGTCCAAACGGTTGCGTTTTTAATTAAAATATTTTCCTGCTTAGGCATTTCTTCCCAGCCATAACCATCAAAAGGATAAACCACTTTTCCTAATCTCTGAGGGAATGAGGGTCTTTTTTTAGTTGAATCAATTGCTGTATATGCAGAATCAAATTTTGCGGTCCATGTTACTTTGTTTCCGGCAGTATCTTCACCATTACCATTCCATCTACCGCCATTTGCAAAACCGCTTAAGCGGAACTGACTTGGATTTCCACCTCTTCCGCCACCAAAACCACCACCGCCTTGTCCACTAAACGAACCGGCAGCGCCACCGCCAAATTGAGACCTTCTTGCGGGCGTTGTAGAGAAACTTAGTTTTACGATCTTTCCATCAAAACTGAATTTACCTGTTAAAGTGTCTTTTCCAATTACATTGGCAGCAGATGCGCTTTTAACATCCAGAGTATAATTAATGGTTCCGGAAGGGGCGTTGATTACTAAAGTATAATTTCCTTTTACATCATTCCAACCATCTTCTTTTACAGCATATTTTTCTCCTTGTATCCAATTATTCAACAAGACAGTTTTCTCGTTGAAAACCGGACCGCTTGTAATGATGAAATTGGCAATTTTACCAACATCAAGACTTCCAACTTTATCATAAATATTTAATAAAGAGGCAGGAGTTTTTGTCAAGGCTTCCAATGCTTTGTTTTCACTCAAACCTAAATCAATTGCTTTTCGGAGGTTGGTAAGAAATTGTTTTGGGTCTCTTAGATCTGCAGTAGTTAAAGCAAAAGGAATATTTGCTTTTTCAAAAGCCGCAGGGTTTGTTGGCGCTAATTCCCAGTGCTTCATATCTGCAAGAGAAACAAGTCTTGCGTCATTGGGATCTTCAACATCCATTGCCTGTGGATAATTCAAAGAGAGAATATAAGTTGCTTTAGTGGCTGCAATATCAGCGATTCGTTGGTATTCATTACCCCCTGCTTTAATGATATATTGTACGCCAAACTCATCACCAACGCGATCTGCACGAAGATCGGTCCACTTATCATCACCTTCAAATATTTGCGGCAGGGATTGATTATCATTAAACGCCTGTAATGATAAATTGATTCCTTCTTTCGATGGTTTTGATTTATACCATTGAGCATCTAAATAAGTTTGACGAAGCAATGCAATAGATCCCATTACACTGCTCGGATAACTTTGAGAAGATGTGCCCCTATTAAAAGAATAATGTGCCGATGCTTTTTCTTTCAGAAGTATTAAATTTTCCTTGAAACCATCTTTAGCATTAGCAAGTGTTACAACTGCGCCGGTTCCCCTGGCTATTCCGTCTTTTACATGTGTAAGCACGGTGCCAAAACCGATTTCGCGATAAGGCTTTGCTTTGCTTTCATCAGCCGCAAATAATTTTGATGCATCTGTTTCGGGCTTGATGGCCTGATTCCAGTTATATGCGCCCTTTGTGTTAGAGGTAATCTGAGCAGGAGCGCTAAAGTTAAATCCTCCCGGGGCTCTTTGCGGAGTTGTTATTCCATAATCACTGTAAATATCTATAAAAGAAGGATAGATATATTTTTCTTTGCAATCAACAACAACGGCTTCTTTAGGAATGGTAATATTATTCCCAACGGCAATGATTTTCCCATCACTGATTATCAAAGTCGCATTTTGTAATGTTGTTTGAACATCTTTTACAATGGTTGCATTGGTAAACGCAAATGTGCCGGAACGCTTGTCAGCAATACCATTTACGGGGAATGTTTCCTGGGCTTGTATCAGCGAAACAAAGAGTAGCCCGGAAAGCAGGAGCTTAAATTTTCTCATAATGCTTTAAGTTGGTTTGGAAAGTACTAAAGCTACTGAAATGATTGAAAGGCAAAAACCATTCATCATATTTTCGGCGAAGAATATTATTTAAGAGGTGAAATGCAAAAATCAAAAAGATTAGCGCCCCATGAAAACCATCAGTATCTGTACATCGCTTGGGTTTACGCCACTTATTCTTCCCGCCTGTCCCAGCGTTCTTGGTTTGATACGCTTAAATTTTTGTAAGGCCTCATTGGATAACGCAGAAACCTTATCGTAATCGAAGGAGTCGGGAATAATTAATTCCTCTAATTGACTCATGCGCTGAACGATTTCCTGTTCTTTCTCAATATATCTTTCATATTTGACTTGAATTTCTGCCTGCTCAATACTTTCTTGCTTGAAACCGGAAAGAGATATTGCAAGCGAAGGGATATATTCCATTAATAATGGCAAAGAAATATTTGGGCGAAGAATGAGTTTGCTAACTTTTTGTCTTTCAGATATTGAAGAAGAACCGATGCTTTCTAAATATGCATTGATTTCCGCGGGTTCGACATTTGTTTCAGACAAAATGGAAATTATTTTGGCAGTACTTTCTTTTTTTACAATCACATTTTCCATTCTTGTTTGTGAGGCTAACCCGAGGCGATAACTGAGTTCGGTCAGCCTAAGATCTGCATTGTCTTGACGCAAAAGTGTTCTAAATTCTGCCCTGCTGGTGAACATTCTGTAAGGCTCATCAGTACCTTTACAAATCAAATCATCTATCAGCACTCCGATATAAGCGTCACTCCTTTTTAAAATAACAGGCTCAAGATTCCGGGCTTTTTGATGGGCATTGATTCCTGCCATCAAACCTTGGCAGGCAGCCTCTTCATAGCCGGTTGTTCCATTGATCTGACCAGCAAAGAACAAATTTAATATTAATTTAGTTTCTAATGTGTGTTTTAACTGAGTAGGAGGAAAATAATCATATTCAATAGCATAGCCAGGCCTGAAGACCCTGCAATTTTCAAACCCCAACACATTACGCAGAGCCCGAACCTGAACATCTTCCGGTAAGGAAGTAGAGAAGCCGTTCACATAGATTTCCACCGTATTCCAGCCTTCTGGCTCAACAAAAAGTTGATGCCTTTCCCTATCAGCAAATCGATTAATTTTATCCTCTATGCTGGGACAATACCTTGGTCCAATACCCTCAATCCTCCCCTGAAACATCGGGCTTCTGTCAAAACCGGTTTTTAAAATTTCATGAACTTTTTCGCTGGTATAGGTGATAAAGCAACTTTTTTGTTCGTTTGCTTTAATTCGCTCTGGATTTAAAAAAGAAAATCCGACAATTTCCGTATCACCTTTTTGTTCTTCCATTTTGGAGTAATCCAAACTTCTTCCATCAACCCGAGGGGGTGTTCCTGTTTTTAAGCGATCGCTTTCAAAGCCAAATTCAACCAATTGTTCAGTAATACCGGTCGCTGCTTTTTCGGCAACCCTCCCGCCTCCAAACTGCTTTTCGCCAATGTGAATAATGCCATTTAAAAACGTTCCACTTGTTACAACTACAGATTTGCTGAAAATAGAATGGCCTAAGCCTGTTACAACTCCGCAGGCTTTGTTATCTTTTATGATAATCGAACGAACCATGTCCTGATAAAAATCTACGTTAGCAGTATTTTCCAGCATTTCACGCCATGTTGCAGCAAAAAGCATTCTGTCGTTTTGCGCACGGGGACTCCACATAGCGGGGCCTTTGCTCCTATTGAGCATGCGAAACTGGATCATGCTTTTGTCGGTAACAATCCCACTATAACCACCCATGGCATCTATTTCTCTCACAATTTGACCTTTTGCAATTCCACCCATAGCAGGATTGCAGCTCATTTGGGCAATGGTTTGCATATTCATTGTGATCAGCAAAACTTTGCTACCCAAATTGGCAGAAGCAGCCGCGGCTTCACATCCGGCATGGCCCGCACCAACAACAATAACATCATAATCAGGAAACATGAAAAATGTTTTAGGAAGGCAACAAAGATAATCCACCAATAATAGGCGGGTGTTTAGTGATTAACGTAAAGCGGAAAAAATTGTTTCACGTGGAACGAGTTAATGTTGTTGGGGGCAAGAAAAATCCTGAACGCTAAATAGACTGTTATCTTTCAAGACAGCAACACCAATGCCCAAATCCGTAAAAATGGGGCTTAAAAGATTTTTTCGATGCCCCAATTCCGGAAGATCGATATCCAAAAACAATAAAACCAGAGAAAGAAGGGTACTATGATTTCCAACGCAGATATTTTCAGCAGCACAAAATTTAATACCCGCGGGTTTCATTCTATCAGAAAACCCTGTTCCATTACTCGAAACATGACCTGGCTTGATCTTGGAATTTGCGATATCTGTTGCGTGTGCCTGAGCCGTGTTAAGCAAATCTTCGTTTAATGAGAAGAGTGATAGAGACTCATGTTTATATAATTCCAGTCTCAGAGAAATAGAATATTTTCCTTCTAATTCAGGAAATGTAAGAAGTATCGGCGCCACAGCGCTGTCCCAAAATCGGAGGGTGTCTTTTCTGGTATAATTCGTCCAATACAGCCATTGTTTTGCATTTTCAGAAAGCGAAATATATTTTTCTTGTTGAGAATTCCACTCTAAAACAGCTGAATCGATCTTTTTAGGAGCAGGAATGAGTTGATCTTTTAACCAAATTGTGCTTATTTGAGAAGAGCCGAAAAGAGGAAGTAAAATAAAAAGGAGAAACGGTTTCACGTGAAACAGGCTCATATTTATGTAATTAATTGTTTTTTAAACAAACGCAAATATTGCTCCTCTTTTTTACGCATCACCGTAATTTCAGTTTTCTTCTTGTCTCCATAACCACACAAGTGTAAAGCTCCGTGGAAGATCACTCGGCATAATTCTTCTTGGTAAGAGAATCCAAGCGCATTCGCATTTTCTTTTACACGATCAATGCTGATATAAATTTCACCTAAAACAGGACTGTTCAAATCGGACAGGTCGAATGTTATGATATCGGTATAAAAATCATGACGCAGAAATTCACGATTTATTTTTAATAAATACAGATCAGAGCAAAACACGTAGGCAAGAGAGTCAAGAGAAAACCCTTCCTTTTTGAAAATCAATTCAATAAACGATTTCAACTTCTTTTTATGAAGAAATTTGGAAGGTTTATCAGCAGAATGAAAGAATATCTTTTGCATATTATCGGCTTGCTCCAAAATTCGTAACAAAAACCCAAATGCTAAATTTACTTTTGAATGATAAACGAAGGAATGAAAAGATTGAGCGAATTAAAGATTGGTCAAAAAGCAACTATATTATCTTTCGAAAAAGATGAGATATTCATTAAACTGATGGAGATGGGTTGTGTGCCAGGTGAATTGGTCAAAGTTGAACAAATTGCCCCACTCGGTGACCCAATTTCGATTTCAATTGCAGGATATAATTTAAGCTTGAGACTGAATGAAGCAAATAGCATCTTTGTTGAAGATATAAAATAATGATAATCAATACAATAAATGAAAATCGGACTTTATTTCGGCTCCTTCAATCCTGTTCATTTCGGGCATCTTATCATTGCAAATTATATTGTAAATAATACAGATCTTGATCAGGGTTGGCTTGTTGTTAGTCCGCAAAATCCGTTTAAAACATCGGCCGTATTACTAAATGAATACGAACGTCTTTTTTTGGTAAGACTTGCGGTTGAAGACGAGCCTAATTTGCGCGCATCCGATGTAGAGTTCAAATTACCCAAACCATCTTACACAATCGATACGCTGGTTTATCTGGAAGAAAAATATCCGCAATACCAGTTTTCTATCATTATGGGCAGCGATAGCTACGAAAATTTGCCGAAGTGGAAAAACGCGGATATTCTTATCAAGAAATATCCGATGATTGTTTATCAAAGACGGGAACACCCTGTTATTGTTCGCCAAGACGAAGAAAGAAAGCCGCTGATTTTACAAGCCCCGTTATTGGAAATATCCGCAACAATGATTAGGCAAAATGTTCAGCAAGGAAAGTCAATTCGTTATTTAGTGCCCGAAAAAGTAAGGGAAGAAATCGAAAAAGGCGGCTATTATAAATAATACAAAATATTTTTTATTAAAAAACGTTTTAAAATTTTACTCATCTACAAAAACGATCGCATGAAATTTAATTACACGCTCCTTTTACTGGCAATGGCAAGCGCTTTTGTCTTTTCCTGTGTAAGTCCGAAAAAGCTCCAGCAATCCGAAGAAAAATATACGCAGTTAAATGGCGCATATCTTGATGTACAAAATAAATACCGTGAACTGCAGGGGGAACTGAGTGCTAGTAAAACACAAAACACAGACTTAACAAGCCAATTGGCAAAACAAAAATCTGACGCTGATGCAAAGATCAAAGACCTTAACGGGCAGATTGATTTTCTGAAACAAAACAATAATCAAGTATTGAATCAACTCAAAGACCTGTCTGTTGTAACAGGAGCACAGGCAGAAAGCATTAAAAAATCATTAGATAACATCGGCGCAAAAGATGTGTACATCAAAGACCTTCAATCCTCCATCGCAAGAAAGGATTCTTTGAATATGCAATTAGTGATGAATTTGAAAGGCGCAATTGGTAATCTTGATGACAAAGACATTAACATTAAAGTGGATAAAAGCGTTGTGTATATTGATATTTCAGATAAATTATTATTTAAAAGCGGAAGCTATGAAGTAACAGATAAAGCAAAAACGGTTTTGGGAAAAGTGGCGAAGGTTTTAGCAGCACAACCAGATCTTGAATTTATGGTAGAAGGTCATACAGACAGCATTCCTTTCAAAAGCCCGGTTTTAATTGATAATTGGGACTTGAGTGTTAAGCGAGCAACAACAATTGTTCGCGTATTACAGGATCAATATGGATTAGATCCTGCACATATCACCGCAGCCGGCAGAAGTCAATATTTACCCGTTGCCGATAATAATACAGCCGAAGGCCGCGCTGCAAACCGAAGAACAAGAATTGTGATATTGCCGCAATTAGATCAATTCTTTAAGCTCTTAGAAAAGAAGTAATTAAAAATAAAAAGAAACGCAAAAGCTATCCATCTAAATGGATAGCTTTTGTTTTTTTAGCTATAATTTTTTGTGAGCGATATTAAAAAGAACATCATAAATTTAATAAACCAATTCCTGTGATTATCGAACCTGCACTGTAATCATTGATATTAAATAATCCATTCATTATGTATCATGGTTTACAAAAATATTATTGTTGCTCGCTGATTCTTTTTTTAATTCTTTTATCAGGAAAGCTTATTGCAACAGAAAAAAATAATAAAGAGAAACCGCTTGCACAAAAAGGGATTATTGATCTTCGGGCAGTTGATCTACAAAAAACAACAATATCGCTGAACGGAGAATGGGGGTTTTATTGGAATAAATTATTAACGCCATCTTCTTCAGGATTTGAGAATCCCGAATATGTTCCTTTTGTTCGTTTGTGGAACAACATGAAAATAAACGGAGAAAAATTGTCAGCAACTGGTTTTGCTACTTATACATTAACCGTGTTAATGCCGAAAGAAAAAGGCAAGTTAGCTCTAGAACTACCCGATGTCTATTCTTCTTACAAACTATATATTAATAATGTTGAGTTTGCGGCCAATGGAATTCCGGGCACAAGCAAAGAAAAGTCTGTTGCCAAATGGATAGATAAAACAATTGAGTTGATAAATCCAGCAGACACGCTTCATATCATATTTCAAATTGCAAATTACTGGCATTCAAAAGGCGGACCCTATAAAGAAATTTCTATAGGCAGCAGAGACAAATTGATGTATCAAAAAGAGAAAGAATCCGCTTTTGATTTATTGCTGACAGGATGTTTGTTTATGGGCGGATTGTTTTTTTTCGGATTATACCTGTTTGGAAAACACGATAAGGTGATCCTCTATTTTTCCATGTTTTGCATTGTGTACAGTTACAGGATCATCGGAACAGGACTATATGAACTGCACTCTATTTTTCCAAACATACCGTGGACCATTACAACACATTTAGAATACCTCACATTGTTTGCAAGCGTTGGCTTTTTTTCTCTATATACACGGGAATTGTATCCAAAAGATTTTCATAAGATCAGTGTCAAAATAATGGTTGCATTATGTGGAACATTTATAGCAATCACAATTCTTTTTCCGCCAAGTATTTTTACGATGTTGATAAACCCTTTTCTTGTAGCCATGTTCTTTTTTATTGGCTACTCTTTTTATGTTTATATAAAAGCAGCACAAAATAAAAGAGTCGGCGCGAATTATGCATTATTAAGCACAGCAGTTGGATTAATCATCAGTATAATAATAAATCTGGAATACTTTCATATCGTAGATCCGCAAAAGGGATTACTGTTTATCGGCTATGTAACTTTTTTCTTTTTGCAATCATTAATACTTTATTTCCGCTTTGCGTTTACATTGAATAAAGCCAAAACAGAGGCAGAGCAAGGGTTACGGGCAAAGAGCGATTTTTTGTCAACCATGTCACACGAAATCCGAACGCCATTGAATTCTGTGATCGGACTATCACATTTATTATTGAGAAGCAATCCGAGGGAAGATCAAAAAGAGAATTTGAATGTTCTGTTGTTTTCAGCCAATAATCTTTTATCTATCGTGAACGATATCCTTGATTATAATAAAATCGAGGCGGGCAAAATTAAATTTGAGTATATCAATATGGATATTGGCGACATCATCAAAAATATTATTGCAGGTTTAAAATCATTTGCAGACGATAAAGGGATTGAGCTTTATTCAAAAATTGATTCTGCTTTGAACAGAAAGATTATTGGAGACCCGACAAGGACCGGCCAGATATTAAACAACCTTGTTCACAATGCGATCAAGTTTACCAAACAGGGCTCTGTTTTGATAGAAGTTATTGTTCTTGCGCAATCAGAGAATTCTGTTACATTGAAAATAAAAGTAAAAGACACGGGGATTGGCATAGAAAAACAAAAACAAAAAATAATTTTTGAGCAATTTACACAGGCTGACTCATCAACATCAAGGGGTTTTGGCGGAACAGGATTAGGCCTGGCTATCTGTAAAAAATTATTAAAGCTTCAAGATTCAGAGTTGCAATTAATCAGTGAACCGGGCAAGGGAGCAGAATTTTATTTTGTTCAATCTTTCCCTATCAGTAAAACGGTCTTATCAGAAAATAAAGAAGGGCTGAATAAATTGCCCGAAGAAGATAGCAAACCCATTGCAAATGCCGAGATATTATTGGTGGAAGACAACGAAATGAATATTCTTGTTGCTAAAACTTTTTTAGAAAGATGGGGCGCAAAAGTTGAAGTGGCGCGCAATGGCCAAGAAGCTTTGGAGAAATTAGACATTAATCGTCATAAATTAATCCTGATGGATATGCACATGCCTGTAATGGATGGATACACGGCAACAAAAACGATGCGTGAAAACGGAGTAACTATTCCTATTATTGCTTTAACGGCCAGTCTTCCCAAAGAAGTTGAAGCACAAACAAAAAATATAGGGATGGATGATATTGTTGTAAAGCCCTTCGCTCCGGAAGAATTGTACAGGAAAATTTTACATTATATGAATGTTTACCGCAACCTATAGAAAAATGAACAGAAACTATATCTTATCAGCAGCAGCGTTCTTTTTGCTGTTTCTGCCCACAGCATAATTTGTTTTTAGTTGTTGGTAGATAGGATCGGCGGTCTTTCTGCCCGATTGTGATGCAAAACGGGCATTATGAAAATAAGCTTTGGTCATATTCATTACTTCATTGCCAAGCTGAAGTTTTACGTCATCCATTAATTTTTGTATTTTTTCTAATTCATAGATCAATTCCTCATATTGATGATATAGTTGCAGATAATTATTGCAAGTTGGAACATCAATAAAAGGAGGAACGGTCTCAGGCCTTGTTTTCATAAATTTCAAAGCAGCTTCAACAAAAGCTTGTTTTTTTGTATTTAGCTTAAACATGCTTCTTCTTTCAGTTGGTTTTAATTTTACATGATTGGGTAACATCATTCTGATGCCGGAAATGTTTTGCATGATCACTGCAATATCCGATCCTGTAAAAGTTCTGATAGGAGGCATAGAGATTTTTTTAGTATAAATCTTAAGATAATTAGAAAATAGCTAAATAAGAACGATAAAAAAGGATAGATATTTCAATTAGCCATAAAATAAAAGGCAACAACTCGTTGGTAAAATGGGATTTTATATCAACAAAACAGTAACTTGACCGACCAAAAACCCTGAT
>CAIVCF010000002.1 GCA_903904335.1 uncultured Chitinophagaceae bacterium | reverse complement strand
GAAGCAAATATTCTTCCTTCATTAATAACTTGCGCAACTTCAGGCTGAGGTGCAGGACTTGTTTGAGCAGCAGGTGCAGCAACTGTTTCGATTTTTGTTTCTGTTTTTACAGGAGCGGCATTTCCGCCTGCTTTAACTGCAGCAACGATTGCATTTATGTCCAAACCTTGTTTGCCAATAATGCATAGCAGATCATTCACCTGAATTTTTTCGCCTGCTTTCGCACCTTGATATAATAAAACACCATCCTTATAACTTTCCAATTCCATGGTAGCTTTATCAGTTTCAATATCAGCCAATACTTCACCTTTTTTTACAGTATCACCAACATTTTTTTGCCAAGCTGCTATCACACCTTCAGTCATTGTATCACTTAAACGAGGCATTAAAACAACTTCATCCATAGCAGCAATGTCGACTTTTGGCGCAACACTACTTTCTTTTTTAGCTTGTGGAACAGGTTCCTCTTTTAGGGCGGCTTTTGGCGCAGGAGACTTGCCGCCATTGTGTTCTGCGAGAATGGCACTGATATCTTCTCCGGCTTTCCCCAATACCGCCAATAAATCGTTTACTTGTAATTTGCCACCATTGGGTGTGCCGATATGTAATAATACACCTGCCTGGTAACTTTCCAGTTCCATAGTGGCCTTGTCTGTTTCTATTTCGGCCAAGAGATCACCTTTTTTTACAGTGTCTCCAACTTTTTTGTGCCAGCCTGCGATCACGCCTTCAGTCATGGTATCGCTTAATCGGGGCATTAAAATCACTTCTGCCATAAATCAATTGCTCTTTAAATTGAGCCGTGAAATTAAGGTAAATTGGATTTGCGGCAAGTGTTAAGCTGTGTTTTTATCAAGTTCACTTGTTTCGATAGCAGTAAAACTATTTTTTTGACTGAATTGTTACTTCAACACTCCAATCGTTTCCGCTGGAAATATGATACTGATCAGCGAAGCTGCCTTGATTTAACGCGAAAGATAATTGCATTAAACTGTTGAGATAGGATAATGGCTTTCCTTTGACAACTGCACCAAAAGTTTGACTGTATGGCGCATCTCCTTCATAAACTTTTTTGTTATTATTAAAGATGAGTACATGCAAAACATCGCCATATTTTGGATTGAGTTGTTTAACCAGATCGGCAGAAATATTGGTCCAAATATTTCCATATTGAACATCGAGAATGGAGATATTACCTTTTAATTTTTTTCCTTCAATAACCGCTTTTTGATAATTAATACTTACAACACTTTTGGGAAGTAAAGGACCAACCTCTTCAAAACTGATGGTGCCTGATGCTAATCTTGCAGCTGTATAAGCATACACATCTCTGCCATGAAAAGTATAAGAGCCCTCTGAATTTTTTCTTCTGTTCACCGCTTCATCAATCTCACGGATCTCTGCAATTCCTAAAGATTCTGCGATCAGTGTCAATGTACCGTTATCAGGTGTAACAATAAAATGACCGCTCTTTGTTTTTAATACAACTGATTTTCTGTTGGTGCCCACACCGGGATCAACGACTGAAACAAAAACAGTTCCTGCAGGCCAGTAAGGAACAGTTTGTTCCAATCGATAAGCTGCTTCCCAAATATTGTATGCAGGAATTTCATGCGTAAGATCATATAATTTTAAATCGGCGGAAACGCTTGTTGCAACGCCTTTCATGGCAGATACTGCACCATCCTTTAAGCCAAAATCTGTTTGAAAAACAACAATTTTATTTTGTGCCGATAATTGGAATGCGATGAACAAAATGATGGCAGATGAAAATATTTTCTTCATGATAATCTTATTTGAATCATTTTTTGTTGCATGAAAATATAAAGTACAAGTGTGCGACGCAACAGTTGATGCCATAAGAAACAAAAGCTTGTAACAAAAAAATTATTGTCCTTGTGCCAACGAATATGCTTTTTTATCGCCCCATTGATTCAATAATTCCAATGAACAAATTTTAAAATTGCCGCTTAAACTAACGTACAAACCAATGATGTCTTGTTGATTTAACGGAAGACCGTCCAATGTTTCGAAACGAACATTGAATTGATTTACGAGATTGGTGTACACACTTCCTGTTGGCCAAACCTGTGTACCGCGATTGCTGATGCTGACTAATTTAAATTTCACACCTGCGTGACGCAAACATTTTGTTGCAATTTCCTGCGGTTGCTCATTACTGGCAATAAACATATCAACGCCGCAAATGGTTTCATCATCTCTTTCTTTTGAAACCATCATTTCATTCTGGCTTAATTTAAAAAGTGTAGGCGTTGGTTTCTGATCTTTTAAATATGGTTTTGCATTCAAGGAAGGCAGCTTTCCAAAATTTGCAATGATGGCATCAGCAAAAACAGTTGTATTTACGGCCGGAATATTTTTATCGCCGAAATCGCCTGTATGAATACCTTTTTCCAATGTGTAGAGTAACGCATTTTCTAGCATGGCAGCACTTTCCATCAAACCCAAATGGCGCAACATGCCTACACCGCTTAATAATAATGAAGTTGGATTGGCAATATTTTTTCCTGCAATATCGGGAGCAGTTCCATGCACCGCTTCGAAGATGGAAATATGGTCTCCGATATTCGCACTTGGTGCAAACCCAAGCCCACCAACCAATCCGGCGCAAAGATCACTTACAATATCACCTTGTAAATTGGTAAGAACAACTACATCAAACAAATCAGGGCGTGTTACCAATTTCATGCAGAGATCATCCACAATCACATCGTCAGCTTTTAATTCGGGATATTCTTTTGCCACTTCATAAAATACTTCGAGAAATAATCCGTCAGTGATCTTCATGATGTTGGCTTTATGTCCGCAAGTGATTCTTTTCGTACCTTTTTTCTTCGCCATTTCAAAAGCATACTTGATTAACTGCAAACTCCCCGGTCGTGTAATAAAACGACGGCTCAATGCAACATCATGTGTAAGCATGTGTTCAACACCACCGTAAGTATCTTCAATGTTTTCACGAACGATGGTAAGATCGATTGGTATTCCTGCTTTACTGAAAACAGTATCTACGCCATGCAAAGTTTGAAAGGTTCTTTTATTGGCATACGTGTTCCAGGTTTTTCTGGCGGTAACGTTTATGCTTTTTACGCCTTTGCCTTTTGGGGTTTCCATTGGTCCTTTAAATAAAATGCCCAAACGCTCAATTGCTTCCTGTGCTTCTGGAGTCATACCGTTGCTGAAGCCTTTATCAAATACCCATTTGCCCATATCAACAAATTCATATTCCAATGGCACTTTTGCGGCATTGAAAATATGCAGAACGGCATCCATTATTTCGGGACCAATT
>CAIVCF010000001.1 GCA_903904335.1 uncultured Chitinophagaceae bacterium | reverse complement strand
GTGTTTTTGAGTTGGGGTGTTGACAGAAGGCAGGATGCTATCAATAATAATTTATAACTGAATGATGATTTGAATTTGATGATAAAAGAAAGTATAAGCACCATGCTGCATAAAGCTATGGTGTACAAGAGTGCGACGCAAGTATGTTGAATAAAAAATAAAAGTTGACAACAAAATAAAAAACAATAAATCAAACAAACATGAAAAAACTATTACTGATTGCTGCAACATTGATTTCAACAGTTGCCTTTTCGCAGAGCGAAATGTATACGAAGAAAATGAAACAAAATTTACAGTTATTGGATTCTGCAAAATCTCCGCAGGACTTTGCTGATCTGTCTGCATCCTTTGAAAGAATCGGCGATGCAGAAAAAACACAATGGTTGCCTTATTATTATGCAGCTTATGCAAATTATATTATCGGTTGGGCTGATCCGAAAGCTGATAAAGATAAAGTGGGGGCGAAGAGCAGTGACCTGTTAACCAAAGCTGAAGCATTGGAAACAAATAACTCTGAAATTTTTTGCATGAAACAAATGATCGCTGTTTTGGAAATGACAGTTGATGCAATGAATCGCTGGCAGACTTACGGCAAACAAGCTAGTGAGGCTTTGCTAAATGCGAAGAAAGCAGACCCAACGAATCCGCGACCTTATTTATTAGACGGACAAACTGTGTTCAATACACCGGAAGCTTTTGGTGGTGGCAAGGCCAATGCAAAGCCATTATTACAAAAAGCAGTTGACTTGTTTGCTACCTTTAAACCAGCATCAGAACTGCATCCTAACTGGGGCAAGCAAACTGCAGAAGGTTTATTGGCACAGTGCAAATAAGATGTCTATAAACATGGCAGAGGTTGTAATGCCTCTGCTACCTTTACTTTAATAGAATAACTATGTCTGAAGAAAAGAATCTTACCGAACAAGAAAGTCTGCAGATAATTACTGAGATGATCCACAAAGTAAAAGGCAGTTTTCACGAAAGCGGCACCAGTGCTATATTGTGGGGCAGTGTGGTGGGTTTTTGCGGACTGTTCAGTTTTGTAAAAGCACATTTTGATTTTTCAACCGGATGGTTTGATGTTTGGTTTCTAACATTGATAGCGATAGTTCCGCAAGTAATTATTTCTATCAAAGAATCAAGACAGCGGAAAATATTGACTTACGAAGAATCTGCCATGAACGCAGTATGGTTGGTATTTGGTATCAGCATTTTTGCATTGGCATTTTATAATAATGTAGTGCCGGGCGTAAGTGAAAATTTTTATGCAAAAGATGGTATCGAATTATTGCAGCGCAATAAAGCAACCGGAGAAATAAGTGCGTTTCACCCTTTTATTTTCAGTGAATCTTCTATCTTCCTGATCTTATATGCAATACCCACTTTGGTAACAGGATTGGCAAGAAAATTCAAACCCATGATCATCGGCGGCATTATTTGTTATTTGCTGTTTATCGTGAGCTGTTTTGTATCGTTTCAATACGATATGCTGCTGCAAGGCATTGCAGGTATCATCAATTGGTTAATTCCGGGATTGATCTTACGTAATATGTTTTTAAAAGGAAAAGCCTGTTAATGTTCAAAGAACTCGATCCCATATTGCATTCACAACTTCGATTGGCCGTAATGAGTTTGCTCATTGCTGTTAAAGAAGCAGAATTTACTTTCATTCGTGAAAAAACAAATTCAACAGCAGGTAATCTTTCTGTGCAGATACAAAAATTAAAAGACGCCGGTTATGTGGATGTTGTAAAACAGTTCAAAGACAATTATCCGCTTACTACTTGCAAGATCACTAAAAAAGGTATCAATGCTTTTGAAGATTATGTAAAAGCATTGCAACAATATTTACAGGTGGGAAAATGATTTTGTAGCCAGCGATTGTATTTCATGGCATCTGTTGTTGCGTCGCACACTTGTGCTTTTTGAACTATAAGCAATATGAAAAGAAGTGCTTCGAAAAAAGACTTACTTACAGATCTCAGATTTGCGCTCATAACTATTCTTCAGTACAAGTGTGCGACGCAACCAAAGTTCCTGCTTATTCAAAAGTTCGTCCCCAAAAAATCAGCATAAAATTCTATCATTAACAGCCTCATTCAAAACCTTACCCTACTTTTGTTGTTATTACCATGATGCAACAAGTGATCGAGGTTACGGGATTAACCAAACAATTCAAAAATATTACTGCGGTCAATGACCTTTCATTTTCTGTACGGGAAGGTGATGTATATGGTTTTCTCGGACAGAATGGTGCCGGCAAAAGCACTACCATCCGAATGCTGCTCACTTTAATTTCTCCAACATCAGGACATATTGAATTATTCGGGATGCCTTTGCATTCACATCGTAAAGAGATTTTGCAACAAGTGGGCGCTGTGATTGAAAAGCCGGATGTATATAAATATTTATCTGCTTACGATAACCTGAAACTCTTTGCCAGACTGAGCGGCGTAAAAGTGACCGAACAGAAATTAATGCAGCAATTGGAAATGGTGGGACTGGCTGCACGTGCAAAAGACAAAGTGCAAACCTATTCGCAGGGTATGAAGCAACGATTGGGTATTGCTATTGCTTTGGTGCATGATCCCAAACTAATTATTTTGGATGAACCTACCAATGGATTGGATCCGCAAGGGATTGCTGATATCAGAAATTTGATTCTGCATTTGAGCAGAGAGATGAAAAAAACAATAGTCGTTTCTTCGCATTTATTAACTGAGATAGAACAGGTGGCAACAAAAGTGCTGATCATTGATCAGGGCAAAAAAATTATTGAAGGAGAGTCTGCTGAATTATTCGATCCTGCACAAACCATTGTTGAATTAACAACGATGGATAATGTTTTTTCATTACAACAATTGCAACAAAGCAGTTGGCAGAAAAACTTACAGCCTCAAAGAGAACATGCATTGCTGTTGAAATTGGACAGAAAATTAATTCCGCAACTGCATCGTGATCTGGTGAACATGAGCATTGAAGTTTTATCCTTACAACCGAGACATAGTTTGGAAGATTATTTTTTACAAGTAACATCAGGCAATCAACATGTGGACGCTTTTACAAATTGAGCTGTATAAAATTTTTCGAAGGCCAAGAACTTACATTGCGTTCGTGGCCATCACTGCATTGATCACCATTGTACAATTGGGATTAAAAGTAGATGGCAAAGAATATGCAGCATTTGTAATGGCCGATCTCAGCAACACTTTACAAATTGATGGTAAGATCATTAATGGTTATTTTGTTTGTTATGTATTACTGCAATTATTATTGGTGCATGTTCCTTTATTAATTGCATTGATAGCCGCTGATATGATCAGCGGCGAAGCCAACATGGGTACACTTCGTTTATTGCTCACCAAACCAATCAGCAGAACACAATTTATTTTGGCTAAATTTTTTGCAGCAACTATTTATACGATTCTCTTATTAATATGGTTGGCTATTCTGGCTTTATTTTTAAGCATGTGGATCTTTGGTACAGATGACATGTTCTTACTGAAAAACAATTATGCAGTACAAATTGAAAATGCGGATATTTTCTGGCGTTATGCTGGTGCATTTTGTTTTGCTGCATTGGCGATGATAACAGTTGCTGCATTGGGTTTCTTCTTATCGCAATTTGCAGAAAATTCCATCGGACCGATTGTTGCCACCATGAGCATCATTGTTTTCTTTACCATATTGAGTACGATGAGTATTCCTATTTTCAATACCATTAAACCATATTTGTTTACAACACATATGGTGGCATGGAAAGAATTTTTTGATGTGAAAGTGAATGCAGCGAATGAAACAATGAGAGGAACGATCCAAAGACCGGATCGATTACTAAATTCTACTTTAATATTGCTGGCTCATATCGTTTTCTTTGTAGGTGCATCTTTGTATGTGTTTAAGAAAAAAGATGTGTTGAGTTAAATGACTAATCAATGATGAAAAATACAGGCAAGATCATTTTATTTCTTTTCGCAATGCAAGCTGCAATTTTTGTAAGTGCACAGAGTATGAATGTATTGGTGCAAAAAGTAAAAGCAAAATTGGATCTGGTGGATGATTATGTAGCAGACGGGAAAATGAAGACAGACGTAGCTTTTATCAAAGCACCTATCGGTAAAATAAAAATATTTTTCAAAAAGCCCAACCTTTTTAAAATAAAGAGGGATAACGGGATTTCT